>JALWZB010000088.1 GCA_027002995.1 Desulfurococcales archaeon
GCCAAGGTCTTGACCTCGACCACGTCACCTGCCTTCTCCCTCAGTTCCTTATCCTCCGTCACTAGGGTTAGGTCGTTATTCTTAGCGAGTACCGCGTAGGATGCGTCGTACGCCGTTATCCCGAGTTTTAGGGCTGTCTTCAGTATTTCCTCCTCGCATCCCTGCGGGCTTAGTACGTTCATGTACTTCGTCACATCCCTTAATACCCGTATCATGGTGATGACGTCCTCAGTCGTTATTGACTTGATTAAGCGTGCCTCCTTCCACAGCCCGTTAATTACTTCATAGATCGTTAGCCACTGGATGTAGTTACTGATGAGTATGTCAGGTCTCCTAAGCTTAAGAGCGTATATTAGTGAGGAAGCATCGAAGAGTAGCCCCCTACCCATTACTCACCTACCTTCCCTATCCTCCCTCACGTGCCTCACGAAACGCTTCACATTGATCTTCTCCAGCACCTCACTAACCTTGTCAAGCTCCTTACTCAGTAGCTCGAGCCTACGCCTCCTAACCTCCTCCTCAAGAGCCCTCCTAAGGACCTCAGACACCCTTATCCCAAGCCTCTCAGCCTCCTCCTTAAGCTCCCTCGGAACCCTAACACTCACAACAACACTCAAAGTAATACACCCAAGTAAACAGCTAATCGTAAACAAATAAAGTTTACGAGAAAGAAGGCCTAGGAGGGTGTGGGTTGATTATTCACCCTATCCTCCCTCACAAGCTTAGCTATGAGGGCAGGATCCACCCTCCCGGCTAGGCGTTCGTGAAGCCTCCTCAACCTCTCTGCAAGAATCCTCCCCTCAACCTCCTCAACATACCTCTCAAGCATTTCACGAACGACTTCACTAACATTAACATCGAGCCTCTCAAGCCTCTCCTTCAGCTCCTTAGGGATCCTCACAGAAATAACCACGCTCACCAATACGAACCCACCGTAATACAGTACGTAATACGACACCCATAAACGTTTACAGCACGCCCCACCCAAGAAACCCCATTCAAAACACACGGGGCTCGAAACTATCTATCGTGACTGTCCCACATCATTCCCCTCCTTAAGCGGGGCCCTACCCACGGGTAGCCCAGGTAGTGCCCCCATTCACACCAGCAGCATCGTGAGGAGAGAGCAAAGCAGAACTACTCGCCAGCAAGGGATTCCCTGTTCAAGAGTCCCTGCACCGTAAGCCTAAGCACGCGTGGTATGGTTTAGGGAATTGTTTTTCAGGGGTTCTGAATTGTTTGTGGGTTGTGGGAGAATAAGGTATTTATGGTTTGGGATTTTAGTTTTTATTGGTGTGGGTTGTGGGTGGTAGGTCGATGGTTTCCATGGATGACCGTGGTAGGGTACTCATACCGAAGGATGTTAGGAGGAGGGTTAAGGCTAGGTTATTTACTGTGGAGTTGATGAGTGACGGTAGCATAGTGTTGAAGCCGGTAACCAGCGAGGTCCTAGAGCTGGCCGGTAAGTTCAAGGATCTACTCAAGTACAGGAGCATGGAGGAGCTCGAGGAGAGGCAGGAGGAGTACGTGAGGAGTGGGAGAGGGATATGACTTCGCTACCCAAGAACGTACTGCTCGACGCCGACGTATTCATATCCTACCTCATCGGTGACGGCTTATTCAAGCACAGCCTGAGGGTTATTGAAAGCATAGTTGCGGGCACGGTCACGGCTTACGTCTCCTCAGAAATTTACGATGACATAGTATCAATGCTCAGAAGTAATGGCGTACCAGTAAGTAAGGTCATCGAGTTCATAAACGCAGCATCGAAAATCCCCCACAAACCACTGCCACTAAACCCTAAAATAGTGGCCCAAGCACTAAGGTACTACGCAGAACACGGCGGCCCAAGAAAACTACATTACTTCGACTCATACCACGTCGCGACAGCCAAGCACTACAACCTACCACTACTAACAAGCGACAAATACATCATAACACACTCAAACGAACTAGAAATACAAGCCATAGACCTAAGAACAATAAAGTAATCCCTCACCACAACCTGCAGGCAGCTGCCCATAGATCATCCCCTACCTTTATCTTGGTAAGATAGGGAACGCGTAAGACAGAGGTGGTGAGAGTACTTAGTCGAGTTAAAGTGGCGGATCAGCGGTGATTAGTTTGCGTTTGTGTGGCTCAGTTTCCATAGCTTTCCTTATTTTACTGGACCTTAGGCAGGTTCTTTCGAGGAATACTGCTTGGTTTAGAGTGGCTGTGTGTTTTAGGGATTACTGATTGGGTCTAGCTACTTAATCATGTTTTAGCTGGGGGTTGCAGGTGAATTATTTGTGTGGTGGGTAGTTCCAGTCCCATGGTTTGTTGCATCTTGGGTCGTTTGTTTTGCCGTTGATTTTCTTGGGTTTTATTGTTTGGTCATTCCATGGCCTTCGCTGCTCGTCCGGGTTTTGGTAGTCGTACAGTCTCGTCGTGAAGTATATTAGGTGCGTCGGCTCCGTTCCTAGTGCTTTGAATCCGTGCCAGTAGTGTCCCGGCACCCTCAGTATTTGTGGCTTAGCGTCGCTTAGCACGACCTCCACGAGGTGTTGGGTTTCATCGTCGTAGGCACATATCTTTGCTGAGCCCCTAGCCACGAAGAAGTAGTCTGTTTGTCCGCGTAGGTGGCGGTGCCACGCACGTATTATCCCTGGGTAGGTTATGGACAGGTTTACCTGGACTATAGCGTCATCTCCTAGGAGTTCTCTCCAGTCACTCCTCATGAGCTCGTGGAACGCGCCTCGCTCGTCGATAAACCTCTCTATCTCAGCTAACCTCATGCCGGGTAGCCAGAGTTCCTTGACCTTCCCCTTCAAGGGCATGGTGTCCTCACCTACCCTTGCCTCCCAGCCATTCCTTCCTGAACAGCTCCATAGCTAGGTTGGTGTCATGGAACTTCGTCTTGAGTAGGGCCCTAGCCTTGCTCGTGTCTAGGCTTGAGTCCCTTGGCCTCTTAGCTACCCAGTGCTTCATGTCTATGATGCTTGCTTTCTCTATTAACTCCGCAGGCAGCTCTAGGGCTTCCGCCACCTTGACCGCGAACTGGTAGCGGTTCATCCGCTCCCCAGCTACGTGTAGGGTCCCCATGAACCTCATCTCAACTATCTCCGCCACAGCCTTTGCTAGTAGGGTGCTCTGCGTTGGTGAGACGTACTGGTCTACCAGCGCGTACACTCTCTCCCCACGGGACAGTTTTTCGGCTACATACTCTGCGAAGCTCTTCTTACTCCCACCTACACCGTAGATCGTGCTTGGCCTGACTATGGTGTGGAGGAGGTCGCTTGCCCGCACCAGCTCCTCCCCGACAAGTTTTGTCAGTCCGTAGTAGTTTATTGGGTTGGGGGTGTCCTCCTCCCTGTACATTCCTTTCTCTCCATCAAACACGTAGTCGGTCGAGACGTAGATTAGGTGCGACTTAACCACGCGGGCGGCACGCACGATTCTGCGTGTGGCCCCCACATTCACCCTCCAAGCACGCACCCTATCCCGCTCACACCCATCAACGTCCGTGTAGGCTGCCGCATGAACTATTACGTCGGGCCTCACCCTCAGGATAAGGTCCTCCAGCAGGGTCCCGTCAGCTATGTCTAGCCTCACCTTAACCAGCCTCTCATGCCTCACCGGAACGGGGTTCCGATTATGTAGCGCTATCACCTCATAGCCCTTGGATAGTAGCTCCCCAACGAGCCTACTGCCGAGCAGGCCGCTCGCACCGGTTACGAGGACCTTCATCGCAAGGCTCACCCCTTCCTCCACGGGGTGTCTAGTTGAAAATAATCGTCGCTTAGCAAGGGCCTCCACCACCACTCGTTCTCAATGTACCACTTAATGGTTCTCTCGAGGCCCTCGACCCACGGCGTCCTTGGCCTCCATCCCAGCGCCAGTATCTTGTCTCCCCGCATGGCGTACCTCCTGTCATGCCCTGGCCGATCCTCTACGTGCTTTATCAGTGACTTAGGCTTACCCATCAGCTTAAGTATGGTCTCCACCACCTCAAGGTTCCTCCTCTCGTTGAACCCGGGCACGTTGTACGCTTCGCCCTTAGAACCCTTGTTAATCACTGTGTCCATCGCCTCAGCGAAGTCCTCAACGTACAGCCAGTCCCTCACCTGGTCGCCCCTACCGTAGATCGGTATGGGCTTGCCGTGAAGCGCGCGTATGATGGTCTTCGGTATGAACTTCTCAGGGAACTGATACGGGCCGTAATTGTTCGAAGGCCTCACAATAATCACCGGCAACCTATACGTCCTCCAGTAGGACTGGCAGAGCAGATCACCGGAAGCCTTACTCGCCGAGTAAGGACTACTGGGCCTGAAGGGGGCTTCCTCATCCGCCGGCTCCTTACCCCAGAGATTGCCATAAATTTCGTCAGTACTGACATGAACTACTAACGGCGTCTCCAGCTTCCTAGCGGTTTCAAGTATGTTGAACACGCCTAAGACGTTTGTCTTGAGGAAGGGTGCTGGCTCATTGATGCTACGGTCCACGTGTGTTTCCCCCGCGAAGTTTATTATTGCATCGGGTTGGAATTCCTTAACCGCCTTCACTAGCTGCTCCTCGTCGCATATGTCTGCCTTGATGAACTTGAATCTGGGGTCGTCCTTCACGTCGTGGAGGTTCTCGAGCCTGCCGGCATAGGTGAGTTTATCATAGACCAAGACTACTGCGTCGCTGTATTTCCTTAGTATGTATCGGGTGAAGTTACTTCCCATGAAGCCTGCCCCGCCGGTGATGAGGTACCTCACGCCTTGCCCCACCCCCTACCACTTGATCACGGTGTGTTCGCCGACGATTAGCCTGATTCCCTTCGGCCTCCTATCTCCTCGCGTGATCTTGGCGTTCGCCCCGATGAGGCTGTCGACTATCCTCTCCCCTAAATCCTCCAGCGTGACGTTATCCATTATGACGCTGTTCTCCACCTCCACGTTAGTGAGCCTGCAGCCCTCCCCGACGCTCGTGTAGGGGCCGACGTAGGTGTTCGGCCCTATGACGGTTCCCTTACCAATGTATGCTGGCCCTCTGACGACGCTGCCGCCCTTGATTAGTGCTCCCTCCTCGACATACACTCGGCCCTCAACCCTGGCTCCTTCCTCCACCTCACCCTTAACGACGGCTTCACAGTATTTGTGGTCTAGGAGCAGGCGGTTAGCCTCCAATATATCCTCCGGCGTCCCGGTGTCCTTCCACCACCCCCTCACGATAGCGTAATCTACCTTCAGG
>JALWZB010000089.1 GCA_027002995.1 Desulfurococcales archaeon
ACTACTCACGCTCAGGAAAGAACTTCGTCATTAGGGTTGCGTCCGCCCTGCTTGAGAGAGCTGCTCAGCTTGATCCATACTTAAGCCAGCAGATGCTTTTATTCAGATACTAGCTACCTTATACCGTAGGCAGTGATGACTAATTAATGAGCAGTCCCGACCGCTGAGTTCGTGAGGAGGCGGTGGCTGTCTGAGCCCTTACTTACTGCCCCTAACTATTGCTTCGACAACCCTCGTTACTTCAGATACTTGTATGGCGTCGCGCGGCGGTCTCTTCCCCAGCATCTCTTTCGGTAGTGGGTCGCTACAGTACATCGCCTCACTCACGACGCCGAAGAACTCCTGGGGAGGTAGGATCGCGGCTGCCCTGACCTCACCTTTCTTAATATTTAGTATGTTAGTAACTATGGTTAACCCGAATTTCTCCGTCCCAGCCTTAGTCACGTAGAGCCTCTCCGCCTCAGGATGCCTCATCACGGAAACAACCTCCACCGCCACAATATCCACGGCGTTTTCGGGCAGGTTCTCCTCCCCTAAAGCCAGCCTTGCCCTCAGGTTGAGTAGCTGGAGTAGGGAGTACTTTATCTCGGCTAGGAGGAACCTCGACCTACCCTCAACCCTAACCTCTTTAGGCGGGAGGAGCTCTGTCGAGAGCTTGCGGGCGACCTCCGTCAGCTTAGATAGTGGCTCGTACTTAAGGAGGTACTGAAGCGGTAGGTATGAGTGCTTGATCGCTTGAAGGTATCCGTTCACCTCACGCAGAAGGTTAAGAACTTTATTCTTATGTATCGGGTAACTCAGCGACCACGACTTAACTCTCTTGTCGAGCCTCCGCAGAGCATCCTCCGCAAGTAATATGCGGTAATCCTTTGAGGTATCCAATACCGCACCCCAAGATTAAACTGCCCAGCGATTATATTGAGTTATGTTACTGCAGAGCATGCCGCGTTAACCGTTTTAGCTCACATTCATAAACTCAATGATAATACAACATGCTAAGGTGTGGGCAATGCAACCAAATCGCAAGGCCGCGTTTGAGGTCACGTCATCAAGAACTAGGGAGATAGCACTGCTTAACCTGGTGATTAATGGTGTGGAGTCTATCATCGCTGAGTATGGGTGTGGGTCCGTAGGCGTTGAGCTTCCTGAAGCCTCCGGCGGCAGGTTAATGTTGTACTGCAGTGACTGCGAGGAATTCCCGGAAGAGGGCTTCGAACTAGATCAGGCCGTGGAGTATGGCTTAGTTAAGGAGTACGAGTTCGTCCCAGGTAAGGGAGGGCGGGGGCTTCGGGAGCTGTACAGGAGGGCGCGGGAACTCATTGCCAAGGAGGTGACGTCCACGCTCGCACCCTACGCCCTGAAGTGCGCGTTAACTGAAGTGGAGTATATGCTGGTGATCCTGCAGAATGGTTCAGCCGCCCTCCTCGAGGGGGAGCGGGACAGGGTAGTGATCCCTAACGTCAAGGCGTCCCTGAGCGCGCATACTCATCCCAGAGGATGCACTCCCTCACCGCACGACATGAAGAGCCTGATTAACCTGCTTTTCGAGGGCGGGCTAGGCTCAGCAATAATATCCACGGAGTGCGGACTCCTAATAGTAAGAGACGGGCCATTCACAGAGGACGACCTACTGGCACTATCTAAATTACGTGACAGTCTCAGCGGGAGAGACATCGAACCGATTAGGAAAGCCCTTCAGGAAGGACGCGTGGGCCCTAACTTAATGGTTGCGTTAATCTCGTAGCTTAGGAGACCCTGCGGAGCAGAATCTTGTGATCGTGCTAATCACTGCCTTGAATGCATTATCCGTTGCTCGAGCCTTATACCTCCTCAGAACCTCCCTTAGCTCCGTCTTCAAGCGCTCGGGGTCCCTACAGCACTCCCTACCGAAGGCTGACCTGTAAATGAACCATGAGCACACCCTGCATACGTTACAGGATGCCTCACTAAGGGAGGCGCTCTCATAGTCAATCACCCTCACCTTCCCATCCCTCGTTACTAAGACATGTTCCCTAAGCAGTGAGAGTTCCTTATGGTCAACACCCACGAGGTCTAAGTACCTCGCAGCCCCAAGCACCTTCAGAACCAGCGGTAAAGCACTACCGCAACCCTCCATTATGACTTTATCCATGACCTCACCGATGGGGGCACCGTCAACGTACTCCATTATAATGAAGTCGTCCTCACAACGATATACCTTAGGCGCTACTGGATATGCAGCCCTCATGACCTCACACTCAAGCCTGAGTGAGTCCCTCTTGGAGTCGGTACGCCTCACCTTGATGGCGACGATTAGGGAGGGCTTAAGCACCGCCTTAATAACCACTGATGCGTGTCCCTTCCCTAACACCCTTAGGCCCCCTATGTCCTCCTTCCCCTCGTTCAGCAGAGTTATCACGCCAGCATTAACTAATCTCTCAACCCTAATTCGGACGCAGTCTTCACTAGGGTGGGGAAAGCATAGCACGCGCTTCCATTCATCCTTATTAATACTATTTAGAGTAGTATTAGCCATGACACCGCATTACCCCTGATGGATATAACTGGTTAATACCTTAATTGCATTGCTTGCTAAAAACCGTCTTACTACGATGTGTTTTAGCATGAAGGGCTCTAGTATGTATTGATTAAAACAAGTAGAGCAAAGTATAAATTACTCGGCGTGATATATACTTGGTGCTTAATCGTGGCATCCTATCTAGAATGGATGTTGAAAGTTCTCAGAGAAGCAGTTGATCTAGGCGGCATGCCTGAAGAAGTATATACAATGTTAAGCAAGCCCGACAGGATCCTCACTGTGAAGATACCAGTAAGGATGGACAATGGCAAGCTCGTGGTCTTCGAGGGCTACAGGGTCCAACACAACAACGCCCTAGGCCCCTACAAGGGTGGCATCAGATTCCACCCCGAGGTCACCCTCGAAACCGACATCGCCCTCGCCACCGGTATGACCCTCAAGAACTCACTTGCCGGGATACCCTACGGCGGCGGTAAAGGTGCCGTCAGGTGCAACCCCAAGCAGATGAGCATGCGTGAGTTAGAACAGCTCAGCAGGGGCTACGCTAGGGCCATAGCCCCCATAATCGGTCCTGAGAAGGACATCCCTGCACCCGACGTGAACACTAACCCGCAGATAATGATCTGGATGGTTGACGAGTTCAGCAAGCTTAAGGGCTACAACGTGCCCGGCGTGTTCACAGCTAAGCCGCCGGAGCTCTGGGGCAACCCCGTCAGGATGTACTCCACAGGCTTCGGCGCTGTCGTCATTGCTAAAGAGGCTGCCGAAAGGTGGATGGACGGGTTTGAGGGCAAGAGGATAGCGATTCACGGCTTCGGCAACGCTGGTCAGTGGGCTGCTTACTGGGCCTCGAAGTGGGGAGCTAAGATCGTCGCCATTAGCGATACCTCAGGCGCTGTGTACGACCCGAACGGAATTGACGTGGAGCTAGCGATGAAGGTAAAGAACGAGACCAGGAAGGTCATCAACTACCCGAAGGGCGAGAAGATACCCGACCCTAGCGCCCCGCTATTCGTGGACTGTGACATCCTCATGCCCTCAGCCATTGAGAACGTGATAACCAAGGAGAACGTGAATAAGGTCAAGGCCAGGCTCATCGTCGAGCCAGCCAACGGCCCTGTAACGCCCGAGGCCGAGAAGATACTGTATCAGAGGAAGGACTTCATAGCGGACGTGCCCGACATCCTTGCCAACGCTGGCGGCGTAGTGATGTCCTACCTAGAGTGGGTCGAGAACCTACAGTGGTACTTCTGGGACGAGGAGGAGACGAGGCAGAAGCTAGCTGCGATAATGAAGAGGAACTTCCACAAGACCGTGGACGGCTGGGAGAAGCTTAAGGCCAAGCACCCAGACAAGCTAGTCACGATGAGGGACGCGGCCTTCGTAATCGCCGTAGACAGAGTCTATAGGGCTATGAAGCTAAGGGGCTGGATATAACACGCCTAAAAGGAATCCCTTAAAACTTTTTCCAACTTCATACCACAACTTTCTTCGAATTTTAGTAACAACGATAGTAAAGTAACTAATAGCAACGAATCCCTTTACTAGGCAATTCAGCCCAACATGATGAAAAATAATTAATTCTTATCCCTACTTACTTAAAAGGTGGTGATAATGTACCGAAAATTCGCCAAGTTACTCACAGATTACTGTACAAGTGTTAGGAAGGGAGATGAAGTCTTTATAAATGCCAGCTTTGCGGCGTATCCTCTCGTTAGGGAGTTGTGGCGAGCCGTTGTTGAGAGAGGAGGTTACCCGTTCTTTAACCCGAGGGATGATGTCCTAAGTGAAATATTTTACCGCTACGCTAACGAGGACTTACTGAGGCACTACTCGAAGATTGAGGAAACCATTTACGAGCTAGGGGACGTGTTCATCTCGATAATATCGCCGACGCACACGAAACCCCTCGCGAGCGTAGATCCTGTTAAGATAAAGATTAGGTCGCAGGCTCGCAGGAAACTAACTGAGATATTCATGAGGAGGGACGCTGAAGGTAGCCTTAGGTGGGTTGCCACTGCCTACCCCACTAACGCGCTCGCGCAGGAGGCAGGTATGTCGCCCCTGGAATATGAGGAGTTCGTGTTCAAGGCCCTCAAACTGCATAAGGAGGACCCCATAGCGGAGTGGGTCAAGCAGGCAGAATGGCAGGAAAGAATAGCGAACTTCCTCAATAAGGTCTCAGAATTACGCATAGTTGCAGAAGACACGGACCTAACGTTAAGGGTTGATGGGAGGGTCTGGATAAACGATGACGGGAAGAACAACATGCCGGGAGGCGAGGTATTCACAGGCCCTCACGAGGACTCCACCGAGGGGTATGTGACGTTCACGTACCCTGCCGTATGGCGCGGTGTTGAGGTCGAAGGCGTTAAGCTAGTCTTCAAGCGCGGAGCTGTGGTCGAGGCCCACGCAATTAAAGGCGAGGAATTCCTTAAGCGAATGCTAGAGACTGATGAGGGTGCTAGAAGGTTAGGTGAGGCCGCCTTCGGCTTGAACTACGACATTAAGAGGTACACCAAGGAAATATTATTCGACGAGAAGATCGGCGGGACCATACACTTAGCGCTCGGAGCATCATACCCGAAAACAGGAGGAAAGAACGTCTCAGCAATACACTGGGACATGGTCAAGGACATGAGGAAGGGAAAGGTGTACGCTGACGGTGACCTAATATACGAGGGAGGTAAGTTCCTAGAGGATGTGATCTCATGAAGGTAGGGATAGTCGACACAACCTTCGCACGCGTGGATATGGGTGCCGAAGCTGAGAGAGTGCTTAAGGAGGAACTACCAAACGCCATAATAATTAGGTACACCGTGCCAGGAATAAAGGACATCCCGGTAGCGGCGAAGAAGCTAATTGAGGAGGAGGGGTGCGAGGGAGTCATAACGCTCGGCTGGGTAGGCAAAACACTAACCGATAAGTTCTCGTACATAGTCGCCAGCATGGCCCTCCAATTAGTTCAACTAACAACGAACAAACACGTGATAGACGTAACTATCCATGAGGACGAAAGCGAGGAAGAATCCGAACTCCTTAGAATAGCCCTAGATAGGGCAAGAAAGCATGCAAGAAACCTAGCAATACTCCTGCTGAAGGGCGGTGAAGGCCTGAAACCGTATGCTGGTAAAGGCCTAAGGCAGGGCTATCCAGACGCGGGTCCCATAGAGTGAATGATCTTTAAACAGTACTTCCCCTAACTCACCATTACTTAATTCCCCCAATAGTTGGTTCTGTACACACTTACCATTAATTAAGAAGGATACCATTTATAACATTGACAACACTATCTTTCATGTGTAAGGTAATGAGCCTCACCAACCGAGTATTTGTTCGGTGCGGTACTGTAAAAGCGTGTATGCTCGTATTCAAACTTATGAACAGCTCTGAATTACTATTTCTTGATAATATGAACTTCATTTCTTCAAGAGGTGAGGTGGTAGTAGCTTGAGTACGGCTATTGACATGCTTAGCCGCTTATTCTCCTTGGTAGATTTAGTGGACTATGATACAATGATAATTCTCCCCAAACAACACGTAATTAACATGGAGGAAATTGCGCGCAACGTACAGAGCATCGTGATTCTTTTTGGTAATGAAGAAGAATCTAGAACGCAGTATGAATCCAAGAACATTTACTTTTTCTCGACTAAGGGGATACCAGACACAGCGTTCTGGATAGACTTGATTAAAGGCGACACACACCACGATACGTTAGCGAAGATCAAGTCGCTAATCACTAAGGATCTTAAAGAAGTAAACATAGTTGCCCGTGAATCATCACAGGACACGTTGCTCGCGTACGAATCACTTAATGAGTTACGCCGTGTTAACACTGAGGCTAAGGTTAAGGTACTACTCGATGTACCAAGACTGGATCACGTGCTTAACACAGCCACATTCATGGCACTCGCTCTCGACAGAGGTTTACTCGACATCGCCGCTATAGCTAATGTAGGTAGAATAGCAGCTAAGATGCACACCATCAATAATTTAGAGAGAGCTCAGGAACTGAGATGGTGCCTAGCGAACCTAATGCGCGCAGCAGATAGGGCGTTGGAGAACAACGTGTACGCTACCGCCGTAATATGCTACTCAACCGGCGTCCCAGAGATATTCAAGGACCTGCTAGGGTTTATTCGTTTCTCCAGGTTCGCATCCTGGGGAACAGAGTACCAGTCCAGCGGAATGTACGGAACCATAGAAGGACCCGCATATATAGTCAATGACGATCAACTAAGGGAATTGGCGAGGAAGGAAGGCTGGGTTCATGAGGGAATGGAGATTAGGGAAGGTAATAGGTTGAGGATAGCGGCTCTCGACGTAAACGCGCAGGTACTACGCGAGTTCCTGCAGTCAGCACTAACTCAGACATCGGAACGGGAAGGGGATACAATAACTGGTTATGTTGAGCTATACAGGGTTGCGGGCTACATTGAATCCCTAATTAAGAAGCTGTGGAAGTGATCAGGTGTGTCCGTAGAGAAGGATTCGACTACTATCTCCGTAGCGCTTGCTGCTTGGGTATTATTCTATGGGTATGCCTTGGGTGTGATGAAATATCCTTTCGGCATGGCTGTTTGCGGGGCATTCATAATCCTCATTGTGGGCCATGCTATCCTAGTTAGAAGCAATAGAAAGGGCATACCCTTTACTATGGCGTATACTGCCTACGTTATCCTAACGCTTTTCTCCTTAGCTAAGAGTATTCATCCAGCAGTACGGTGGGCATCGGAGTTCTTGGTGTTCTCTGTCCTTAGTGTAGTGTTTGTCGCTTTCTACGACATGCTCGTGAAAGTCAGTAGCCGGGACCTCCTACCGCAGTTGATTTTGCTGTATGCCTTAGCTATATCGTTACTGGGGATTAATGGTTGGGTACTAATTGCTCTACTAGGTTTAGCTACGGCGCTTGTCTGTAGTATGAGGTCACTTATAGGTTACCTCATGTCGCTAGTCTTCGCTCTACTACCATTCGTTGGGATTCCGGCAGTGGTTTATAACGCCGGGAATCTTCCCCACATAACACTACCTGGTCTCCGCGTTGGGAGTGTGACCTACGTAACTGCCCTCGTAGTAACGTACGTTGCGTTGGGAGTCGCAGGCGGGGTAGGTGGGATCCTTGCAATGACTTTCTGGAAATCCTCAACAAGACCTAGAAAGGTTCCTCACGCATTCATGAATTCATTCTCGATCGCAATGTCGGGAGTGGCATTTAATATACTAGTGATGGTTCTCGTCTACCTGCTCGCACCATGGCTAAGTGAAGATCTTGTCATGAAGTCCGTGACATTAACATTAGTATCAACGTTTGTGGCCGCGTTACTCATAAACGCAACCTTACTTCGAAGAGAAATTAAGAGACTTCTGAAGAACTTTGAGGAACGCAGTAAACACCTTCTTCATGTACTAGATAATGTTAGAGATGCTGTGAACGCCCTCGCATCCGTAGGCGTAGCTAACGAAAAGACAGAAGAGCTACGTAACCGAACCGATGAAATAATCGTGAATTTAAGAAGGATAAAGGAGAGCGTTTCGAGCAACCCCTCTCCAGATACTTTGAAATCTGCGCTCAATGAACTCAACATTATTGAGAAGGACGCGGCTGAGGTTGAGAAGGAGATCGTAGACACATTCACGTCCCTCGCAACCACAGTACAGAGCCTTAAACCCATTGTGGACCCGTACGTAAGGATCCCGGAGGATCTATGGCTTAAGGCCGTGACTGCAACAAAGGTTGAGGGAATAGAGGACATCCTCATTAAGGCGAATGCGCTTCGTAGGATTGCAGAAAGGCTATGTACTTATTTAGAGAAAGCCATAAACCAGAGCCTTGCGGAGTTAGGAAAAGTTCTAGGCATTAAGGTTATTCCTGAGGAACTCATGAAGTGTAGTAACTGGCGCAACCCTATCTTAGCACTAAGAGGAATAGTGAGGGAGTACACCTTAATCCTTGCCAGAAATAAGCACGCGGTACAGGAAACCTATAATAAGCTCTTGAAGCTTAAGGAGGTTTTCCTAACTCTTGAGAAGGATGTAAAAGAGAGCGATCTGCAGAGCACTAACTTCGGAATGATCCTATCAGAAGCTTCAAGTATACTCTCGGAGGTTCCGGACGTCATACCATCAACGCACTCCGCAATACGTGTAATTAAGGACGTTACGGAGAAACTCCAAGGAACGATTGCTAGGTTACCCGAAGCCCTTAAGGCTGACCTGAACTTGATGCTTGAGAATTTAAGAACAAATACCACCACAGAGGTGGCATCAACACTCCATGCACTTAGCGACGTCAGTGAGAGGCTAAATTACCTTTGTGAAACCCTTGAGAACCTAAGTAAGGAGGGAGCTAAGGGAAGCTATACACAGTTAATAGCAACGTATGACTTGGCATTACCTAAACTGCTGAAGAGGATCGTGAATAACCTAAGGGAGCTAGCGGCAATGCGCCGGAGAACCGGACTAATACCTGTTGTGATGGAGTACATCGACTACCTACTCACGAAGAAGGGAGGCACGCTAAGTCTAGAGGATTTACCCTTTAAGAGAGACGCTTCAATTCACTTCATTCAGCTCTACGCTATAGGCAGGAAGGACATTGAGGTGCTGGAGGGAGGGATTAGAGTTAGGGGAGGCGAGCAAAATGCCCAGAAGTAAGTGTAGGTACCTAGATAGAGAAATACTTTGTGATGTGGAAGTAAATGATAGGGAAATCACTCTAAGGAACCTTGAGGGACAGGCAGTAGTTACACTAAGACTTAATGACATTCTCTCTATTGAACAGAAAGGCAATGAATTCACGATAACAATGAAGAACGGTGATCGAGTATCCATAATGATAACTAGGGAGTTATTGAAGAGAATTATGTATGTGACTACGTTACTGGAATTAAGGAGTTCTGCGAAGGAAGCACTGTCGACACTGAAAGCATGCCTGCTGACATTATCAAAAGCAATATCCTTACTTGAGGAAATCATAGCAAAACTACGTCGAGGTAGCATACCCGACTGGCGCAGGATCAATGAAGTCGGTGCTGAACTTAAGGAGGTAGTATTGAGTGAATTACTGGAGAGAACCTCTGGAGTAAGGGCAGGCGAGATAATCGATGTCCTTGAGGAGCTCTCCAGAAACGCTAGGGCAAAGTATGTTAATGGTATCAGGATGACTGCTAGGAAACTTGTTGGGATGATGTCTAACGAATGTATGGTGAAACTATCTCACATATTAGCCTCAGTTAACTTTGCTGTTGCCGTTGATGTAGTACTGTACATTCATTCTTATTGCTTTGCCAAGAAATTCGACATGCGTTTAGAGGCGGATACCTCCAAAGCTAGGATCGTGGATACCCTCTCTGAACTCCTCAACAACGTGTTCTGGCTTAGCGGAGACGAGCCGGAAAAGGTTATGACTGCTGTCCTTAAGTCGCTTGATTATGCTGACGCGGATAAGAGTGTTGAGGTGTTCGTGAATGAACTGATTAAGGGTATCTGTAGCCACTATTCTATAGCCTGTGAAGGTATGATGAGTCTTAGTGTTGAAGGATGATCGCCTCTATCTCCCTCAATATGGCGTCCATATTTCTTAGGGCGACATCTCTGGAGGGGTAGTTAAACATTCGTGTTCTTGGGGATTCATTGTAGAAGGGTCTATTGCAACCTGGGCAACCGCGCACCATGACGCACTTTACGATCTCGTCCACTCTCTCTAGGTCTAAGTATTCAGGCCTTATGTAGGGTAAACCGTTCTTGAAGACCGTGAATGACCTCCAGTCTTCACCTTTCATAATGAGGTGCGTCGCTAGTTGCGCGAACCTGTAGTACCTTATGCTTGGGGGGCTACGGGTACCGTACATCGCTGTGCCCCTCACAGGTGTGAAGGCAAAGAGGGATACTTCTGATCCGAGATCCCTCACCCTCTCTATGGTCTCAAGTAGCTCCCTCGGTGTCTCACCCAACCCCACTATGATGTGTGTAACCACATGGCCTTCCCCGAATACCGTGATGCCATCCTTGATGAATTCCCAGTAACGGTTCCAAGGGTAAGGCTTACTGACGGCACGCGCTATCCTAGGGGAAGCAGCGTCTAATCCCACGCCTAGATAGTCGGTACCTAGATCCCGTAGCTCCTTAAGGTACCTTAGAGGGACAGGAGTTATCGATACCGATACGTTAAGGCCATATTCATGGAGAGTCTTAACAACCTCTTTAGTTTCATTCATGAAATTCTCCTTGATCACGGTCTGCACGCAGACCCGCTTTATCCCTGCTTTAGCGAGGGACGTGGCTAGGGTCTCTAAGTCGCTTTCAGGCCATGTAATGCGTGAGAGAAGTTCCTTGGATGAGCTAGCATCCCTAGATTGAGGACAGAAGGCGCACGTGCCGTTACACCCATGGTTACTGTCCAGCATGACGTAACCTATGGTTGGTAGCGCATCAACCTTAGCGTTCTCAAGTCCAGCAACCACTAGCGTTCCGATGGACGCTCTAATCTTCACTTCCTAGCCCTAGGTAGTTATTACTAGGCGTGCAATTAACTTGTGCGGGTGGATGGGGTGCCTCGAGGCACTATGAGGTTAATAGTAGATGAGGGAACCCCGTTCTTCAACATGGCTATGGATGAAGCGATGCTCCTGCTACGCGGCATTAACGCTGTGGAGGACACGCTAAGGCTATACGTCATGAGACCATCCGCAGTAACCATAGGTTACTTTCAGTCCCTAAGCCAGTCCGTCAACTTAGGGTACGTTAGGAAGCACGGCATACCTATTGTGAGGCGTGTCAGTGGCGGTGGTTCCGTGTATCATGACTCGTTGGGTGAGGTGACGTACGCTATTGTCCTTAGCGCCGATTCTGTTCCAAGGGATTATGTGGAGTCCTTCAGGCTTATTTGTGAGGGTGTCGTGCGTGCAGCTAGGCGTTTGGGTTGCGAGGCAAGTTTTGCACCATTAAACGATGTTGTCGCGCATGGTCGTAAGCTTTCAGGGAGCGCGCAGGCCCGTAGGCTCGGGGCTCTTCTTCAGCATGGGACGTTTATGTATGCCACGGACGTTAACACATTAGCTAATTCCCTACGCGTTCCCGGGGTTAAGTATGGAGGCACGTCAACTATAAGGAAGCGAGTAATAACAGTTTCTGAATGTGTTGGCAGATGCGTCAATAAGGAAGAGGCTATCGAAGCCCTAATCGAGGGGTTCTCAGAGGCGCTTAACGTTGAGTTCGTGCGGGGCAAGTACTCTCCTGCCGAGTTAGAGCTTGCGAAGAGTTTAGAGTGGAAGTATAGGTCGCGGGAGTGGACAGCTCTTAGGCCGTGAGGTGGGTGCTGTGGGGGTCATTGAGGCGTCAGCTAAGAGGAAGGGTGAGAAAGTCATAATGATCAGATTAGTGCTTAATGAGGAATGCGTTATCGAGTCTGCTGAGGCACTCGGCGACTTCTTTGCTACGAATCCTGAGGCTTTAGAGGAAATGCTGCGGAGCTTAGCAGGTGCTAGGGCAGCGAATGTTGAGTGGAGAGAGTTCTTTAAGGATATGGCGAGGGCTTCGGGACTATACGGTGTTTCGAGGGAAACTTTAGATAGCTTAGCCGTAAAGCTTGCTGAGGAG
Source organism: Desulfurococcales archaeon (assembly GCA_027002995.1). Lineage (GTDB taxonomy): Archaea > Thermoproteota > Thermoprotei_A > Sulfolobales > NBVN01 > WAOL01. Next base: position 12,119 of record JALWZB010000089.1, read on the forward strand.
GTAAGCAGGGCTTGCGGGGAAGGAGCTGCAGTAGAGTAGGTGTCTTGGCCTTCGACATGGATGGTGTACTCATTGTGGAGAAGTCCTCTTGGAGCGTGCTTCACGAGTACTTCGGTTCGAAAGCGATAGTGGATGAAGCTGGTGACGCGCATCGATTCGAGCGCGGGGAGATAACGTACTCAGAGTGGATGAGGCGCGATACGGAGGCCATGGTTCGCGTTGCTGGACGGTGCATCACTAGGGATGAAATCCTCAATGCCCTCCTAGGTAGGGTCACAATAAGGGACTCAGCGAGGAGGGTTGTGGAGCTAGCTAGGGGTTACGGGATCGTGACTGCTGTGGTTAGCGGGGGTGTGCACGTGCTCGCGGAGTACGTTGCGAGGGAGTTAGGTATTGATATGGCGTTCGCGAATAGGTTGACGTTCGATAAGAATGGTTGCCTAGTGCCGGGTGGAGAGGAGGTAGTTAATCCCCTCCGCAAGGGAGACGTTTTAAGAAGGATATCTAAGGTTACGGGTGTCCCGCTCAGTGAATTCATGTACGTTGGGGACAGCGCATGGGACGTGAGCGCCTTCCGCTATGTTGGTTACCCAGTGTTCCTTAAGGGAAGTGATGATCCGCCAGACCTTGACGGGCTAATAGTGATCAATGATCTCTCGGAGTTAAGCACGTTGCTTAAGGAGCTTTGTGAGGAGAAGTGATTTAAGCAAACAGGTGTTCGTACTTAGGTTTTAGTGAGCAGCAGGCTTTAATCACCTGCAGATCGTACTCCCTGACCAATGCTGGCTTAGGTACGGCTATTCGATCCACTAAACACTCACGTAACCATACCTCGTCTAGGGCTTTGAACCTCGGTGACCTCATACACCCTAACGCGACTTCCCTGAAACTCACACGTGCTAGCCTCAACGCGTCCCTAACTCTTCCCTCATCATTATTCGTTCTCCTAATCTCAACCAACACCACGAACACGTAAGGGTCTAGCTCTGCTATCGCCTTAATCATCCTTTGTTCTTCCTCAGGCGTTGCATATGTTGAGTCCAGTATGAGGTGTGGAGCTATGAAGTCCTTGCCGTAGGTATCGCGGATATATGCGGCGAACTCAAGGTAGTCGTTGACGCTATGGTGTCCTAACCCCTTAACATGTTTCAGGTAGCCATTGCTGGGAGGCACCTCAAAATCAATAACGTCTACGCCAGCAGACCAAACACTATGGAGTAGGTCGCGAGGAGCTAGGCCTAGGTGTATGGAGAAAACCGCTTCGTGATCTCTTAAGAAGTTCTTGACAATCTTAAGGTGTTCGTTCCTTATCAGGAGGTACCCGTCTTTGCTGTACCCGCCGCTTAGGAGGTATCCCCTAACGCCTTGCCTGTACAGTTCATTGAGCACTAGCCTCAGCTTTTCTGGGTCGCTGACGTCCACCATCCCCTTTAGGTACGTGGCATTACATCTTTTGCATGAGAGGTAGCATACAGTACCTGACACGCTTAAGGGGACGTACTTACTGCCTGGGTAGTATGCTTTAGCAGTCACTGCGCTAGCCTTGCACCACCTTATTTTCCTCAGCCCACTTAATCCCCGCCTTATACGCCGCCACCGAGGTCTCTCCTCTTCTCCCAGGCAGGAGCGTTAGTATAGCATTAATCACTGCGTCATCGCTGAGGATTCCGAATATCCTGTTGAACACGCCGAGCATAACCATATTCGCTGCTCTCGGGTTGCCGACGTCGTAGGCTATCTTCCTGGCAGGCACTATCACCGCTTCGGGGTCAACGCTAATTAAAGCACCCACTAATTCATCCTTGCTCGGCATTCTTGCCGTGCCTATGCTTGCCGTGATGGGTGGCTTCACAGTATCGGCTGCTAGGATCTTGCCGCCTTCACTCAGATAGCGTAGGTTGCGGACACTCTCGGTGAGTTCAAGACCCACCATGACGTGCGCCATCCCCTCAGAGAACGTGGGTGACATGATGGCGTTCTGCGGACCCATGCGCACGAAGCTAGTGACGGAACCGAATCTTTGGGACATCCCTAAGGTCTCCCCAGTCCTCACGGAGAGGCCTTCACTGACCGCGGCTATAGCTATCGTCCTAGATAGCGTTAGTCCGCCTTGCCCCCCAACCGAAGCTATGAGGATATTGAATACTTCCTTAATCCTCCTGCTCATTCGTGCCTCACCTCCTTTATCGCGTCTCGCGGGCAGAAGTAAGCGCAGAGCCCGCAACCCGTGCAGTCCTCCTCAATGATGGCTGCCTTACCGTTCTCATCAACGTACATCGCAGGGCACCCGGTGCCCCTAATGCATGCCATGCACCCTATGCATGCCTCGGGATCAACCCTATAGACTGCCTTAACACCCTCTGCCCTAACCTTCATTAAGGCACATGGTGCGCGCGCTATTATGACGTTCACGCCCGGCTTCCTCAGGTACTGGGCTACTACGTTAGCCATGTTGTCAACGTCGAATGGGTCAATTACCGCTAAGTTATCCACGCCTAACGCCTTGACGACGTCCTCCAGTAGAACAGGCTTAGCTCTCCTGCCCGTCTCGGTCACACTCCATGATGGCGTTGATTGATGTCCCGTCATCGCAACCACAGTGTTATCGAGTATTATGACGAGCACGTTAATCCTCTTATGCACAGCCTCCAGTAAGGCGGGTATTCCTGAGTGGAAGAACGTTGAGTCGCCTATCGTGGCGATCACTGGTTTGCCATTCCCGCCTAACTTCATGCCGGCCGCCATGCTTATGCTTGCACCCATGCTATGCTCGGTCCATATGGCGTTTAACGGCGGCTCAACGCTTAAAGCGTAACATCCTATGTCTCCGAATATTGGTACCTCATCCCTCCTGAAGCCCGCCTTACTTATACCTTTAAGTATGGCGATATAGGACGCGCGGTGAGGACACCCAGGACACAGTGGTGGGGGTCTCGGAGGTAGTGCTGGTGTTTCACGGCTGACCTGCAGGGTCCTAGGGAGTGGAACACCGATCACGCGCGATAACGCTTTAGCTACCATGAGTACGTTTAACTCTCCCTCCATAGGCAGTAACGAATCGTGCTTACCGTGAATATCAATGCTGATACCTTCATCATAGAGCAGCGTCTTCACGGTTTCCTCCAGGTATGGGTCGAGTTCCTCAACCACCACTACTTTCCCGCATCCGCGTAAACCTTTCTTCAAGAATTCCTTAGGTGGTGGGTAGAGTTGCCCTACCTTGAGGACACGCACACCCTCCTTCACGCCTAGGAGGTTTAGGGCTTCAGTAACGTAGTTGTACGTGACTCCCTCCGTGACCACGCAGACGTCTCCGTCACCATGTACCTCGTTAATGCTTATCCCCAGCTCGTTAAGGATGCTTTCAACCTTCTCTAACTGCTTGTTTAGCCACTTGTGGCGCTCCAAGTTCCACCTCATGCCAGCCCGCACGAATCGCGGTGGGTTCCTCTTGAATCCCTTGAACTTCCTAGGCGACTCTGTGGCGCCTAGCACTACATCGCCCACTGTGTGGTTAACTCGCGTCGTTGTCCTAAGAATTACTGGTAGCTGGAGCTTCTCGCTCAGCATCACCGCTACCTTAACGTAGTCTTTAGCTTCCTGCGGGTTTGAGGGCGTTATCGTTGGTAGTTTAGCGAGTTTCGAGAACCACCTGTCATCCTGCTCTGTCTGCGTTGTTATAGGGCCCGGATCATCCGCGACGAGCATTACTAGGGCTCCATCAACACCGCAGTATGCCGCGGAGAGTATTGGGTCGGAGGCTATGTTGACGCCCGGTGCCTTCATGGTGACTAAGGACCTCGCACCACCTATCGAGGCACCTAGCGCCAGTTCAAACGCTACCTTCTCGTTGACAGCCCACTCAACATACATGTCTAAGTCCTTACCAAATCTCTGGAGCGTCATGATGACTTCGCTGGAAGGGGTGCCCGGGTACCCCGTAACTACGTAAATACCTGACTCAACCGCTCCGCGGGCTATGGCTTCATTACCCATAAGCGCTAACCTAGTTCCTGCGAGGGCTTTCAAGGGGTTAATTCTTTCAGGCAAGCCCCTCACCCCAGCCACTAAAGGATATTCATCAGCTACTATTATGGGTGATCCTTAATCTGAGGTGCTTACCCCTATTCACTAATGCCGATACAGCCTTAGCAGCATTCCTGGCTGAAGTAACTGCGGGAAGTAAGCTCGAAACCTTCATGGTGACCTCACGGCTTCCCTCGCCATCGAAGTACACTATGACAGGGAGTGAGAACTCATCGACATGATCCCTCAATGCCTTAGCCATCTCCTCCGGTCCTTCAGCCGCTGTAGGTACGTACACGAACAACGCAACATCGAAGTATCTACTTAGGTCATTTAGCGTCAATGCCTTAGCTACTTGTTCCGCGCTCGCGTCACCGCCGAAGTCAACGGGGTTTCTACCAGTAAATGACTTCCCAGCCTGCCGGGTTAAGACCTCAGCGAGCTTTGAAGGTATTGGCGGTAAGTCTAAGCTGTGTTCCTCAATATGGGACGCTGTCACCACACCCAACCCGCCAGAGTTAGTTACTATTAGCACTCTTGACCCGTTAAGGTACCCCACACGCCTTAGCACTTCCTCAACTTCAACTAAGTCTGGTACATCATCGGCTAGGTACGCGCCTATCTTACGCACCGCCTCCTTGAATATCACGTAACTACCCGCTAGCCCGCCGGTATGGGATCTCACAGCTTCACTGCTTCTTTCGCCCCTACCTCCCTTAAGGATGCATAGGGGTTTAACGGCCGCTAACTTCGAGCCCTTCTCCAGGAACGCCTTACCGTCACGTACCCACTCCACGTAAGCTATTAGTGAATCGGTTGCGTCATCCTCAAGTGCGTACT
>JALWZB010000090.1 GCA_027002995.1 Desulfurococcales archaeon
TGTACCCTCATCAGGTGAGTATTGATTCCAATAGGGCTTACGAGAAATATAGTGTTGACTTGTTCTTCGCGTTGGTTAAGATAAATAAGACACCGACCAAACCCTTAACCATTGTATTTACTGGTGATAGGTGTAGTATAGCGTTCAGACCTCTAAGTAACGCCTCTGGCCTTGCTTATGAGACCATATGCAGATTTAACCTGCTCTTTCCATTTAATGGGTCTCAGAGGAACGTTACTATTCGCTCCTCAGGGGTTATTAGGGGTGACTCACCCCTTGCTAAGCTTTTAATCATTAACGGGTCAGGTGATAGGTTGAATATTAATGTCTCTGGACTGAATGTCATGGTGAGGAAGGTTCCGCCGAATGTGGTTTCTTTCAGAAACTTACTTACTGTCCACTTTTACCTTAAGCCTGTGGGCTACCATGGTAAGGGAATGATCCTTAATGCCAAAATTGATAGGTTCACGTACTTAACGTACTATGTTGCGGGTAAGGGTAAGTTACTGCTTACCTCATACGTTGACTTTATTGACAGGAAGAGGGGGAGTCATTATGACATACTTGGTAAGGATAAGGTGACGGCCCAGATCCTCGAGATGATGTTAAAGGGTAGTTCTTACGAGGATTTAATGTTGAGGAATAGGGGGAAGCTGGATAACGTGAACGTTATGCTTAGCTTAAATTATACGAACGTGCGTTTAGTGAATGATGTTGTCGGGCGGATACTATTTGACCTTACCTTCACGTACTTCCCGATTAACTTAGTGTTGATTGTTGTGGGGTTCATAGGGCTGGTGGTTGTGCGGAGGAGAAGGATATGATGTTGCAGGCGGTGAACCTTACCAAGCGCTTCGGTAGGGTAGTGGCGTTAAGGAACGTTAGCTTCGAGGCGGATGCCGGGAGGGTTGCCATCATAGGGCAGAACGGTTCTGGTAAGAGCACCTTGTTAAGCATTATGTTCGGCGCGCTACGCCCGACAGAGGGGGTTCTGAGGGTTGATGGTTACGAGCCCTACAAGCTTAGGGAGAGGGCCTCCAAAGATATGAGCATAGTTTTCGAGAGACCTACCTTCGATATTAGTGTTAGGGTTCGCGACGTTTACGAAGTGCTTTCGGGGTACGGGGATAGTGATTGCCTCAGCTTCTTCTGGGAGGGGTTAGGCGTCAGGGACTTCAGGAATACTGCGTTGCCTGACCTCTCCTCGGGTGAGAAGCAGTTAGTGCAGTTAATGCAGGCCTTCTGCAGGGAGAGCAGGTTGAAGATCCTTGACGAGCCATTCTCCCACGTCGACGTCAGGCATGTTGGGTTAATAGGTGACTACATCCTGCGGCGAGGATTTAGCGTGGTGTTCACAACGCACGTCCCTGAGGAGGCTGAATGGCTGGGGGAGTACTTCGTTATGCTAAGGGATGGGGAGGTGGTGTGGCATGGCGGGCTAAGTGACCTGGAGAGGGAGGGGGTCTATGAGGTTTACTTGAGGGGCGAGCCACCTGAAGGCGTTGAGGTTCTAGCGAAGTTCGGGTACGTAGCCATAGTTAGGTCTGATTATGATGAGTTAGTTGAGCTCGTGAGGCGCGGTAGGGTGAGAGGCTTCCGGAGGCTGGGGGTGAGGAGGTATTTCTAGGGCTCTTAAATGGTACTTTAAGAACTTGTTCCCTCTAGAGGTAATCACTCCGTTCATAGCTGTCTCGCTGTTTGTGGAGCTCCTCATCTACTACTTCGCAGAAGGCTCTCCCTCAGACCTTAGGATGCAGATATTCGGCGGGTTGCTTATGCTGATGACTCTCTTTTTTAATCCTGCTTACGTGATCTCGGGATTGGCTCACGTTGCTAGGTCAGCCGACATGACGGTCTTCGAGGCCTCGATGTTCGGGAGTTGGAGGGACGTAGCCGTAGCTAGGACGCTGTCGTTACTGATCTACATGACTCCTTACGCCATTATGCAGGCAGTAGTGACTTACCTCGTATCTAGTCTGTGTTTGCTAGGTCCCTACGTCATTATGGGGGTAGTGCTGTCCATTTACCTCTACTCTGGCATAGCGCTGTCTCTTTCATTAATTAGGAGTAGGACTGCAACCATACTCACCTCAGCCCTAGCGCTCTTCATGGCCCCTATTTCGGTAGCTATACTCTTCCTAAACTACGGGACATTCCACGCTAAACTTTCGGGGGTCGTAGCAGTAATGACCTATGTCCTGAACCCGTCACTCACATACTGGTACGCAATTACTACAAACTCGGTGACTGTGAGCCCCTCCCTAGGCTTGATGGCATGTGCCTTTGTGATGGTCGCAATGTACGTAGTGTTCCTCAAATGGTTTGATAGGGTGGAAATTAAGGTTTAGAGGCTCTGTGCCCTTAGAGGAGCTCAGGACACTATTCCAACAGGCATTCTGTGGCGTGTTTTAACGGGTGAATGTTAAGTGTTTATGAACAGTAGTATATACGGTATTTTTATTAGTTGTGCTGTTGAACATTTCAGGAAAAGGTGGTATCAAATGTTGAAAGCCTTAGCAGTGCTTGCCGTGCTGGCCGTAGCGGTGGTTGGTGTGGGCGCATACCTCATGACTCATCAATCATTGATATTACCCATAACCAAGACAACTACCTCAGCAACACTCACAGGAACTGCTCAGACAACGCAACAGACGTCGAGTCAAGCAAGCACGAGCTCCCTAACACCCACAACATCAGCTGAGCCAACAACCGAGACAACTCAGGAACCGCAACCAACGACTACCTCAGCCACTACTTCGTCAGCCTCAACAACGCTCACCGAAACAGCAACTGAAACGACTCAGACAACGCAACCGTCAACAAGCACCACAGCAACCACAGCCTCAACAACCAGCACGTCAACCCCGCAGAAAGCCAATGTTAACTCCGTGTACACTTTCCAGGCGTTCCTAGCTAACTACTCAAGACTTAAGCTAGACTACAGGTACGTGAACGCCACGGGCGACGAGTTAACGGCGTCACTATTAATAACTCAGGCCCCAGGCGGCAGCATCGGGGGAGTAGACACTATTAAGGTAGACATAACGGTGCGGAGCTCCGAAGGCAGTAACGGCACGCTGAGCATATGGGTAGACAAGAACAACTACGACAACGTAGTTAAGCTGGAAATGAATGGGCAGACAATAGAAGGGCAGGCAGCAACACTCTACGGGCAACAGGTAATAAGCCAGATAAACGCGATGATCGCACCATTCACCTACGCAGGCAACATGGAGCTATACATAGCTCAGGGAAGCATTACGGCAACAAAGCACGGATGGCAGGTAATAAGCGCCACCCCAACCACAACAACAATAAGCGGGAAAACCTACAGGGCATACGTAATAACACTAAAGAACGTAGCGGACACCCAAAGCGACACAACACAAGCAACCGTCAAAATAATGGAGACACAGCCAAACACATGGATGCTCTACTACCTAGACGCTAACCTGAAAGACAGCTCATCAATAACCCTACAAATAACCGAACTAACACCAAAAAACATAACCAAGAACCCGCATTAACTTTTATCAACTTTTTAACCCCTCCATGTAAGTTAGGAAGTTAAACTACAGCGTTAAGAAGGTATTAATTATTAGGGACTTTCACTTACTCACGACCTTACTAGGTCACTTAACCCGAGCTTTACGATCGTTTCCTCCTTAGGCACGCCGTTCTCATCCCATCCTCTTAATAAGTAATAGGTTTTCTTCATTTTCTCTAGCTTATCCTTATCTAGCCTAGGTTTCCCTTCGAAAAGCCTTGGTGGTAACTCGTCTTTCACCATGCCATACCTTATGTTGAAGAGTCTCTCAAGAGTCCTAATTCTTTCAGCCACTCTCATTAGCCCGTCCTCCCCAATTCTCATTCCTGTGGCGGCCTCATACGCCTCCGCCCAGAGCCTTAGGGGAGCTGTTAGCAAGGCTATGATGCAGACCCCTAGTGAGTCAGCTATTATGTGTAGGTTCTCCCAGAGAACCGCGAGCCTGACTTTGCTTTCTGTGTAGGTTTGTGGGCGGGCTGCTTCCGCGTCATTAACAAACTTTTTCGCCACTCTCTCGGCCTGATCTCTTTTAATATAGTAGTAGAACTCGGGGAATGCATACAGTGCTCTATTGACGCTTCCTGAGTCGGCAACGGCTGAAATTAGGGCTGAACCTATGAATAATCTTAAATCACTACTCCACGACTCTAACCCGCCCTTCACGTAAATTGCAGGGACTCCGAAGTGCTCGCTCGCTTTCTTCACTCCCTCGGCAAGGATTTCTCCTTCACCCTCCTGACTAACGATTTTTTCTATGGTTTCTAGGATCTGCTCGGTTCCTAGCTCAACTAGGCCTAGGCGGGACGCGTAAGCTATGACTGCCGCGGCACTCATTATGTCCAGGCCCTCACTCTGGCACTTCCTATAAATCCTCCATGCAAGCTCAGGATCCCTAACTTTAAGCACATACATTATGGCCGGTAGTGTTCCTTGACACAGGTTTAGGGGGAGGGCTTCACCGCCGTAGCTTACGATGGCCCAGCACCTGAGAGGGCAGGAGAAGCAACTTGCCCTCCCTATGGTGTGTTTCTCCATGAACTCCCTAGCCTTAATAGCTGCTTCCCAGGCGTCCTCCCAGTATGGCTCATAGTCGCCGAAGTAAGGCATCCTAAGCTTAAGTATTGTGGGCACGAAGTTCACGTGCCAGTCCCTAAACCGCGCATATTCCCCACTCCTCACTACGCACTCATGGATTTCCTCGAAGACAGCCATCAACTTAAGGGGGTCGTTAGGCGTTATCCTTCCCTTACCTCGAACAACTACTGCCTTCAGGTTCTTGGAACCCATCACCGCTCCGAGACCGCCGCGCGACGCTAGGTTTCTATAAGAAAACGCTATCCCAGCGAACTTAACTCCCCTCTCACCCGCCCTACCCACGCAGGCAACAACTGAACCGGGGTGACGATTAGTTAGGGTGTCGATGGTCTCGAAAACGTTAAGCCCCCAAAGATCCCCGGCGTTCTCCACTGAAGCGTTACCATTATCTATTACCAGGTAAACGGGCTTCTCGGACCTACCCAGCACCACCACCCCATCATAGCCAGCAAACTTAAGCACTGATGGGAACTCGCCCCCTACAC
>JALWZB010000091.1 GCA_027002995.1 Desulfurococcales archaeon
TGCCACTCCTCTGTATACCGGTGTTCATGTATGCCTCATTATCGTACGTTACCCACAGTATCGGCTCACCACACTCAGCGGCTGAGGACAGGGACTGCAGACCTATGTCCGCGGCGCACCCATCGCCAGCGAAGGCAACGACCTTAACGTCCTTCTTACCCCTCACCCTGTAGGCCCTGACAAGGCCCCTAGAGTAAGCGCCTGTTGCCGCGTAATTCGCTAGGACGCACGGCACCCCCATCCAGTTGCTCGGGAAGTGCATCGCTATGGAGGCTGAGACACAGTTGGGCGGGAAGACCAGTACTGAGCGCTTCCCGATCACGCGTAGCACATGCCTCGTAACCAGTGTCGCGCCGCACCCAGCGCAGAGCTGGCAGCCGGGGGCGTAGACCGTGTCCTTAAACTCTACAGACCCCCTCCTCTGAGGTGGTTTATGCTCGATGTAGACCGTCCTGACGCACCCGCCGCTTGGGCAGGAACCCTTAATTAACTTATCGATCATCCCTCTGAAGTCGCTTACTGATACGTCATCACCACCCATTCCAGCGATGAAGTTTGTGACGGGCACCTTACCGTTGAGGTTGTACAGCACTGACAGGACGTCAAGGCCTAAAGGACCCATGCGCGTGCCGTGCGCTACCGCCCTATCCACAACCCCTACCGAGGCCACGCCCTCCCTCTCAATAACCTTCCTTATCTCCTCCGCTGGGAAGGGCCTGTAGAACGCGACCCTAATTAGACCTACTTTAACGCCCTCCGACCTCGCCTTATCCACGGCGCGCTTAGCGGCGGTGCTCATGGACCCCATCGTTATGAGGAGGTGGTCAGCGCCCTCGACCCTATACTCCTCTATTAACCCGTACTTCCTCCCGAACCTCTCCTCGAACTCCTTCGTCACTTCCCTAATCACGTCCTTCGCCCTATGCAGTATTTCCTCAAACATCCTCCTGTACGGCGTGTGTAGCGGCGCCGGCAGTACGGGGAACACGTAGCCCTTGGAGTCAGGGTCAGTGGTGTGGTCGTAGACCTTCCTAGGCGGGAGGAACTCGTCAACCTCCGCTTGATCAGGAATATCGACGGGCTCGGACGAGTGGGATATGTGGAACCCGTCGAGGCACATCATTGCCGGCAGCAAGACCCTCTCGTCCTCCGCTATCCTGTAGAGCTGGATGACCGCGTCCAAGCACTCCTGGCATCCCTCAACGTAGTACTGGATCCACCCTAGGTCCCTCGCGGTCATCGTGTCGGAGTAGTCTGAGGCTAGGGCCCAGTACCACCCGAGGGTCCTGTTAGCTACGGCCATGACGAAGGGTGCCCTGTAGGCTGGTGCCTGCGCTATGACTTCGAAACCGTAGCCGAAGCCCTGCGAGCACGTCGCCGTGAATGACCTGGCGCCGCCAAGTGCGGCGGCCAGCGCCGCACCTATGGCTGAGTGCTCGCCCTCCGGGTGCACGTACTCGGCCTTGAGTTCTCCCTTAGCGACGAACTCAGCTATGTACTCAACTATGGGTGTCTGCGGTGTTATGGGGTATGCTGACACTACCTGTACCCTCGATAACTTAACGCCGTACGCTACGGCCTTATTGCCTGAGAGCAGTGTTAGCTTACCCACGGCCTCACACCTCCCTAACCATGCTTATTGCTTTGACGGGGCATTCGTTCGCGCACACGCCACACCCCTTGCAGAACCTGTAATCTATTACCGGGCCTTCCTTGCTCTTCGAGATCACCCCGTCGGGGCAGAAGTCAACACATAGCCAGCACTTCCTACACTTCTCAAGGTCTATGACCGGCTTAAGCACCCTCCAGCTGGCGGTGGGTTCCGACCATAGCGTGTTTACCCTGATTAGGGGTATTTCAGGTAGTTCATTACCCACTGCTTAACACCTCCGTAGAAACGTTCTCGTATCCGACCTTCACGCACCTGACGTACCTGTCCCAGAGTTTCTGGGGGAACCTCTCCTTCACGGCCTTAATGGCTGAGTCAAGCGTTATGAGGCCCGTGACCCTCGCGAACGCACCTAACATCACTATGTTGGGTATTGGCCTCCCCATAAACTCCATCGCGTACTTGGTGGCGTCTATGGTGGCTATCTTCGATAACCTCGCTTCGAGCTTCAGTTCGGGGAGCACTTCCTTAGGTTGTTTGGGGGTGTTCTGGATGTAGACCCCACCCTCTCTCAGTCCCTTAGTGACTGCTGGTAAGACCCTATGTAGTCTTGGGTCCAGCACCATGACGTACTTCGGCGTGTATATCATGCTCCTGCTGAACTCGCTTCTCTCCCCTATCGATACGAAGGCCGTTACCGGAGCCCCTCTTCGGGCCATCCCGAACCAGGGGAAGGCCCGGGAGAATTTCCCGTCGTGCAGGGCCGCCAGGGCGATTAGTTCGGAGCACATGACGACGCCCTGGCCCCCGCGGCCGTGGAGCCTGATTTCCTCCATTAAAACACCCGCCGGAACACGTGTTTCCAAGGGTGATTTTCGCGGGGGACGTAAAAACGCTTTCTCTTGATACAGTTTAGCGTGGTTTGAAGTGCTTTAACGTTAGTCGTTAATTATGTGTAGCCTTATGAAGTGAACCGAGCATGAAATGCAGGGGTCGTAATTCCTTATCGCCTGCTCCACCACCCACTGTGCCTTCTCACGCGGCATCGTGAGTAGGTTCGGGGCTAACCTCCTTATGTCCTCCTCCATCGCGACGTAGTTCTGGCAAGTTGGGGCAACGATGTTCGCGTACCGCACGAATCCCTCACTATCTATTCTGTACCTGTGATAGAGCATCCCTCTGGGAGCCTCAGTTATTGCTGCGGCCTCCCCCTCCCTGACCTCACCCTCAACGTAGGGTTGCGGTGGTTCCCTGTAGGACGTTATTAGCTCGTCGAGCTCCACGACGGCGTGGTACACCTCCGCCGCCCTAGCTATTATGCTTTGGAAGGCGTTCTTGAGTGGTGCCTTAATCCCGAGCTCCGCTAGCTTGTCCTTAACCTCAGGGGCTAGGAGGTCGTGGTTCAGGTTGAACCTGGCTAGGGGGCCGACGCAGTAGGGCCTGCCACCGCTTAACCGGTACCTCAGTGAGTTAGAGTACTTGGCCTGCTCGACCTCAACGTGCTTCTCGAAGTCTTCCTCCTTGAAGCGTTCTCCGTCACTAGTCACCACATCGCCCTCTAGTATCGGGTACCTCACGTCATTCCTTAGCGACACGTACGTGATGTCCTGCCTGAACTCAGGCATCGGTAGGTTAGCGACGAACTCCAGCACCCTCCTAGCCCTGCGCTTCATCTCCTCAACGCGCTTCAGTAGCGGAAGTAGCTCGTCACGCCTTATGATCCTGTACGTGCCCCCAACACGGAATACCACCGGATGCACTGGGCGTCCTCCCACTACCTCAAGCACCCTATTGCCCCACGCCTTGAGCTTCAGGGAGTCCCTGATGAAGTCGCCGTGCTCCTCAACCATCTGCAGTGCCGAGTCGTACCCGAGGAAGTCGGGTGCGTGTAGCAGGGCTATGTGGAGCACGTGGCTCTCTATCCACTCACCCAAGTAAGCTATCCTCCTTAGCTTGAATACCTCCTCATGCGGCTTTATGCCTAAGATCTTCTCCATCGCCCTGCTGGAGCTCATCACGTAAGCTAGGGGACATATACCGCATATCCTAGCAGTTATGTCCGGGACTTCAAGGTAGTGCCTGCCCTTAAGTATGGCTTCGAAGAACCTCGGCGCCTCATGAATGTGTACCTCAACGTACTCGACCCTACCGCCACTCACCTTCAGGTAAACCCCGCCCTCACCCTCAACTCGGGCGAGGTTACTCACCCTTATCTCGAGGGACTCACGACCATTACCCGTCATCTCGCACCACCCTCCAACTCGTTAATCACCTTACGGAACTTCTCGGACCAACCCGTGAAGCCCTTGAACAACCGCGCGACGTCACGGTCCTTCATGCCTACCTCCCTCAGCCTCGACGCTAGCGCCTCAGGCCTAGCGTCTATGGATGGACCGAAGCACCCGTAACACCCGCGCCCGAAGGTCGGGCAGATGGCACCGCACCCCTCCTGAACTACGGGCCCTAGACACGGTATCCCCTTAGCCACCATTACGCAAACGTTGCCCTTCCTCCTGCAGTCCATGCAGAGGGCTTCCCTCCTCAAGTAAGGCTTCCTGCCGACGAGCACCTGCTTGATGAAGCTCAGCAACCTCTCCTTGCTGACCGGGCATCCACGCAGTTCGTAGTCAACCTTAACTACCTCAGCCACAGGCTTCGAGTGCTCTAACGCCTTAACCCACTCCGGGTTCGGGTACACCGCCCTCTTAACATCATCTAACCTTAACCAGTTTCTGAGGGCTTGAATGCCTCCCGCGGTGGCGCACGCGCCCATAGCGACGAGTATGCGTGACTCCTCCCTAACGCGCCTCACTAACTCCTCCTGCTCTGGCGTCGATATGGAGCCCTCGACGAACGCCACGTCGTAGGGTCCTGGCGCTGTGGCGCGGCTCGCTTCCAGGAAGTAGGTGAACTCGACGGCGTCTGTGAGGGTCAGTAGCTCGTCCTCCATGTTAAGTATCTGGAGTTGGCAACCGGAGCATGATGTGAACTTGAAGACCGCGACCTTAAGTTTCCGGCGCATCATATCTGCTCCACCCAGAAGTACTTCTTTATGAACCAGTGCGGAAATACGGGGCCGTGCTTACACACGAAGTACGGGCCCATCTGGCAGTGCCCGCAGAGCCCCACGCCGCACCTCATCCTCCTCTCCAGCGAGAGGTATATCTGATTGTCCTTCAGCCCGACCTCGTAGAGCCTCTTGATGGTGAACTTCATCATTATCTCGGGCCCGCAGATCATCGCTATGGTTCTCTCCGGGTCTATGTCGGCCTTAGGTATTAGGTCAGTTACGAAACCCACGTGGCCCTCCCAAGGACCTTCAGCCTTATCGACGCTGAGTAGTAGCTCGGTGTTGGGTATTGAGGCATACTTCTCGAGCTCGTACTTATACAGTAGGTGCCTTGGTGCCCTAGCACCGTAAAGTATGGTTA
>JALWZB010000092.1 GCA_027002995.1 Desulfurococcales archaeon
GAACACGCCCACGCTCAACGCGATGAACCACCCCGGCGCGGAGTTACCTGAGAAGCATATCGGGATGAAGAAGATCACGACGCACCCAGCGAAGCCCCCGCCGCTAGAGGGCTGCGACTGTGGGGGCGCGGTCACCGTGCTGAGTCCCCAACCCCCGGGAGGCTGTGTTAGGAAGGAGAGGCTCACTAACCACAACCCTATTAGGATGAGGATTAACCCGAAGACCTTCAGCGCGTTCAAGGCTTCCAGACCCCCCAATTCATTAGGAGGAACGTGATTAGGGCTATCACTGTGAGGACCGCGCCTATCACGGCAGCTATTAGGGCTGCCCTCCTGTCACTCCCGAAGATTATCGGTATGGGCCCTATTATCACGACCCCGCCGCCACTCACCTTAGGACCCTCGGACTCCTCGCCTGGGTAGTGGGGTCTCCTAGCGGCCGCCTCGGCTAAGTAACCCATGATGATCATTATGATGCCCGTAACGATTAACATCACACCAATCATGAGCAGACCGGGGTCAGGCAACGACGCAACCCCCAACTACTCTAACACTTAAGCACTCTTTAACAATTTACCGGGCCAGCAAAGGTCAATAACGCTCGCAAGCATTGGTGAGGGCCCCTACCCCCTGTAAACCCAGTTGCTGTACGTCACTACGCAGGAGGCCCGACCTCCTGAGCTATGCAGGCTTACCGTCTCAACGCAGTAGCCCGGAGCCCCATCCTCCGCCTCTATGTTGAGGTATGATGGGGGGTTAGGCACTTCATAGAACGTTGTGCCCAGGGTGATGCTGGTGTGCCTCCCACTAATGCTGAGGTTCACCAATACCGTGAGGTCCCAGTGATAGCCGCCAGCTATTGTCAGGTTCCGCGTCCCGCGCCCGCAGGTGTAGTATGCATGCCCCGTACTGGGCAGGCTACCGTCCCATGGCTTATCGACGTAGTAATAGTCAAAGAAGTCCATGCCCGTGTCCGCTGCGTAAACGTCCTCCACACACAGCCTAGTAAATGAGTCGCAGTATGACCAGTAAACATACCTAACCTTCGCGTACACCGTCCTCACAACGCGCCCCGTTAAGTACCCACCAATAAGCCCACTATCTCGCGTCACCACCGTGTACCCGGCGTCCTCCCAAGGCCCGCAAGCCCATAGCGCGCACACTTGGTGCTTGCTTTGAACCTCTATCTTCGACCCCATGCTAATCTTGAACCACTCCCTTATGCCGTCCCATGTCGCGTACTTTAGGATGGGTGTGAACTGCCACCAGCTAATCTCATCCTCGGGCCTCGGGCGCGTTCGTGGAGGGGCTCCGCTAACGCCGCCTTTCCCTGACGGTGGTTTCTCCAGCTTCACCGTGACTGATGCCTCGTCCTCAGGCCACCTCATCTTAGTTGGGTCTAGCGAGAAGACCCTAACACCTATTTCGCCGGGCCTTATGGCGATGACCCCTAGGTTAACTGACGCGTATGAGGGCTCGTTCGTCTCAACGAATTTACGCACAACCCTACCGTCCTCCAAGAAGGGCTCCCACTTCCAGAGAAGACCCCTAGGCTCCCGAGGTATGAACACGTGCACCCTAGCCACACCAGAGACGAATGTGCCTCCCTCACCAATGAGTTTCGGGCCGTCACTGGTTAACAGGAACACCTTAACCCTAGCGTACCTGGCGGGTGTGCCTGATTCTTCGACGACGTTAATAGTTAGGGTGACGCCCTGCCTCCAAGGCCCGACGTACGTAGCGTAAATCTCAGGCACCACAACAACCAACACAACCACCAAGATCAGGGAGGCAAGGACGAACGCTAATTTCCTGCGTCTCAATAAGGATCCCACCACTTCTCTTCATCAAGGCATATATGTGTTGCCCTCAAACAAAGGTTCGAAAACACAGAAACCCTTGTCAACCGCTCGCATGACCCAGGAAGAATGCCGTTTCCGCATGCCTCACTTGACTTAGGAGTGCTTTAACTGTAATCACCTACACCCTCTGGAAGTACCTTGCGTTCATCTCCTTAAACGGTGTGTTCCCGGGTTTTAAAGAAGAATATTCACCACTACTCAAGAAGTAAGGTTCCTCGAGTTCGCCGCATCCCTCTAAAGCGCTTTAGAATTAACTGGAAACGCACCTACACGGGGCAAATGTAGGGAATGGAGACAGGTTCGTGGTTAAAACCCTTCCTTGAGTTTTTAGGTGGGTAAGCCCTACGATTAGATGTTCCTGAGGATAGTGTTTACGTGGTGTGTTAATAATTCCTACGAAAGCATGCTTGAGGCGGTGGATTGGTGGCGAGGGTACTGAGGCCTGCGCACACACCCCACACGAGCTTAGGTGGTGACGGGTTGGTGCTTGGTTATGAGGAGCCCGGAGCTACGCCACAGACGCCATCGCTAGGGCCACGCTAGCCTACCTCGCGAGGAGATGGGGATTACCTGTGAGGATAGGTATTGGTGGGTTAGGTGCTGAGGGTGGGGTAAGGAGATAAACGTGTGGGAGTTGGTTACGGATCCTTACTACCTCAAGGATAGGGGAGCCCTCCTAACCGTCCTAGAGCCTGACCCCTTCAATGCTTGGGTAGGTCATGAGTTACTGAAGTACGCGTCCTCAGGCATGCTACCTATGTACCTTCACGCCCTCGAGGTGATCGTGGGCTTAATCAGGATGAATGCCGCGTACCTGCGCGGAAGGTACTGCATAGAGCCCCACTACGAGTACATGTTCGTGCTGAACGCCCTAAAGCGCTACGAGCCCCTCACTATGCGTTGAGGGGTGAGTGGGGAAGGAACCTAACGACGAACTCCACAGGCTCTACGCGAAGATCACTCCAAGCAGCCGGGGAAAGAAGGTAAATTCAGGATTGTTAGGGACGCCGTACGCTTGAGGAGCGGTGGTAGTAGTGACGTCGCTAAGGAAGTATGTAGGTGAGCCGCTACGGCGCCACGTTGATCTCCTTAACCGCCCTGAGGTTCTCGTCGAAGGTCGCTATGGTTTTCGCCCCAGCCCTTAAGGCTATGGCCACGTGTATGGCGTCTGCCGGGAGTAGCCCGTACCTCTCGATGAAGTACGTAGCGTTGCGCCAGTCATCGTACGTAACGCACACCACCCTAAGACCCTTCATGAGCATGTGCTCAACATACTCCTGAAACGCCTTGAGCGGTTTGAGGCACTCTCCCCTGACCTTCTCGTCAAGCCTTAAGGCCTCCCTAATCCTCCACACATTCCCGGTGTTTAGAACCTCACTAGCCTTAGCGTAGGTGAGCTTAAAGGACACCTCCTCAAGCACTAAGGGCGAGATGAAGCCTAGGACCTTACCCTCCTCAATAGCCTCTAGGACTTCCTGGGCTTTATTAGCGCCGGGCTCGTCCAGCAGTAGTTTCAAGAAGATAGAGGAGTCTACGTAGGCCCTCATTTAGACACCAGGTAAGCTTCCTCAAGTTCCTTCAGGGTTAACTTGCTCTTAACTAAGCCCCTCATCTTCGGGGTCATTAGGCTCCCCTCATTAACGGTTATGAACATCTCCATGGCCTTCCTAATAGCTTCACTCCTACTCATACCTAAGGCCCTAGCCACCTCAGTAAACTTCCTAAGCAACTCCTCATCAACCCGCAGGTATATGCCGGTGGAACCCATATACATCACCATATATACGTATATACGAGAGCATATATACTCAGCCCCCCATCCTCAACTTAAGCAAATGACATCAGCACTCAAGCAAACGAAGCTCAATCCAAGACCTACGTGAGGATACTAGCGTACATCCTGCCAGCACTTAGTTGATGGCGTGGGAGAAAGGGGGAGATTATGTTTAGTATGTTAGTATGGGTGAGTGGACTTAATGCTTTGAGTTAAGTTATATGTATTCCCACACGCCCTTTCCTTTGTAGTTGTAGACTATGGTTTTGTAGGCGGTGACGTACTCTATACTGTACCCTATGCCCTCCCTGCCTATGCCTGAGTCTTTCCTTCCTCCGAATGGGTAGTACCCTATGCCGTGTCTTGGGTATTCGTTGATGTAGATCGCTCCTACCTCCAAGTACCTGATTAGTTTCCTGATCTTATTGATGTCCTTTCCGAAGATTGCGGCGTCTAGTCCGTACCTCCTGCCGTTGGCTAGCTCTATCGCTTCGTCAATGCTACTTACCTTCATCATGATCGCTACTGGGGCGAAGATCTCCTCCTTATACAGGGTTAGTTCCTTAAGTACCTCCTTGTTCGGGGCTTCGAGAAGTGTTGGTTCAACGTAGGTTGGCCCTAACCTCTTCCCGCCGTGGAGGAGTTTGCAGCCCTTATCGATGGCTTCCTGGACCGCCTCAAGCATCTCGTCAACAGTCCTCGGGTCTATTAGTGGGCCCATTACGACGCCCTCCTCGCGTGGGTCACCCACCTTAACCTTCGAGAGCTTCTCGATGATCTTTGCTTTCAGTACCTCGTAGATTCCCTCCTCAGCGAGCACTAGTTTTATGGCGTCGCACCTCTGTCCACTGTACCCCACGATGCCCGCCACGATCTTGTCGGCCGCCACCTCAGGGTCAGCGTCGTCGAGCACTACGGCCGGGTCCCCGCCGCCTAGCTCCATGACGTATTGCTTGATCCCCGCCTGCTTCAGTACCTTAAGCCCTGTTTCGGTGCTCCCGGTTAGGCTTATCACCCCTATTCTTGGGTCGGCTACGAGGTTGCCTGATTCCCTGCCAGGCATCGTCACCACCGCTAGCCCTTCCTTAGGGAAGCCCGCGATCTCGGCTACGCGGGCGAAGAGTATTGAGGGTAAGGGGTCGGCTGACGGTGGCTTAATGATCACGGCATTCCCGGCGACGACGCTGTAGACGAACTTGTTGACCGTGTCGAATAGCGGGTAGTTGAAGGGGATTACCGCGAGCACGATGCCGTAGGGCTCCCTCCTGATTATCGCTTCGCTCTCTAGGGTGTGGGAGCTCCAGTCGCCGGGTATGTAGTCCCCGATCAACCTGCGGGTATCCATCGCCGCT
>JALWZB010000093.1 GCA_027002995.1 Desulfurococcales archaeon
CTCAACTTTATGATCACCCACGGTGGAGTTGAGGCTTCAACCTCTGCGACCTTCAAATTAACAGCCCTTCTGCGCGGCACTTTGAGTTCCAGGACAAGAGGCCTCCCAGACCCCAGCATGCGGGCATCAGCATCTTCCCTGCCAGCCGCGTGAAGCTTTAGTTCCTCTGCATTGTATATTCGCGTGACCTTCCTGCAGGACTCCTCAATAGATAGTTCATAGTATTTGACCCCTCCTTCCCCTACCCATTCCATTTGAGATATAAATCTACCCAGCTTCACGTAATTGCCAAGTATGTACAAAGGTTGCGGTTGAACATTTACGGATAGGGAGTCTAAATCTAAAAGCACTACAGCATCGTAATGCTTGAAGTCCGGCTGTATACCTGTCAATAACTGTATTCTCTTCCCGACCTCCCTTTTGAGTTCCCTTGACACAGACTCCCAGTGCTCTATGCCTAAGTCCATTGCTAAGTTCTGTTCCCTCAACTCAACGCCCGAGCCGGACTTAACCCCAACAACGAAGGATTTCGACTCCAGACCCTCGAGTTCTTGAGCCGCAATTAATGCTGCTTCGGATATGAAACGATCAAGGACGTTATTACATATGGCGCATGGTGCACAGCATTCTCCGATTTCCTTGTTCTCGTGGCGAGAGTAGCTACGTGCTAGCTCTGTGAAGGGATAACATGCGTTCTTAGCTAGCTTAAGTATACAGGATCTAGCTCCCTCATCACCCGCCTTCGCCCTACTATGAAGTACCATGGAAAGTAGGATCTTTATGCCTCTGCCCCTTTCCGCATTAGAGAGTCCTCTCCCTAAGTTGGCGAAGAGCCTACCTAAGCACCTATCGCATAGGGGAACCCTTAGTAGTGCCTCCAGTGCCTTGCTAAGTAACTCGTCCTCCTCGCCCTTAGAACCCACCTTTTATCCCCAGTTTCCTCAGTATCCCTTTCTTCCTCTTAATGTTCTTCAGCATTCTCCTAGTGTTTTCATAATATGCTAGAAGCTCCCTCACGTCCTCTGGTCTGGTGCCTGAGCCTAAGGCTATTCTCTTTATCCTCCGCCTATCGATTATTGATGGGTTATCCAGTTCTTCATAAGTCATTGATTCCATGATGTGTAGCCACTTATTCATCTTCTCTTCGGACAACCTGAGCTTCTCGTCGTCTAAGGGCATCATAGCGAGACCGGGGATCATCTGAAGTACCTTACGCAGCGGCCCCATCCTCTTTAGCGACTTAATCTGGGCGTACATATCGCGTAGTGTAAGTCTACCAGTTAGTATTGCCTTCTCAAAACGCTTCTCTAGTTCGGCGCTCTCCTCAAGAGCCCTAAACTTCTCAAGCAGAGTCTCTAGGTCGCCTAGACCAAGTAACCTAGCGACGAATTTCCTAGGGCTGAAGGGCTCTAGGTCCTCTATTTTCTCCCCATCCCCTATGAACTTTATGCGGGCCCCAGTCACTGAGACCGCAGATATAGCGCCACCTCCCTTAGCAGTGCCGTCTAACTTAGTAATTATTATTGAACCTATGGGAGTTCTTTCGTGGAACCTCCTAGCAAGGTCGTAGGCCTTCTGACCTAGGTAGGCGTCAATAACGAGAATTACTTCATTAGGTTTTATCGCGTCGGCAAGCTCACGCATCTCCCTAAGTAATTCTTCTTCCTCACCATAACCATGCCTTCCAGCAGTGTCTACGATTATTACGTTCACTCCTTCACTGAGTAATTTCCTCACACCTCGCTTTGCAATGCCTACGGGGTCCTGGGAATCGCGTTCTCCGTAGAATGGAACACCTATTTGCTCAGCTAGTTGCTTGAGCTGATCGTATGCTGCGGGACGGTACGTGTCGGTTGTTATTAATCCGACCCTGTATCCGCGTCGTTTGTAAAAGTATGCTAGCTTCCCTGCTGTAGTGGTCTTACCGCTTCCCTGGATTCCGACTAGCATCATAATCCATGGTAGCTTTTTGGGCAGGATTTCGGGAGCCTCTCCTCCAAAAAGCTCGACTAGGCTATCATATACTATCTTAACGAACCACTCACGCCTCAGTACTCCCGGCGGTGGTTCTGTTTTTAGAGCACGTTCCTTGATTTTTCGCGTTAGCTCCAGTACTACACGTACGTTAACATCGGCGCTGATCAGCGTTTTCTGGAGTTCCTTAATGAATTGATTTACGGCTTCCTCGTACTTCCCCTTACCTTTCAGGAAGCTGGCTACGGCGCTTCGTAGTCGCTCTAGTCCCTTCATTTGGCTCCCTTAAGCACTCTCATGATTTTCCTTCTACCCATCACAACCCAGTATTCGACCTCAGCACCCGGTTCAAGTTTCGCGCGTATGTCCTCCTCACCTGGCATGTCAACCTCGAATGTTTCATATGTCTCGAGATCCATTAACTGAACGGTGTCCCCAGTCACAGCTATTACTTGGGCGTTCCTCTTGTCAATTATTGGGACCTCAACCCTCTGGCTCACGGGGGCAACTAAGGTTCTCTTGTTTCCAGTGAATATCCCTATAGCAACAACGTGTGCTTTAGCACTACCGTGCTTGCCAGTCTTAGCCTTACTCATCTCAACGATTCTGCATGGCTCGCCATTTATTACAATGAAGTTCCCTACCTTCAAGCTCCCAAGTTCAGCGTACATCGTGCTCATGTAATCAACACCTCAAACCTTACCTTAGGTGTGAGCTTAAAAATAGTTTTCAATGCCGACTGATGTGCTAGGATATCAACAATAATGTATAAGGTGATTATGGCGCCGCGGCCGGGATTTGAACCCGGGTCACGGGCTGTCTGCGTGGGCCCTCGACAGGCCCGCATACTGGGCCGGGCTATACTACCGCGGCACCGCCAAGACCCTAATTTGTTAGGGGTATATTAAGGTTACTCCACCATCAAGACTAAATAATAGTGTTTGACCACATCATTAAGGTAGGAGGTGTTAGTGTTGCCAGACATGCGATTCGTGTATAATGACTTGGGTAGGGAGTTCGGACGGTGGTTTGACTGGATCATAGGGGCGGCGGAGATCTACGACTACGGTAGGTACCCTGTTAAGGGCATGGGTGTTTGGATGCCCTATGGATTCCGTTTAAGAAGGTACGTTATTGAGTTACTGAGGGAAGTTCTTGATTCGAGGGGGCACGAGGAAATACTTCTCCCGTTGCTGATACCGGACTTCATTCTAGCGAAGGAGTCTGAGCACATACGTGGTTTTGAGGGGCAGGTATACTGGGTCACGCGGGGCGGCTTCGAAGAACTTGACGTGAAGTTAGCATTAAGGCCCACAAGCGAGACGCCTCTGTCCTATATGGAGTCGTTCTGGATTAAGAGCTACAAGCAACTTCCTAAGAAGTACTACCAGATAGTCAGTATGTTTAGGTATGAAACTAAAGCAACGCGCCCGATGCTGCGTGTGAGAGAAGTTACGATGTTCAAGGAGGCGCACACGGTACACGAGGACTTCGACGATAGTGAGAGGCAGGTGCTAGAGGCCATAGAGGCATACAAGGAGTTCTTCGACAAGTTGGGCATCCCGTACGTCATATCGAAAAGGCCTGAATGGGATAAGTTCGCTGGAGCCATATACACGATAGCGTTCGACACACTAATGCCTGACGGTAAGGCCCTCCAAATAGGGACCGTCCATAATCTAGGCCAGAACTTCACTAAGGTATTCGAGGTCAGGATTCAGAGAAGGGATCAGTCAATAGATTACGCCTGGCAAACATCGTACGGCGTCTCGGAGCGAGTGGTAGCGTCATTAATAAGTGTGCACGGGGACTCCAAAGGATTAAGAATCCTATACAAAATAGCGCCAATACAGGTCGTGATCATACCTATACCCGCAGGATCAAGCAAGGAGAAGGAAGCAGTGATTAAGGAAGCCCACGCATTACGTGAGGGGCTCCTAAAGGAGGGAATCAGGGTGCATGTAGATGATGACCCAGATAGGACGCCAGGCGAGAAGTACAACATCTGGGAAATGAAAGGCGTGCCTATAAGGCTAGAGATAGGGCCTAAGGAGCTACGGGAGGGAACAGTCACGGTATTTAGAAGGGACAAGAAGGTAAGAGTACGTGTAAAAATAGAGGAGCTTGCTGATTTCATTAAGAGGTTGGGGAAGGAGATAGATGAAGAGCTGAAGAAGCAAGCATGGGAGAAGTTCAAGTCAAAAGTAAAGATGTTCAGTAAGGTGGAGGACGCTAAGAAATTCTTCGAGCAGGACGTCGGGATAGTTGAGATCCCGTGGTGCGGGAAGGAAGAATGTGCCAGTGAGGTTGCCGAGGCACTCGGCGCGGATGCGCTAGGAACGCCCCTCGATAAGGACGTAGATGTTAGCGGCATGAAATGCCCTACATGCGGAGCGCCAGCTGTGACACTAATGAGATATGCTAAGAAGTACTGAGGCAAGGAGCTTTTTCGAGGAGTAGCTTAATAGTCCATAGCACTTTATATGCGTAGTAAAGATTAAATATACGGTCTAAAGAGACCTAGAGGTGCAGGGTTGTGCCCAAGAAACGTGAAAATAGGGGTAGGCATAAAGGCGGTAAAGGCTCTGTGAGGATGATTCAGTGCGACCAGTGTGGTCGCATGGTACCTGAAGACAAGGCAATATGTGTAACAAGATGGTACTCTCCCGTAGATCCCCAGCTAGCTGCCGAACTCGAGAAGAAGGGCGCGATAATAGCGAGATACCCTGTAAGGAAGTGCTATTGTGTGAGTTGCGCTGTCTTCCTGGGTATCGTTAAGGTCAGGTCCGAGGAAGAGCGGAAGAGAAGGAGAGCAAGATAAACTATTTAGGGCTGGATTAAACCCCTATTCAGGTGTGGTGAGGAGCTGTGAAAATCCCGAAGAAGATAAGAACGTACTGCCCTCGGTGTAAGACACACACAGTACATAGCGTAACAATCTACAAGGCTGGAAAGAGAAGGGCATTGGCTGAGGGTCAGCGCAGATATGAGAGGAAAAATAAGGGATACGGTAGCAAGAGGAAGCCTGAACAGAAGAGAATGGCTAAGGTCACGAAGAAAGTTGTGTTGAAGCTCAAGTGCTCTCAGTGCGGATACATAAGCCACAGGAAGGGCATTCGCCTGAAGAAGGCAGAACTCGTGGAGGTTGTTAGGGGATGAAGAAGCGTAAGATCCTAATACCAATGCCTAAGTCGAGGTTCGTGAAGGTAAAGTGCCCATCTTGCGGTAACGAGCAAATAATATTTGATCATGCAACGTTCCCTGCAAGGTGTTTAGTCTGCGGAACAGTCCTCGTAGAACCTACGGGCGGCAAAGCGAAAATCTTAGGGGATATTGTTAAGATCCTAGGGTAAGACCTGTTTTAAAGCTGTTTTAATGACGTGTAATTACGCCTAAGTACTAGCACGTTTCTAGTGGTGGCGGCCTCACTTATATTAAGCAGTCAGCGTATAGTATGCAGGCGGTGAAGACCATGGTGAGGAAGCGTAAGCCCATGCCAAGAGTTGGGGAACTAGTCATAGGAACAGTTAAGAAGATCTTTGATTACGGTGCATACCTTAATCTAGACGAGTACAATAATCACGAGGCGTACCTACCCTGGTCAGAGGTAAGTTCTAAGTGGGTGAAGGACATACGTGACTTCCTAAGAGAGGGTCAGAAGGTAGTTGTTAAGGTAATACGTGTTGACAGGCGTCGTGGACACATAGATGTCTCACTAAAGAGAGTCAACGCATCCGAACAGAGAAGAAAAATGCTAGAGTTCAGGAGGGCTCAAAGAGCTGAAAAGATGCTTGAAATAGTGGCTAAGAAACTCGGGAAAACCCTCGACGATGCCTACAGGGATGTGGGGTGGAAGCTAGAGGACTATTACGGAGAGATATTCTACGGTTTCGAAGAAGCGGCATACCGTGGGGAAGGAGCATTACGTGAAGCCGGAGTACCTGAAGAATGGATCCCAGCGCTAATGGAGGAAATACGGAAGCATATACGCATAAAGCGCATTAAAATAAGGGGGCTTGTAGCGCTAGTGAGTACGGCCCCAGATGGTGTCGAGCATATAAGGACAGCCTTCACAGCACCACTAAAGAAAATTGAAATACCGCCTGATACTAATGTGAGGATATACACTGTCGGCGCACCCAGGTACAGGGTGGAAGTTACCTCAACAGACTACAAAAAGGCAGAGAGGGTGCTCTCCGAATACATACGTAGTATACAAGATTACGCGAAGCGCTTCAACATGATCTTCGCTTACGAGAGGGAGAAAAGCTAATGAAGTTCCTACTTAGGAAGTGCCCTGTATGTGGCAGGTATACGTTAAAGGAGAAATGTCCTACGTGTAACACGAGTACTAAGGTGGCACACCCACCCAGGTTTTCTCCTCAAGACAAGTACGTGAGGTACCGAGTAGTACTGCGAGAGCTAGAGCACCAAAAGGAATCAAGTAATTAGTGTAGCTACACTAATTTCCACAATAGATCATATACATCATATACACCCATCACAGTGGTGTATCTTTCAATCCCAAGAGGTAGGCAATGAGGTTTGTGAGAGGATGTAGAACCATAACTATGTATATTCCTAGAGCTAAGTCCACCAAAGTTACCCTTATACCTACAGCATTATCAACCCTGAGTATAGACACTAGGATATAGGCAACAAGAATGAAACTCAACTGATCCATGGGTATGAAAGGGTCCCCTGAACGTATACTTAAGCGTCGCTTGACAAAGGAATTTAAGGAGTCCCCTATCATTGCACCGACACCAGATACTGCTCCGTACGTAATCCACGCAATATCATGGGTCACTGAGGCGTACACACATCCCACAAGGAGACCTCCGGCAACTCCGGCGATGAACCCTTCAACGGACTTATTCTTACCCAGCAACCTTTTGCCGTCAACAAACTTCAAGCCGAAGTCTAAGGGGTGTCTCTCACGTATGACTCCACTAACGATTACAGGCAATGCATTAGCAACCATTGCTGGCAAAAATATGAATGCAGACCGCAGGAGTGCATACTCAAACGTTATTAGCCAGCTTAACACCTTCATCACCCACCTCAAACCTCGTCCTCTTACCAGCCCATGAGTCTGGGTAGTTAAATATAAGCTCACCCTTACCGGGACCAATTCTCTCGCACTTAATCACTATGTCACTCCAAAATGATATCAGGGTGTCACCACTGATCTCCTCCTCACCCGTAGGTGCAGTACGTACTTGAGCAGTAACGAGTACTAAGGCTCTATCCTGATGAGCTATATGGGAAAGCAGTGCAAGGATAGTATTGAACATTACGTTAGCGTACTTTAACTTCAAGACTTCAGCCCGGTAGAAGTTATTGATTGAGTCGATAGCTAGGTACTTCACTCTCAAACCCGACAGGAGTACGTCAAGCACGAGCTTAAGGAGATGCTCCCCGCTTACCGCATAAGCTAGGAAGCATTGAGGCCCTAGGTCATATCTTCTAAGTAAGTTAAGGTAATGGGGTCCCTCTGTACTTATGAAGTAACATGCTTCACCATCAGCAAGGTCCCTGCAGGTGATTTCCATGAGTTGCATTGCTATGTTAGTCTTGCCTGAGCCAGCAACACCGTATAGCACCGTGAGGTGCCCACTCATTAACCTGGCAAGTTCCTCCCATGTCAACGTCATTTACTGTCGAAGTAACTTATTAACGCGTAAAAATAAAACCCATCGTGAGAGGTCGAAGGTTGAGGACTTCAGGATCTCGGGACATTAAGGCTGTAATATGTGACCCAAGGCTAATGAGGAAATTCGCTAAATTAGCGGGCGAACTAGGTTTAACTTACTCTGTCCCGAAAGAGGTGGGCGTTAAGGTGTCAGCAGACATAATCATCATAGATAACGAGTGCCTAGAACATTACGAAATAAATTCAAACGCAGCATACCTTGTGACCAACAGTAACGTAGAGAATGTGGTTTCAGAAGTAGCTGGTGTAAGGAGGGCTTCAGTGCTGATGGTGGGTGTGGACTTGGGGGCTAGTATCGCTTATGCTGCGTTCGCTGACAAGGAGTTGGTTAGTGCAGGTAAGGTGCGTGAACCCAAGGATTTCTTCCAGAGGCTAAGGGAGCTAATGAGTTTCATAGAGCCTCGCAAAGTAATAATCAAGGTAGGACTACCAGAGACTAACAATGCGGATGAAGTTCTTGATGAAGTGATAGAAGGACTCTTAAAGATGGGATGCATCACATACTTAGTTGATGAAAGTAAGACGTCTACTGAAGCCCCTAAGATAGCGTTAAGAAGATTGAACGTGAAGGACGATGACATATTAGCGGCTATAAACATAGCTCTTAGGAGCGGTATGAGGGTTACCTAAGCGTAACGTTATGAGGTGTTGCGAGTGCCGGGCGGGCCACCTTGGAGATGGCGTAGATGGATGGGAAGAGGCAGGATGCCTAAGCCGAGATTCATTCATACCCCTTTAAGAGGGTATGCCTACGTACCTTCACCTGCGGTGCCCCCAGGTATGGATTATGAGGAAATACTCCCTGACGAGCTTGAGGCGCTGCGTTTAGTGTATGTAGAGAAGAAATCGCAAAGTGAGGCTGCTCAAATAATGGGTGTTTCTAGGGGTACGGTATGGCGGTTGCTGGATAGCGGCCGGAGCAAGTTGGTGAAAGCATTGATTTCAGGCAAGGCTATAGTAGTGGTTCCGCCTCAGCCTGAACACTCTTCGCCAGAGTAAGTGCTACTTAAGTTAACCAGGTCTTCTCATAGCAAATCATGGTCAAGAATACCTTTGAAGGGCCTCGTATATGGCGGAGTACGTGTTAACGTCTAACTCATATACACGGGCGTTCTCCAGGTTCCTTTCCTTAAGGATTCCGACAATCATTTCCTCATCAACGCGCGGGCTAATAGACCTTAGGCACTTCCT
This sequence comes from Desulfurococcales archaeon, assembly GCA_027002995.1. GTDB lineage: Archaea > Thermoproteota > Thermoprotei_A > Sulfolobales > NBVN01 > WAOL01. The sequence continues at coordinate 8,882 of JALWZB010000093.1, forward strand.
CAACACGTTCTTAGCGAGCCTCCGGCGTTGTGAAAACATACATCTCAGAAGAGTTTCAAGAAGAGCGTGCTCGGGCTTCCATTCGCGTATGCGTTTTAACACTACTAATTGTGACGAGACCTTTGGGCTAGGAATGAAGTCCTTGGGCTTAAAAGTTGCTGAGACTTTAACCACGTTGAAATAATTCACCATAACTGTCACACGACCGTACCCCTTACTACCTGGAGCGGACGTAAGTCTCTTGGCAACCTCCTGTTGAAGCATTAAGACAGCTGCCCTCATGTTGGAACGTATGTACGCGATAAGTACCGGTCCAGTCAATGAGTACGGCGTGTTCGACGCTAGAACATCAGCCCTAGTGCACCTGCCCTCGAGGAGACATATACCATCCCCTAAAAGAGGGTGGACGTGAATTAGATCCTCAACATTAGTACTTAGAATACTGGCCATCCGTGGGTCCACCTCAACAGCTATCACGGGCTTCCCTACCGCTGCTAAGAACCTCGTCAGGAAACCGGCACCCGCCCCTAACTCAAAAATAGTTCTCGGGTTCAGCTCTTTTAGTTCTCTAACAAACGCGTAGCCTATCCTACATGAACGCATAAAATGTTGGCTATACTTCTTCATTAACCTAACGTTAGTGCGGATCCGACGTAAGTTACGCCGTAGCTGACGGCATGCCTCGGCTAACATGCCTTCAAGGCAAACATCGTCTATCATTTTGAGGCGTTCCTTCAAGGCATGTTAGGCGGGACAGTATAATAATTTAGCCTCAGTTAATGAATGCAAATGTGGTGCCGGGGCGTGCTTGTTGAACTCGAGCTTAAGAAGGGAGAGATACTGCGCATCGTGGGTCCGGCAAGAGTTGATGTGCTCAGCGGGTCACTGCTGGCAGTGGGCGCAGTATACAGGAAGGGAGAATCGTTTGTGGTGCATAGCCTAAGAAGCTACGGTATCAAGGCTTTAGAGAACACTAAGATAAGGGCGACACTTGGTGAGGGCGCGTCCGTAGAGGAACCCTCCGAGGGTGAGGAGGTAATCAATGACTGGGTTAACGTAGCGAAATCCATCCATGAGGACCCACGTAAAATTAAGAAGGTAATAATCATAGGCCCGGTAGAATCAGGGAAAACCACGCTAACAGCCTTCATAGCCAACTACATGATGGAGCGAGGCAGTAAGGTATGTGTCATAGAGGGGGACGTAGGGCAGGAGGATCTCGCGGTGCCGGGAACACTCTCCCTAGCTCTCCCCTCAAGGAAGTTCCTGTGGTTAAGGGAACTAAAGTGTGAGAAGGTAAGATTCGTTGGGTGTATCTCACCCAGTCATGCACAATGCCAGCTACACGTGCTTGCCGCATTACGTGAGTTAATTGAGGAAGCCGAGAACTTGAAGTGCGATACTATAGTAGTAAATACGGACGGGTGGGTATCTAGCAAACAGGCGTTGGACTTCAAAGTATCAATTATAAGATGGTTAAGACCAACACACGTTATCACGTTAAGCAACGATATTTACAACACCATGCGTGCCGTGCTTGGACATAACTCCTTTACTGCGGTGCTGAAGGCGAGATCGCCGGTTAAAGTCAAGGAGAGAAGCAGAGATGAAAGAAGAAGATTAAGAGCAGAGGCCTACAGAAAGTACTTTTCCGAAGGATCGAAGACCGTGAACCTAAGACTGGGTGAAGTTGGGCTGATAGGTTCCTGTATATTGGGAGGGCAGAGGATATCGATTGATGAGGCAATCACCTTATGCCCTTCTCTAGAGTCAGTACGCGGTAAGGTACTTTTCGCTTCACTGTACGGGCAATATCTAAATGTAGTCCTAAGCGATGGCCCACACAACATAACGTGCAAAGAGAACGAGGATCAAAGCTACATAATTAACGCCGTACGGAGGGATGACTTAAGCGGATATCTGGTCGGGATCCTAGATGAGGAGGGTAAAGATGTGGCACTAGGCATAATCGAGGACGTAGATTTCAGCAATAACGTCATTAAGGTCAGAACACCTTACAGTGGTAAGATATCAGCTCTAGTAGTTGGGAGGATAAAGTTATCACCCGACTACGAGGATACAGGTAGGGTGCTACGATGCGGGATATAGCGTCGCTCTTGGAGCACTACAGAAGCCAAGGGAACGTAATTACGGTGGAGAAAACGTTAAGCACAGAGTATGAGCCAACCAAGGTACTGGAGGAAGCTGAGAGGAAGGGGGTTCCCGTAATATTTAACGTCCAAGGCTTTCCTATGCCTTGCGTCGGCTCACTAATACCTTCACGAGAACACCTCTACACCTTGATGGGAGTGAGAAGTGATGAAGACGCCTACAGGAGGGTCTTAGCACCACCTCCCTCTAACGACTGGTTCATAGAGAAATCCTTCGAAAACATCTTCTCGGAGTTCAACGGTAATGTCAAGGATCTTCCTGCGATAAAATTCTATGAGAAAGATGGGGGTAGGTACATCACTACGTCAATCATTGTTGCCCGCGTACCGGGCACAAATACTTATAACGCATCAGTCCATAGGCTCATGATTAGTGACGAGAAGGGCTTTGCCATACGGATTGTTCCGAGGCACCTTTATAGAATATATGAGGACAACCTAAAGGAAGGTAAGGAAACTCCCGTAGCTATAATGATTGGCGCATCACCACTGACCCTGCTGGCATCATCTCTTTCACCCCCGCTGGGGGTCTTTGAGCTGTCGCTTTACAAGAACCTAGCTAATGAGAGACTCGAGATTGTGTACACGCCCAATTATGGCTTACCCGTGGATGCGTCATCAGCCATCATAATTGAAGGTGTGCTGACGAGTAAGCTTGTTGATGAGGGCCCGTTCGTAGATTTACTTAACCTGTACGACAGGAAAAGAAAACAACCGTATCTTAGGGTTGAAAAGATCTACCTCAATCAAAGTTCGCGGGCATTCTTCCATGTTCTTCTCCCCGGAGGGCTGGAGCACAAAACCATTATGGGTTTCCCCAGAGAGGCAGCGATCTGGGACGCTGTCCGTAAAGCCGTTCCGCGAGTAATTAAAGTACGGTTAACTCCCGCGGGTGGCGGGTGGCTTCACGCAATAATATCCATTGAGAGAAACAGTGACGGGGACGGCAAAACCGCTATCATGGCAGCATTCGGTGCTCATCCCAGCGTAAAGCATGTAGTTGTAGTTGATTACGATATTGATCCAGATAAACCAGAGGACGTGGAATGGGCTATAGCAACCCGCTTCCGAGCGGATAGAGGCTTAGTGATAATAAACTATGCGCGTGGCTCTACGCTAGACCCCACAGCGGAGGATGGTATAGTAACCAAGATGGGTATTGATGCGACTTACCCGTTGAAAGAACGTAGCAAATATGAGCGCCCCACGTACCCTAAAGGGCGATGAGTTATGTACCTCACTAAGGAGGAAGAGAGAGTACTTCGAGGCGATGAAGGGGAGGTTAAGGCCCGAGCCCTTAAAGTTATTGTTAAGGTAGGGGAAATTTTTGGTGCGGAGAGGCTAGTTAGTATAAGCCATGCACACGTATCAGGTATTTCTTACTTCAACATAAGGAAATATGGCGTTGAGTTTCTCGAGGACCTAGTGAATGGCGGGGCTAAATTCTCGGTGCTCACGACCGCTAATCCTTACGCAGCACATTACCTCTCCTTCAATGGAAGAGGATTTAGTAGGGATGTGATTGACAATCAAGAACGAATAATAAACGCATTAATCAGTATGGGGGCACGTGCCTTCACGTGTGCCCCCTATCATATACGTAGACCTAAGGTAGGTGAACACCTAGCATGGGCTGAAAGTAATGCTGTGCTTTACGCTAATAGTGTGCTTGGAGCGAGAACCAATCGCGAGGGCGGTCCGTTGGCTCTCCTCGAAGCCATAGTGGGTAAGGCTCCCTACTGTGGAATGCATGTGGATGAAGAGCGATATCCATCAATCTTAATTAAAGTTCCGAGACCCTCATCCTTGTCAGAGGCGGCAGTAATAGGGTACTTAACAGGAAGGATGTCTCCCTCAAAAATACCTTATGTAGAAGGGTTAGGTAGAGTGCCAGAGGAGTGGCTGAAAGCGTTCCTAGCCGGTGTCGGGACAAGTTCCAGCGCCCCTATGGTGTTTCTAGAAGGGATTACCCCTGACTGTAGGAGGGTAAGGAAAGGCAACATACAAGAACGCGTAAGGTTATCTGAAGAGGATGTCAGGTCATTCATTAAGGAGCACAGCCCACCCCAAGAAGTTGCTGGTAATAGACTATACGTGATAGGTTGCCCACACGTCAGTAAGGGGGAGATCCGTGAAATTGCCCTACACGTGAGGGAAACATACAGCAGTGCACGCAGCGAAGAATTATGGATCATAACAGGGTGCTTCTCACTACCATGCAGCAAAATACCGGCAAAATCTAACAGTAAAGTGAAGATAGTAGAGGGTGTGTGTCCTGTAGTCACTAGACTGGATCTCCTAGGCATCGAGGAAGTAGTGACAGACTCAGCTAAGGCACTTCACTACCTACCCAGGCTGGCGCATGTTAAGTCTTTCATAATGGACAGAAAAGAGATACTTAAGAGATTTAGGGTGAGGTTACATGGATGACAACATAGCTGACATCACCATAAAGCTAAAGGTTATAGTCGAGGGTACGCGACAACACGGCGAACTTTGCGGGGTGTTAGAGGTTATTGATCACCCAATATCATTTCTTGGAGACATAGATGCCGAGTCAGGGAAAGTACGTGGTGGGGGCAGTGTTAAAGGCAAAATATTGCTGTACCCTACCGCAGTAGGCAGTACGGTAGGGTCCTACGTAATTTACGGGTTATCGAGAAGTGGGAATGCACCGGTTGCTATAGTCACATGTAATGAGGATGTCGTAACAACAGTTGGCGCGGTTATGGCGGACATACCGCTCTATAAGCTAGTGGACTGTAGCGCGATTAAGAACCTTAAGAAGTATAATGGTAAGGTTTTCTGCATACGTGACTCGATCTTAGTAATGAAGAAGTAGGTTATTTCCCCTGAACATTAAGGTGTTAAGGTGAGGATAAGGTGGCACAAGATGGTTGGGGATGAAGGAAAGCTAATAGTGCTCGAGGGAATTGATGGTGCTGGTAAAACGACGGTTGCGAAGACCTTAGTTGATGAGTTAAAGAGGAAAGGATTCAATGCTCTATATACTTACGAACCTTTCGACAAAGAATTGATATCGATCCTGAATAAGAAGGGCTCAGCACTAGGTGGTATATTTGAGGCACTAATCATGGCTGCCGACAGGTACAACCACATCGAATGCCTAGTAAAGCCTGCCCTGCGGGCTGGTATGGTTGTCGTTATGGATCGCTATTACTACTCATCCCTAGCATATCAAGGTGCCCACGGCGTTCCACTTGAGTGGATAAGGACATTAAATAACTTTGCTTTACGCCCAGATTTAGCTATATACCTCGACGTTCCTGAGGAAGTGGGTCTGCTGAGAAAAAAGCGCTCAACCACACGCATACCTTACTTAGAGAGCAGTAAGGAGTTCACCAGAAAGGTGCGTCAGATATACTTAGACCTAGTCAAGAATGGAGAATTAATCCTGGTGGACGGAACTCAGGAACTTGATAGGGTTATTCTAGAGTGTAAAAAGCTGATTTGCTCAAAGCTTGGTTTGCTCTGCTAGTTTTACTAGCGCATCCTTTACGCAGTACTTACTGATGGCTTCATCCACCGCTTTAAGCACTTTAACGTAGATGTCGCCTTGGACGTATCCTCCCCTAACTAGGGCTAAGAATAACTTGCTATCAATGATCCTGCAAGGCTCCCCAGAGGCCCTAACCAAGTCCACCTCCAGATCGACATACTGTACCTGACCGGAAGGAAGGAATTCGGGCGGGGTATTCACATTTACATACACTCCCTTTAGATTACCATCCTTATCGAAGTATCTGTGCTCTGTTATCCAGGATCCTTCCGTCATGTACGTCAGGATCTGGTCTCCGGGCTCCTTAGGTATATTTAACCCGTCGTACTCCCCCGCGGACTTAACACTCCTCTTCACGATAACACTTATTCCTTTGCCATCAATTACTTCAACGGGTTTTGCTTTCCCTAGCACTATGTTCTTCTTGGTGATCCTCTTATGGAGAAGGATTATGTCACGTTTATTGCTCAATCTATGCGCTATCCACTTTCGCACTAGAGTGGCTAGCCTAGAGCCCTCCACTTCTGCGGCGATAATGTCCAGTAAGTCCACGAGCCCGTTACTTCGTATCTCGTCTGACCTGAGCATATGGTGATAGGGTGCGGTTGGCGCAACTTCGTTTCGAACAGCGTCTAAGTAGGCCTTTGAGTTATAGGTGAGTTCCACTAACCTCATGAATTCCCCTATATACACAACTTCCAAAGGTTTTGCATATGCTAGCCTGTGTTCAACCTCCCTTAGTTTTGAAATCAGTTGCGGGATCTCGTTGACAACCTCCTCCAAGTTTGCTTCGTCTGCATTGCTCCTCCACCGAATGCTGAATCCTTGCCTTACGTACTGGGCTGATGCCTCTAGCAGGTTTGATATACGTTCCTTATTTCTGATGAAGTTACTGAAGGAGACACCGGAGCCTTTCCCCACTATTGCATACTTACCGACTACCCTAACCCTGCTTGAGACAACCATGCGTTCTCCGGGCCTTATGGGAACCTTAACAACAGTAACGGGTATCTCTCTTCCAGCCACGCACTCCGGCTCATCCACAAGCGTTGCTGGGCCTACTGGAGTTTCCGCGATGCACTCACGTCCCTCCTGCCCTATTATACGAGCCTTAAACGCAGCGTACAACCCGATCTTAGGTCTATACACTATTATGTCAGGTACGGTATTCTCGATGATCGAGCTGATGGTATGCACCTCGCCAGGGAAACCTAGTATCAGTATTTGTGAGGGGTTATTTTCGTCGGACTTTACGGTAACGTCCGCCGGCTTTCCCCTGCGTTCATCTATCCCTAGCCTCTCCGCTATTACCGGGCTTACATCCACTAACTCAATGCCGTTGTCGTGAAGTATTTTAGATATTGCTGTAGAATAAATTCCTCTGACCCTAGCGCGTATAGGCATGATTTAGAGTACCCCACATCCAGTCTGAGCTATAGGATGCCGGCATGTGTTAGTCCTTTACCGTCGATAGCACGGCAACGATGTTCCACACCGCAGTCCTTGTATGCATTGGCATGTTGGGATCTTGCGATACTTCGTCCAGTATGCTTATGGCGTTAGCCGCCCTCACACCTGGTGAGAGGGAGAGATCCCTTAACATTTTCATCGCCTCTATCGCAGCTCGTCTGATGTTCCTTGGGACGCTGGAGTCTCCAATGATTTTCTCAAGTAATATCATAGCTTGCCTAATCTTAGCCTCATTGAGGCTCTTCTTATCTATGCCAGGACTCGCCACGTCGACCACCTCCTTAAATAGGGTATGCATAGGAATAATAAATTAAACTAAAGACAATTCTGCAGGGATGAGAGAATGGCTGACAACAGGAATGAGATTGTCCGCAAAATGGCAGAACTTATGAGGTCTGGGGCGACGATGCTGGATAAATCATGCCCACTCTGTGGTGCCCCTCTCTTCAAGCTTCGAAGCGGCGAAATTATCTGTCCAATCCATGGCCCGGTAAGAATCGTTAAATCCGAGAGTGAGGTAGTTGAGATATTAACTGATGCGGTACTTGACGAACTCGAGGACTTCGCTGCAAGGAGGATACATGAGATCCTCACATCCCTTAAATCAGGAGATTCTCCCAGCGAGGAACAATCGTTAAGATCCTTAATGCAATGGTTACGGGTACTCAAATACGCTCGTGCAACAAAGAAGTCGTCACAAAAGGAGCAATGATTACAGACCCCTAAGTAATGGTGCGGGGGGTGGGATTCGAACCCACGCAGGCCTCCGCCATCGGGGATCCCACCCCGATAAGGGGTCCTGAGCCCGACCCCTTTGACCTGGCTCGGGCACCCCCGCCCAAGAAATACTGATAAACGTATGAGCTTAATAAGCTTGAAGAAGGCTAACTGCCTTCCTCACTACTCATAATCTCTAGGAAGACCTCATAGAACTCCTCCTTCTCTTGTTCCAACTCCTCCTCACTCCTCTTAGCGGTGCTCTCCTCACTTACCACGGATGTCGTTTTCACTTTAGAGCTAGTTGCTTTAACCTCGAGTCTATACTCCTTAGTCTCTGAGGACTTAACAACCTCCTCATACCCGCACTCTGGGCACCTAAGTACAAGTTTTTTACCACGCTTCTCCGGCAGGAGCATCGAGCCGCACTTTGGGCAGAACTTCATGGCACTGACAACCCGACCTAAAGCACCGTCTGAGGGGATAAAAAAGATTACCTGCATAACCTTAACTGCCACGGTCTACTTTTGTTTATTCATAACTTTGGTGGTTCATTAACGTATCTAAAAGGAATTGCTTTTTCAGCAACAGTAAAAAGTAAGAAAAAGTAGTGATTTTAATTCCAAGGGACTCATCTAAATTCATAATGACGCAGGAAACACACCTTCGGGACAGCAATTACATCTATGCTTTGTTTATTGTGTATTAACGTGCCAGCACTAGAGGAGGTATGTCGCGAGCTTACTAAGTGCTGTTTCTCAGGTTCTTGTAAGAAAAAGGTAATGGTACTGAGAGCAACAAAGAGGTTTTAAGAGGTACTCGTTCCGAAGGAGTCTTGGGGGTAATGGGTTTTCATACTCACGTACTGGGCCTTAGGGATACTGACAAGACGAACCCTGCAGAGTATGCAGTGCTGAGGGTAAGGTCTCTGTGGTATAGCCATACCTTGAATATATGCTAAAAAGATGTCCTTCATTAGAAACAATCATGAATAATGTTAATGAATTTTACTAAGTTGTATAAAACCCTAACTGACCAGAAGCTTTACCATGAGTTTTGGGGTGATCAGTGTCTGGTGCCCTAATCATCCCTACTAGTTTTTGTGGTCAAGGTCATATGTAATACCTTTCATCATATTCTCCGTGTATTCTCTCCTTGCTAGGACTCTTCCCCATTCCCTATACCTTGTAATTACTATAAACGTCCTACTTATTCTCTCATGTTCCATACATTCCGTCTCGACCACATCGCCATTATCTAGCACTGCAATTATCCTGAATAAATTGTCCTCTCCGCAACTCTCGAGCTTAGCTGAGGTTACGAACCCGTTTAATGCTAATCCCTCGAGGCGGAGTACTTCCACGCGTTCGCGCAGTGAACTCACCGTAGAGGTGTTTCGCGCGAAAATTTATATTTCGCGCTGCCCGCATCACTCTATGAGTGATCGCTACGAGGATCGTCCTAGTAACTACGACATCAGCGAAAGAATTAGTGGAGAGTGTGGCTAAGGAGCTATTAAGTAGCTACAGTGACCTAGAGTTAGAGATTATCGTGTCTTCGGCATCAGTCGCGTCTCTCGCATCAACTGAAAGTATCTTAAGCGACTTGCTAAAGCATAAGGAACGGGTAACGAACGCTGACCTAGTGATACTGCCGGGCATGATAAGGGGTTCGGCAAAGAAGCTGGAGAAGGTTCTGGGAGTACCTGTTGTTAAAGGTCCTAAATATGTGGGTGATTTACCGGAAATGATAGCCCTGCTGAGGGAGGGCATGTGTTTTAGTACGGATATACCGGCAGATGATGTAATCACGATGGACAGTAGGAGACGCCTAGATCGCTTGTTTAGAAAACTGGAGAAAGTAGAGCCTTATTTCAGGGTTAGGAGCGTATCATTTACCCTGAGACCTCCACCCCTAAACTTATTCTATGAGTTATGCCCTACGGCATTCTCTAACTGCGGGTTACAGAGGTTCAAGAACTTCAGAACACTAGTTGCAGGTCTAGCAAAGCTTGGGTACGGCGGCGTAATTGTTGGATGTGATGTTGAAGAGAATTGCTATGACGATCTACGAACGAAGTTACTGGAAATAAGGAGGCTCGGGCTACTTGCAGGGATAGACGTATTTGACCTTAGCAAAGTACCTAGAGAGGTGTTCGAACTAACGGACATCATACTGAACGTTACTGCTGAAGACATAGATATTATTGCACGTCACGCCCAAAAAGACACTGCTCTTGTGCTTGTTCCTGAGAAAACGAGCTCGCTGGCTGAAGCAATGAACTCCATAAAGAGGGCGGTTAAGCTTGCTGAGAGCGCAGGTTTCAGAAAATTAATAATAGACCCTATACTAAAACCACCAATGCTTGGCTTAGCTCAGAGCTTAGCATTTTTAAAGGAAGCAATATCGTCGATAAGGTATCCATTCCTAGCAGGGCCATGTAATGTTTATGAGTTAATGGATGCAGATAGTCCAGGTGTAATAGCGCTTTTAACGGCGTTAATGTTTGAAGTCGGGGTCAGTAACCTGTTGATCACCGAAGCAAGCCGCAAGGCTTGCGGAGCGGCAGAAGAGGCTGCGTACGCTAGAATGATGATCTACGAGGCATTCATGAGGAAGTCACCGCCTAAGGACACAGCATACAACCTCCTAATTCTTAAAGATAAACGGAAGAGAGAGATACGACACAGTGCTGAGGAAGCCGTAACTAGGAAGAGAGTGGTGGAGGGGATAGTCCCTCCAAGGATGGAGAGGACTTACATTAAGTTATATGTTAACCGAGAAACGCAAAAAATAGTTGTTGATGTGCATCATGACAGAAAAATAACGAGGTATGAGGGAAAAGACCCTCTCAGTCTAGGACGCGTCATAGTACGTGAATCAGGCCTGAGTGCTGAACATGCAATGTACCTAGGCTTTGAGCTAAGTAAAGCATATTTGGCTATCAAAACAGCTAAGGACTACGTGCAGGATGACGAGTTATTCATATGGTCAGGTTATCTGGGTAGTGAGAAAGATTAAAAAGAATAATTTTCAGAGAGCGTCAAGTACTGAGGCTCACAGACTTATCTGTAGGCTCTACGTATCTCATCCATAGATTAAGTGATACTTGCTGTCACACTGTATTTTTAAACCTCATTTTCACAATCATGTAATGTAGTCTTAATAAATGGCATGCGTAAACACTTACTCGGTGGATGTTATGTCTATCATGAGAAGAACGGCAACAGCAAGGAAAGTAATAGGTAAAAAAGTTGTAAAGGGGAAAGTGTATACATACGAATACTTCACGTTACCATTAAATCTGTATCTACCTAAAAACATGGTAGAGAAATGGGGTACCGAGTTCATTGTCGAACGCGATGAGGATCGCGGCATCATAACTATTAAGGCAAAGAAGGCTCTCGAAGGAGCTTAGCCTCCTAGCAAGCCTAAGGTGTCCTGTGAAGGTTCGGTGTTAAAAACTATTTTTGACCTTTGGTAGAAAAGGTAGCTTAGCCTATGAGGGTTGGTCAAGTGAAGTGGCGCAGTGTTCCTTGCGTAGTATTTGATGGTGTGTTACTACGTACATGCGATTCCAACAAAAACATCGTAAAGGAATTGATACTGGCTCTAATACAACTTATACCTATAGGTAATGTAACGACATATTCCAGTATTGCTTGCCTACTTAATATTCACCCTAGGATTGTCGCGCTAGCGCTAAAGAAAAACAAAAGACCAATAGCATATCCCTGCCATAGAGTTATAAGATCTGATGGATACATAGGTGGCTACACGCTCTCAGGTAGACGCGCAGACAGCGTCAAGGAGAAACTCCTTACCCTTGAAGGGGTACCGATAATCAATGGGCGTGTGTCTCCTAATAGAATTATAGATCTTACTAAACTGTTATTAACGTAAGGACAAATGACAGGTTTTTAATGTGATTTCTCTTTATCTATATTATAGTCCTTTAGTATGCTCCATAGGCTCATCCTTAATGCGTTATAGTCTTTCTCCATGTTCCCAAAGAACGAATCTTGTCGCAAAATTTCCCTTCCTTCAAGGAACAGGGACACTGAGGGTTCACATCCTTTAATATGTAGTACAGCGAAGCTTACGTACTTCCTGAAAGCAATCTCTAACCTATTGAGTATCTGTAACATTTGCTTACCTGAGTCTGTGTCTAGATCCACTAAGGCAAGAAATACTGTCCTCCTAGAGTACACCTCCTTCTTAGCATCATTAACGCTTCTAAGCATTAACGGCAACTCTATCCCTCACATTTTTCCCTCAATTCCGACCTTATTATGTTCTTCAAGTTCTGAGGCATGTAAACCTCAACGTCAACAGGTAATCTCTCTTGAGTTGGCGGTTTAACTTCATTATCATTATAGAGAATAATATCATGCTTTAATAAAGTCCTTAACTCTGCGCAATCAAGTTCTTGGATTAGCTCCATGAACTTCACTCGGAACTCTTTACTCTCAATAATGTCCTTCTCACTAACTAAAGCACCGCATACCAAGCATGTTAGGTCCGGCATTAGTGAATTAAAGCCGCAGCAGGGACACTGCGGTGGCAGAACCCCGTACTTCTTCTTAAGCCAAGAGTTTCTCCACTTGACACGCAGTATGTCAAGTAAGTCGTTCCTCCTTAATTTTCTTAAGAACCTGTAGATGCGTGGTATTACACTCAATGCGGTATTTACGTCTATATTGAAAGCTATGAACTCTAGTTGTTCTGGCGTTAATTCGTTCAACATGAATGCTAGCCTAGCAGCTATTACTTCATTGATCTTGTCGCGGGCCCGCAAGTATCTTTTAGCTATGACTTTCACGTTGCTGTATGACGTAAGTGAGCCGTATAGCTCGATTAGGATGTCTGAGAGTAACTCTTTATATTGTTCTTTAGTTAACCCTAGGATATCCAGGCCTGTCAAGCTTACGAAATCCATTATGTACTTATCTATCCAGGCGTCTATGTTTACTTCTCGCTTCTTCCTCTTGGTTTTCCTTGTCTTAGCCTGGGTCTCTTTCCTCTCCTTCTTTTTCTTCCTTGCCATGAGTTTAGGCCTCGCTTCAAATACATAGCAACTGGTGACCTTACTTGAACCTTATATACCTTTGATTTTAGTCCTTATTTCTATGACGTCACCATCCTTCAGTACGTGATCTAGACCTACACGCTCACCTGGATAATTAGCAGAGGGTCCCCAGATCCTGGCATACTTGAAGTACCTTAGGAACTCTTCCCGTATGCGTTTCACGGCATCCTCTACAGTAGCTCCTGCCTTAAGTATCATTGGCTCAGATGAAGGTTTAGAGGAATTAGGTTCCTTGGTGTAAATCCTGATTATTCCGACGATATCAAAGATTATCCTGGGTATTGTGTTTAGTCCCTCCCCTTTCATTGCTGAGGTGATCGCCGTAGGTACATTAGGTAAGGCTTTGCTTATTAGTGCCTCCACCCTCTTTGCGTAATCGTGGGTCACGAGGTCCTTCTTCGTGAGTACTATCAATGAGGGCTTGAACGTAACTCTTTCGTAAATAGCTTTCTCAACATCGTCTAGGGTCACGTGACCGTAGATCTTCACTATAGCGTTATATATCTTGTAGCTCTCCAGTAGCTTCCTGACATCGTCGGCTGTGCAGCCTTCTAGCCTTCCATAACTGATGACCTTTATCCCATGGGCAGCCTTGGTCCTTTCTATCCTGACCCTACCCCTAGGCTTGATTATGTATATTCCTGCTTCAGAGAGCTCCCTACAGAGTACCTTAAGTTGCTTCAACGGTTTGTTAGATAGATCTACGACAAGCATTATGGCGTCTGCGTTACGTGCCAATCCAAGGACTCTGGATCCCCACCAAATCGCTCCTCGCGAAGCGCCCTCAACGATCGCTGGTGCCTCCACTAGCTGGAACTGTATGTCCTCAAACTTCAGCATCCCAGGCACCGGGAACTTAGTTGTGAAGGGTACCTCGCTTACATCCGGTTTAGCATTTGTCAATGCGGAGAGCAAGGCACTCTTACCGGAATTAGGTAGCCCCAGCATTACTACCTGAGCAGCCCCCTCTTTCTCTATGAAGAAGCTCGGTGCTCCCGTGCCTGCTCTCCTAGCCTTACGCTCCTCGATCTCCTCTCTTAATTCAGCGATCTTTCTTCTAACCCAGGACCTCAGGTTCTCTGTGCCCTTGTGTTTCGGTATGGCTGATAAGTACTCCTCCAAAGCCCTTAGCTTCTCCTCGGGTGTCCTAGCCTCTAGGTACTTAACCCACTTTGCCCTAGCTTCAGCCGGCAAGTTAGTCGGCACGTCAGCACCCTAAGATTTCTTTTTTGCCTCTACACCTTTTAATAATGATTTAATAACCTCACGATGTTCCGCCCTTGGATTCCTCGAACCATTTGCCTAGTCCCTGGTCCTGCTTTTTCTCAGTAACCGTTATACCGAATCTCTTTAATGTGCTCCAGGATCGCCTAATGATTGAGGGCACTACTGTTGAAGAATCAATTAGGTGTTTCTCGAGCCACTCTATGGTTCTAGGGTCAGCTGGGTAACCGCTTCCAAAGTCACCGTACATCTCCTTGAGTTTCGACACGTGAAGATCCCTGAGAAACTTAGCCACTATTGACGCAGCACTGACAACAACGTACTTCCTATCGGCCTTAGGTTCCAGTACAAATGGTATCTTACTTATCCCTCCCTTGAGTATGGCGAGGGCTTTCCTACCTGTCACGGCGTCAACGTAGATTTTCTTAATTTGTAGCCCTATGCGTAGAATATTATTCACTAAATCAATTACGGCCTTAGCATATAACACGTTAATGTTCGTCTTATCGATAACTGATGGAGGAAACCGCTTAACTATAACTGCTTCGGCATACCTCAGGACGATTGCCACGAGTCTAGACCTCGCACTTGGAGTAAGTTCTTTACTATCCCTGATGCCAAGTTCACGGAGTCTCTGAAGCATGCTGGGATTAATAGCGACCCCAGCAACAAACATATCCCCTATAACGGGACCTCGCCCAGCCTCATCTATCCCCAGAACTACGATTCCTGAACTTTCTTCTCTCACTTTGGGTCGCCTCCTCTCACATAACTTACTACCCACCTCAGTTCACGTATGTTAATATCTCTCCCCATAATGTCCTTGAATATTTCCAACACACCCACTCTCGCGTGAGGAACGTGTGACCGTATTGCCTGCATTAATTCCCTAAGGAATTCCTCGGAAGGAATAACGTGAGTCAGGACGGCGTAGGGTCCTGGTACGTGAACACCATGGATGTGCACCACCTTAGTGCGTTCCAACATTATTGGGGGTAAATCATTAACTATGGTTAAGGGGTTATGGAGTACTTTCCATCGCTTAACCCTACGCTCAATTATGTGTGGAATGTCGAGGCACACACCTATTTTTCCAGGGTCAGCACGCATGAGTAAGTGAGGCAGATGCTCCTCGTTAGAGCAACACCGGTCAATTACAGTCTCAATAAGTAGTGGTATTCCTAACTCATCAGAAAGCTGCGAGAGGGTCTCTAGTGATTTGCTCGCAGCCTCAAGACAGAGCTGGTCTTTAGGGCCGCACCAAGACTGGTTAGTGGATAAATGCACGACGAAGTAGAGAGGGTCCAATTTGCTGGTCACGGACGTTACTACACCTGATATTATTCTCTCTGACAACCTCCTAATTTCTGGAATGGGGGAAGCTAGGAACACCTCTCTCCACGGTAAGTGTAAACCTACTTCCAGCCCCTCCCTATGTATAGCGTCAATGAATACGTTGGGTATCTCCTGAGTAAAGAGTAGGGGATAGTCTATGCTTAATTCTATGCCGTCTGCATTGATCCTTGTTAAGCTCTCCATGAAACTATGATTCATTATGTTCCGGTACCAGCAATTAATGAAAACCTTCATTTGGTATACCCTGTAATCTCCATTATGGTCTGTAGAAGCTTCTTCATAGGATCTTCGAAGTCTTTAGTTAGCTTGCTTACTATATCCTCATATGGGGGCTTAGGGCTCTTTGCATACTTATCTATTATTTCAAGCACCTCATCGTTAGTGGTAACGTTAAATAACGGGTACCCCTTAGACTGCACGTACTCATTTATTGCTAGTCTTCCAGGGTAGTATGTTAAGCCGGGGGTTAGGAGTAACGCGGCTTCCCTAGCTATGGACGCACCGCCCGTTATGACGGCAGCTGCGTAATACGTAAGGCTCACACCATCGTATCCTCCCTGAATAATCCTAGGTCTTACTCCCAAGGAATCTAGCTCCCTAATTAACTTGAGATGGCTACGGTACCTGGGAAGTAATACAACAACGTACCCTTCCCTCTTCAACGTCAGCGCTAATTCGACGACATCTACTCCCACCTTGAGTCCTCGATAATATGTTGCTTTCTCCTCGTGGGGTCTTAGAACGACATACTTTCCGGGATCAAGGCCCAGGGACTTAATGTAACTCATGCTTGGTCTGCTGCGAAGGATCCAAAAGAGCTCATCAACGGCCTCATACTGAATTAGCTTGGCATCACCGCGAAACATGTATTTCCTTACGTTACCCGGATCTATGGCTCTAGAGCACAGAATGACTGACGCCAGCGGTAATGATAAGCGGCTCGGTACCTCTGCGTGGGGGGAGTCCGTTATACCTACGTATGGGATTCCTACACCGTAGGCAAGCCGAGCAGCTGAGGGATTAGGGTACGCTACTAATACAGCAGGGCGTTTCTCTTTCACAACAGGTATGAGCTTCGATATCCGCTCAGCATCTGCTAGAACCTTATCATAAGGATCTCCCTCGGAGTACCTCCCCACAACGACGGGGTTTATTCCTAAACGCTTTAGTGAGCCTACGGTGTATTCGTATTCCCTACAAGTAACTAGTGTACTAAATCCTGCCTTCTCTAACTCCCTAGCTATGAATCCGAGCAAAGTGCCTTGCTTTGAGGTCAGTGCATCTAACCACACGACGGTACCCAAATCCCATGCCCTAAAGGAAATGCCGTGAAACAGTTTTTAGTTTATGATCTCGATGATAATGATGTGGTGATCATGCGCAACAGGCTGTTTGGGACCGACGGCGTGAGGGGAGTCGTTAACGAGACGCTAACGCCTGACTTCATATTGCGTTTAGCCTTAGCGATAGGGGATTACTTCCCTCCAGGTAGCAGAATTTTAGTGGGGAATGATGCTAGGGCCGGAAACGAGTACATAGTGAAGGTCGTGACTGGGGCATTAATAGCTTCCGGACTTAAGGTCTATTACGCTGGAGCGTTGCCAACACCCGCACTCCAATTCAATGTTAAGGAACGTGGATTTGACGGCGGCGTGATGATTACTGCCTCACACAATCCTCCTCAATATAGTGGCGTGAAAGTGATAATGGCTGACGGAGTGGAGGCACCCCGTGATGTTGAGGAACGTATAGAGGAAGCATTCTTTAGTGGTAGGTACAGGAGGGTTCCTTGGCACGCCTTCAGGGACCAATACTTCAAACTGAGTGATTCCGTGGAATATTATGTCGAGGGGGTAGTGAAGAAGGTCGACTCAGAGCGGATCCGGAGAAGGGGGTTCCGTGTCGTTGCTGATTGTGCTAATAGTGTAGGTGCGTTAACGACCCCCAGAATACTTAGACGCTTAGGGGTCAAGGTTCTCAGCGTTAACGCACACCTCTCACCAATACCATATAGGGAGCCTGAACCCGTACCCGAGAACTTAACCGATACTTCAGAGATTGTTCGTGCTATTGGAGCTGACTTCGGGGTGGCTCACGATGGTGACGCGGACAGGGCAATATTTATTGACGATACGGGCCGCGTAATCCCTGGAGATAGAAGCGCGGCTTTGCTCTGCCGGCATATAGTGGTGAATAGGGGAGACAATGCGCCTAGGAGGGTCGTGACGGCGGTTTCCTCATCAACCATAATTGAGGATGTACTCAAGGATCTAGGAGTTGAAGTGTACTGGACTAAAGTTGGTAGCGTGGGTATAGCGAGAACTATGATGAAGATAGGCGCTCTGGCAGGGTTTGAGGAGAACGGAGGCTTCATGTACCCACCCCACCAATACGTAAGGGACGGGGGAATGGCATTGGCTTTGATGCTTGAGTACTTATCTTATGAGGGTAGGAAGTTAAGTGATATCATTAATGAGCTACCCAGCGCTCACTTAATTAAGACTAAGGTCCCGCTAAGTGACAAAGGCAAAGCTATAGAAATAATTGAGGAAATAAAGAGGAGGTACAGCAGCCTGAGAATCATAGATATAGACGGCGTTAAAGGAATCGGTGAGGACTTCTGGTTCCTTGTGAGACCCTCCGGAACCGAACCCGTATTAAGGATATTTGTTGAGTGTAGATCGGAGGACAAGGCAGAGAAATTACTTAATGATATACTCAGCATAGTAAAGGAGGTAGTGGGAGGATGAGGTACGCGTTAATGAACTTAATTGCTTGTCCCATGTGCAAACACTTTCCCCTTAAACTTTACGTATTCGAGGAGAGGGTATTCGAGAAGGAATACGAGGTTAATGTGCCATTCTGCGACGTTTATTGTGGTAGGAAAGGGAAGAAAGTGAGTGAACTCCAGCAGGAGGAGCTAGACTGTAAGGAGTGTGTGAAACATGATGTGGTGGCGGGTGTTTTAATTTGTCCTAAGTGTGGTAGGTGGTACCCAATAATCAACAGCATACCGCTAATGTACCCCGATAGCAAGCGCAAGCATCCCAAGGTTAGGGAAAAGGAAGAGGAGTTCCTTAGAAAGTACCGTGAAAAGCTACCAGCAGAACTAAGAAGCATTACCTCCTAAATCTCCTGCGTCGCCTACGCCTTAAGCCCCGTAGCAACAACTCGGTGGTTGACTCTTCCGCCTCGATCCTGGGTTTCAATTCCTCAATCGCCTTCATTAGAGGCTCTGCCTCGTCCTCAGGCAGTTTATTCTGCTCCAGGAACTCTTCACCTGTCGACGTCAATCTCAACCTACGCGTTACGGGGTCTGTCTCAAGCAACCCTAAGTACAGCAGTATCCTGACGTCCTCTGCCAGTGCCCTGCTACTGGGAGTGTCCCCTATCATTATGAACTCGTACCCCACATCAACGTTCTTCTCGTTCTTCAGCATGTACACGAGATTCGTTAGGGAACGCTCCGAGATTTCCTTCATAGCCTGAACTATGTGCAGGATCCTCAACTTCTTGGGATCCTTCCTAACTACCTCTACCGTTACGACAGGCTTAGTTACTATTCGTAGTTCCTTGCTTCCTCCAGAACCTTTCTGTGACAATCTACCACCATTGTTATTTGACCCTTAGGAAAATTAAGCGTTCCCGAGGTCTCAATTAGGCAAAAATTAAATTCCTGCGGCTCTATCTCATAGATTTTGGGTGAGGCCGATGGCGGAGATAAAGGAGATAAAGGTAAGCCGAAGCGAGTACGGCATAAGCATACACAGTCACATACGTGGATTAGGACTCGATGAAAAAGGTAATCCGAAACATGTTGCCGACGGACTCGTGGGTCAACTAGAGGCTAGAAAAGCAGCAGGCATAGTTGTCGAGATGATAAGGCAAGGCAAGATGACTGGGAAGGGCATACTCTTTGTAGGCCCGCCAGGAACCGGCAAAACCGCCTTGGCCGTAGCTATAGCCCGGGAACTGGGGGAAGACACACCCTTTGTCGCCCTAAGCGGTAGCGAAATATACTCCACTGAAGTCAAGAAAACTGAAATATTGATGAGAGCTGTTCGGAAGGCCATGGGTGTTAAGATAAAGGAAGTTCGTAAAGTATACGAAGGCGTGGTGAGAAGTATAAAAATAGCTTATGCAAGGCATCCCTTCAATCCCTACGTAAGGGTACCGCGTGAAGCACGGATAACCTTGGCAACAAAACATGATGAACTCACACTAAACGTTGGTGAGGAAGTCACTGCGCAGCTAGTTCAGCTACGTGTGAGGCGTGGAGACCACATATGGATTGATGCTGAGACAGGAGTGGTGCATAAGGTAGGCAGGGTCCGCGGTGTTGAGAAGGCCAAGTACTACGATGTTGAACCATGGAGACTGGAGGAGGAGATGCCCAGTGGCCCTGTCAAGCGGGAGAAGGAGATAGTGAGGGTATTTACTTTAAACGACCTAGACGTGTATGCCGCCAGTCAGAGGCTATCACTTACAGGGTTATTTGGCATAGAACTTGAAAAGGAGATAGACGAGGAGGTGAGGAAGTCCGTCAATAATCAGGTTCGCAAATGGATTGAGGAAGGTAAAGCGGAAATTGTGCCTGGGGTGCTCTTCATAGATGACGCGCACTTACTGGACCTTGAGGCATTCGCATTCTTAACAAGGGTGCTGGAGTCAGAATTCTCGCCAATCCTCATACTAGCAACAAATAGGGGCATAACGAAGATCCGGGGCACAGACATAGATTCGCCTCACGGCATACCACTAGACCTTCTTGACAGGTTACTGCTGATTCCCGTAAGGCCTTACACGAGGGACGAGATACGTAAGATAATAGAGATAAGAGCTGACGAAGAAGGAGTCGAGTTAAGCGATGAGGCGCTTGAGAGACTTGCTGACATAGGTGCTGAGAGGAGCTTAAGGTACGCAGTGCAACTTCTCAGGCCTGCAGCAATAGTTGCTGGTAGGAATGGGCACTCAAAGGTACTCGTGGAGGACGTCAATGAAGTAGTGCGCCTATTTGCCGATACCAAGACAAGCGTGTCACTCATAAAGGAGTACGAGGATCTTTTTATGAAATAGCTTCCACACCTTCTTCATCGTCTAGGGCACTAACCAGCGGTATTAGTAACGAAGGGTCATCTACTTCAACCTTATCTCCGCTGGAACTGTTTTCACTTATGACCAACGTAATGACTAAATAACTTCCAACTTTAACAGCCTTAACCTTCTTTATCCTCATCCTTGTATGCGGGTCCACCTCAGCCAGAGAATTATTCGACCCTAGCCGGAAAGTATGGCTCGATGAAGCTAGTGTCTTAGCTCTTATACGTGTCGCTATATATTGGTCGTAACCAGTTACGGCTAGGATAATCAGCGTAATTGTCGCTATGAATAGCATCACCTCTAACGTGCGTCATCACCCACGAATGTAAGTAGGGTATTTCAAACCTTAAAAAACGTAGAGCGCGTTACTTCCGTGATACGCGTGATAAGGCGTTGAGCGCGTGCGCCGCTACTCCGCGCGGGTCGGGTGCTTTAGTGATAGCAGAACCTATGACAATAATATCAACGCAGGCTTCAGTGAATTCCTCAATGTCCTCAGGCTTTATCCCTCCGCTAACGGAGATAATCACGTCACTCAAGGCATTCCTTATCTTGCAAGCAAGGTCTCGGAATGATGTGGCCCTAATACCGAGTCTTCGTTGGACATCAATTCCTGAATGGATATTAATTATGTTAACTCCAAGCTCATGCAACTCTCTAACGCGTTGAGGGATTACATCAGGTCGCAAACCTATGGTGTCAGCAATGATGTCAACGCCCAGTTTCTTACCCTCAGTGACTGCGGCCTCTATAACAGCGTCATCGCTTGATGCGAGAACAGTCACGATATCCGCGCCGTGGCGAGCCGCCATACTGGTTTCGAGGGCACCTACGTCAGCCGTCTTCATGTCTGCAAGGATTAAGGCATCAACGCTTGCTAGGGCCTTAATTATGGCTACGGATCTTATACCCTCAGCCTTGATTAGAGGTGTTCCGACCTCTATTATCGGTACTGGAAGGTCTCTTAGAGCAGACATTACGCGTATAGCTTCTTCAATGCCTGTGAAGTCTAGTGCCACCTGCAGCAAGGGGTGTTCACATTGTTCGAGCATTTGAAG
Organism: Desulfurococcales archaeon; assembly: GCA_027002995.1. GTDB lineage: Archaea > Thermoproteota > Thermoprotei_A > Sulfolobales > NBVN01 > WAOL01. The sequence goes on from JALWZB010000093.1 coordinate 30,587, forward strand.
TAGTTTCCCCAATGATCTCAACCGAAAATGTAGTAGATGAGGAAGCTATTAACGCATTTTCTGTGGGGGCTATTGGCTCTGAGCCAGCCTTTATTGGATGGCCAGGAAAAAAGCGCTGAAAGTCTTTAATTTCACTTAAAGCCCGTCGCTTACTCCTTCTTGGCAATTACTATTTCAATGGTGGAGACCCTAGTCTGCCTGCCCTCGGCAGTGGTCACTACTTGGCTGCCAATCTTGATGTCCTTGATCTCCACCTTGTCGGGGAGGAACCTACTCCTCACTATCTCGACGGTGTCGACAGCCTTGCTAATGGCTCTGCCCCTAGCCTTTATCACGATCTCTGAGACGCCCTGGTTTAGCAGGGTTAGGGTGGCTAGTACGTAGTTCATTACGGGCTTCTTACCTACTAGGACTACATTGCTTGAGATTGGACCTTGGGATGACATTGCTCTCTCACCTCATCTGCCTAAATTGCTTTATTCGCAGAGTATTCTTTGCCTCCGCCTTATAAGTTTTGTTGTAGTCCACTAAGAGGATGTTTAGGAACTGCTTATTAGTATTGTGTTGGTTACCTACTCAGGTGAGGATAACGGAGGAAAGCCTCCATAAGGCAGAATTCGCTGGGGTTGCGAGAATAAGTAAAGTGCCCTTAAGTATTGCTAAGGGATTAGCACAGGCAAAGATAACCCCGCAAGACCTAAGTAACCCTGTATCGTTCCAGCTGGCCTTCTCAAGGCTATATGAAGCTCTTATGAAATCACTAGAAAAAGGTGAGGGTGAGACCTATGTTGCTGAAGTTAAGTTTGTTGATAGTTTAGGGAATGAAGTTACGTTCGCGGTGGACATGGGTGAGGAACCCCCAGCATTTAGTAGTGATACAGTAAGGGTTCGAGTAATTGTGGAATTTTACGAGTAGGGCTTTTAGGCATGTCGGCTTAGACCTAACGAGGGAAACCCTAAACAAAGCTAATGACTAACTATGTATATGTGGCTCCCGGAAGAGGTGCATTTTAGTGGCTGACGATGCGGATCGATTGAAGATCTGGGTTAAAGGATGGATTGACTCTGAAGACTTTAAGAAAATATTGCGAGTAGCCGACTATGTGGGCAGAAGTAAAGGAATTTCTTACTTCCGCTTATCAAAAAATAAGGTATTGTCCAGCGGTCTTTCAGTCGATGAGATTCTATCTATTCTAGATGATGTAGGTGCTGAGTACGATCCTGAAATCGAGGACGTGCTTAATGATTACCTTCGTGTGAGTAGGGGTTCAGCAATACTATCCTTCGATGGTGAGAGAATCTGTGTTAAATTTGAGCGATACTTAGGCAGGCTTTACGACAAACTGAGGGATTTGCTAAGATATGATTCGGAGGACAAGGTGTTCTATACGCTACCGTATAGGTATCATGAATTAAAGACCCGGCTGCATGATTTAGGATTTAACGTAGAGGACCTCACAGGTTTCAGGAGCGATTTACCTTTGAATATTGACGTGGTGTTCACCGGTAAGTTAAGAGACTATCAGGAAGACGCCATAAAGTCCTGGTTAAGGAACGATGGGCGCGGCGTCATAGCACTACCTACAGGCTCCGGAAAGACCGTAATAGGTGTGGCTTCAGTAACTAAGGTAAAACAAAGAACCTTAGTAGTAGCCTATACTAAAGAGCAGTTAGTGCAATGGAAGGACGCATTCCTAAAATTCACAAATATTCCGGGATACAGCATAGGTCTCTATTATGGTAAGGAGAAGAGAATCGCGCCCATAACGCTAGCGACCTACCAAACAGCGTATAAGCATATAGCAAAACTTGCGCCATACTTTAACTATATCATAATAGATGAAGTTCATCATCTGCCGGCAGAGAAGTTCAAACACATAGCCGTGAGTATGCCATCCAAGTATAGGTTAGGGCTCTCAGCCACACCTTATAGGGAGGACGGAAAACATGTGGTGTTGTTTCCGTTGATGGGGGGTATAGTATACTACAAAACTCCTCAGGAACTTGCGGAGAAGGGCTACTTGGCTAAGCACAGGATAATAACTATCAAGGTACCGTTACTTCCCGCTGAGAAGAAGAGGTATGAGGAACTAAAGAGGAAGTTCAGGAGACTGGCAGGTTACGTTGGTTTTGACGCTATAGTTGATGCGGCAAGGAGAGGGGACGCCAGGGCAATCCAAGCGCTACGTATTCACTCCGAGATGCGTCAAATAATACAGAAATCCGAGGCTAAACTAAGGAGGGTTGAGGAAATAATAAGGAAAGAGCTTGCTGAAGGATCTAAGATAATAGTATTCGCTCACTACGTGGACCTAGCAAAAACCTTGGCTGACAGAGTGAAGGCATATCTACTTACTGGTGAGATGGATGCGCGGGAACGAAGGAGGGTGTTAGAGGAATTCAAGAGGTGTAGGAGTGGGGTTCTAGTAGTAACTACGGTGGGAGATGAGGGCTTAGATATACCTGACGCTAACGTAGGCATTTTAGTAGCTGGAACAGGATCACGTCGTCAATTCATCCAAAGGCTCGGTAGGTTATTACGACCTGGTGAGGGGAAGGAAGCTAAGTTGTATGAAGTAATTGCTAAAGGGACAGCTGAGGAGATTCAGTCAAGGAAAAGGAAGAAGGTAAACATGCAGGACTTCAAGGATTTAACAAACATAGAGTAATGCCCTTAACGCGAATATCTTCATAATTTTATCATTTATGAGTCCAGTCATAATTATTGATCCGTTATATGGAATCTCACTTATTAACACGTAGTCGTCGAGGAAGACTAGGGGCTTTGAAAGGACCATTAGTTTCTCGGGAACGTCATGTACAATCTCAGCCTCAAGGGTAGTGTTGGGATACTTCAAACCGTAAAGCATGGGGTGAACACGCCATAAATGCCATGCTAAACCCTTAATAGACTCAGTAGCTACGCCAGTTAACCCGGGTAGTAGGACAATATGCTTCGTATGAAACACTTTGCTAAAGTAGTCATCCCATGTAATTTCGGAGTTGATATCGACTATGAGGCATTTGTTGCCCCTAACAGAGGCTACCCGCTTATTGATGAGTTGTATTATGGGGTCAAGTAAGTCTTTGAGGGTGCCTGCTCCTATAACGTCAGGGCGACTACTCAGCAGGAATTTTCCATCTACCCAGCACTCCTCTGTAATACGATAATATCTGTAGGCAGTGTCCAAAGGCTTAGGCGTGATTAGGGTTAATGGAGGTAGAGTAACGTGCCTTGTTACTCCATTAATATCTAAAGGAACAATCGAGGGCTTCATTATTACGTAGGACTCACCGCTCAATCTAAGCGCGTCCATTACCATGCGCGCTTCATTGTCGAACCGCGAGTATTGCCCCACTAGGTTAGCAAAGTAACCTTCCTTCAATTTCATCCTATCCAGCGCCTAGGAGGAGATTTCAGCTCACGGGTTAAAGTCTTTGGGGGGTACATATATTTAGCTAAGGACGGTAAGACAGTTTGGAAATGATGAGCTTTGTAAGGGCGGATCCGTGGATTCACTCAGGATGAGGAGAACCGGGCTACTGAACTTCCTAGCGTCATCAAAATTTGCTTAGTGTAACGTAACGACCGTGTTTTGCGCAGGAAGCGGGTTTACTTCCACGGTTTACGTTTATTAGGATTGTATACCAGTATATACGATGATGGCGCTATGCCTGCCGCGATAGTTCTCGTAAATACTGAGATAGGCGCAGAGTCACAGGTTATGGAGGCGCTTTCACAAATAGAGGGCGTCAAGGAAATACATGTAGTATACGGTATGTATGACATCGTAGTTAAGGCAGAGGCTGACTCCCATGAATCCTTAAGGGAGTTAGTAATAAATAAGATTCGAAGGATACCGCAAGTACGCGGCACAACCACAATGATTATAATCGAGTCAAAAACGGTATGACTTCAGTAGCGAATATTAGGCAGTCAAACTTGAGTAAAGTAAGTTTTTGATGCTAATCCTTCACACCAAGTTAAGTAAAGCTAGCTTGAAGGAAGCCCCTCCTCAGCCATGGCAATTCCATAACCTCTCCTCTCCCATCCTTTCAAGAGGTGCATCAGCTTCCATTAATCCGCTTAAGCATGGCTACATTAGCCTTCCTGAGAACGGTGCTCGGATGAGGTATTCTATTAGTACAGCAGCCCTGCGGAGGCAAGCTCACAAACTCCAGCATCCCTGCTAGAATCCTAACATGAACATGTTAGCTCCTGTAGGGTTACCAAGCTTAATTGCCTCCTCAGGGGTCTGAGGGTTTAAGTACAGGTATATAGGCATGCACACCATATAACCTGGTTGTCTTGTTCATTCTGACTGCTCCACATACTCGGTCATCAGCAGTTACCTACCACGAAACTCTCCCTTACACCTGTATATGCTGAACTCATCAGTAGATCCGTAGCTAAGTTAAGTCCCACATGCTTCATCGCAACGAGCGACTTAACGCCGCAACCATTTCGGGCGTTAAGACACTTCAAACGCCACTTTCCCGTTGACACTCTACTCAACGTAAAATTCCTAGCTTGTCCTTTACTTTAAGGAGGGATTTCACGATCTCAGAGGAGGGGGCTTCCGATACGCAATAGCTAAACCCGCACCCCCTTCAAGAGCCCCTCTGGCTATCGCCTCATTTCCTAGCATTAGTATAGAGCCTTCTCTTTTTCTCAATGTTGTACTTGCCTATGAAGAAGTTTATGGGGATTTATACTGTTTAAGCAATTTATTTTTCTTTACTTCCTTGAGGCGGCAGCGAGTAATCCTTCGAATACTGGTGAGGGGCTGAGGGGCCTACTCTTAAATTCTGGGTGTGCTTGAGTGCCTAGGTAGAACTTAGAATCCTTAAGCTCCATTATTTCAGCTATACAGTCATCGCTAGTGCCGCTTACTATGAATCCGTGGTCTTGGAACTCATCAATGTAATCTGGGTTGACTTGATATCTATGGCGGTGCCTCTCAAATATTATTTCTGCGCCGCCGTAGATCTTGTGTGCTAGCGTACCCGGAACCAACTTTATGGGTCTTGCGCCAAGGCGCATAGTACCGCCTAGTACTTTAACGTTCCTCTGAATTTCCATTAAGTCTACTACCGGGTAGGGAGTGTTAGGATCTATCTCAGTGCTGTTTGCGTCCTTATACCCTAAAACATTCCTAGCGAACTCAACAACCATTACCTGTAGCCCGAAGCATATTCCGAGCACGGGTTTGCCTGATTCTCTTAGCTCCTTTACAGCCTTTATCTTGCCCATTAGTCCCCTCTTACCGAAACCTGGTAGCACCACAGCGCAGTCTATGTCTTCAGGGATTTCTTTAGGGTCTATACGACCCCGTTCTATGTCTGTGGCCTCAAACCACTTTAGAATGGGCTTTAGGTTCAGTTTTGCGGAAGCATGCTTCAATGCTTCAATTATGCTTAGGTAGCTGTCCCTTAACTTCGTGTACTTGCCTATCATACCTACTCTTATGGGTTCAGATGCGGTCTTAACCCTCTCCACGAACTCTTTCCAAGCGGTTAGGTCCGGCCTATTTAACTTGATTCGTAGCTTGTCGCTAATTACATCAAGTATTCTCTGCCTATGCAGGACTAGAGGTACTTCATACACGGTCTCAACGTCTGGATCACTGAATATCGCTCTCTCAGGTACGTTCCCGAAGAGCGATAATTTCTTGCGAGCTTCAGCGCTAAGGTGCGTGGGTGATCTAGCGACGAGGATGTCTGGCTGAATACCTATCCGGCGTAATTCTTGGATGCTATGTTGTGCTGGTTTTGTCTTCAGTTCGCCTGTGGTGGTTAACTTGGGTACTAAGACTACGTGAGCGAAAAGCGTATTAGTTTCTCCTAACTCAAGCCTTAATTGCCTGGCGGCTTCTAGGAAGGGTAATCCTTCAATGTCGCCTACAGTGCCCCCGATCTCGACTATGGCAACGTCGGTTTCCTGCTCCCTTGCTACGTCAAGGATTTCCTCCTTGATCTCGTCGGTGACATGTGGTATTATCTGAACGGTCTGACCTAGGTATTCACCTTTTCGCTCCTTCCCTATTACGGTGGAGTAAACCTTTCCCGTTGTTATGTTGTTCCTCTTGCTTAGGTTGATATTAAGGAACCTTTCGTAGTGCCCTAAGTCAAGGTCCGTCTCCCCACCGTCCTCTGTTACGAATACTTCCCCATGCATGTAAGGATTCATCGTCCCTGCGTCAACGTTAACGTAAGGATCAATCTTTATTGCTGTAACCGATAGCCCTGAAGCTTTGAGCAATAACCCTAGAGAGGCTGTTACGACCCCTTTGCCGAGCCCTGAAAGCACGCCTCCCGTAACGAATATCAGCTTGAGCGCCATCAACACCACGTCGTTGATTCTGTTATCTGGGGTTATGAGTTTAGTGCATGCTTAAGCTCTTTGTATTTCCTTGAAAAACCCAAAGGATCTTTCAAGATTTGAGGAACGTACTTCAATATGTTTAGCGGTGATGCCTTACCCTCCTGCATGTAAGCGTACTCACCGGCAATAGCATTGGTGAACGCGGCTACGCAGGCAGCCCTAAAGGGGTCCTTAGTCCTAACTAAGGCAGTTGCTAATATACCGGCTAATACATCCCCGGTACCACCACAACTCATATCTTGATGACCGACACCAATCCTTAACTTGTAACTCCCCGTCGGTGACGCAATAACGTCTACGGGTCCTTTCAGGAGTATGTTTGCCCTGTACTTCCTAGAGATTTCTAGGGCTATGGCAACTCTTTCATCAACGCTCTGAGGATGAAGGCTCCTCCGTAGCAGTACTGATGCTTCACCTAGATGAGGCGTAAGTACTAAGGTCACGTTCTCAGGTACATCAATGCTAGGTAATACTTTCAGCGCATCGGCATCAAGCACTAAGGGTACACTTAACTCGCTGGCAAGTTTCAGTAGGTTCTCAACGAAGCCTGCCGTCTCGTCGTGAAGGCCTAGTCCCGGCCCAGCAACTATCACGTCGATCTTACGTATGAGGCCCTGCTTCTTCAGAATGCTTACGTGATCTGCGTTCAAGTGATCTCCCTTAAGTGGTACTCCTAGAATCTCAGGGCTGAATCTATGGCTTAACACTTCCTCAAGCGATGCGAGGAACACTAAGTCGGCGCCCGCGTACCACGCCCCAAGCGCCGTTAGCCATGGTGCCCCCACAAACTCCTTCGAGCCAGTGAATACGAGAATGCGTCCTCCATCACCTTTCTTCGCGTCACGCTCCTTGGGTTTAAACCATACAGCAACATCCCCTGGCCCCACAGCCTCGAAGGCGTTCTTTGGTGTACCTATGTTAACAACCACTAGCTTACCCACGTACTCTGTGGCTTTAAGGAGGCCAGGCTTTACTGTTGCCATTGTCACCGTTATGTCAGCCTTAACAGCATCTCCAGGTACCTCCCCGGTATCTGGGTTGACACCGGAAGGTACATCTATAGATACCTTTAAGCCCTGCGACGAATTAATTGATCTTATGGCGTAAGCAACATCCCCGCGGGGTGCGCCGCGAACACCCGTTCCAAGCAACCCGTCAATAATTACATCCTCAGAGAACTGCTGCCCTAAGGAGTAGCGAGTGATTCTAACACCCCTAAGGTTCTTGAGCACCTCGAAATTAGCTGCAGCATCTTCATTCCTAATCACTTTACTGGTTAAGTACACGTTAACCTGAAACCCGTGATTCAGTAAGTGCCTCGCAGCGACGAAAGCATCACCCGCCTTCCCGCCAGAACCAGCTACTACCGCAACGGTATGAGGACCCTCCCCCACAGCGTCAACTATCACACGGGCTACTCCAGCCCCCGCATTCTCCATCAGAAGCCTTGTTGGAACACCCCAGAACTCCGAATTCAGGTCCGCAGCCCTCATCTCGGCAACCGTCAAAACACGCGGGTGCATACAGTATCCCCGCTTTCCTTATGAGGTAGAGGTCTTATAAGGTGCCTTCAAGTAACAACCTTCACACAGGTATTTAGGATGATCATCAAGGGTATGTGCCCTAACTGTGGAGGGCCAATAACGGAGAAGAGGCTGCTTGCTGGGTTACCCTGCAATAGGTGCTTACCGGAGAGGGAGGTTAAACGCGTAAGAAGCTTAGGATTAAGGAAAGTAATCTCCGACCTAGGGCGCGTAAAGGGACTAATAGATGCGTTCCTCCTTGAGGATGAGTTGGGGGACTTTGAAGAGTTCTTCAATAAACTAACGGGGAAGAGGTTCTGGAGTATACAGCTGGCATGGGCCAGAAGAATGTTGGCGGGAGAGTCCTTCGCACTCATCGCGCCGACAGGTGTCGGAAAGACTACACTCCTTCAGGTCTACGCGATCTTCAAGGCACATAGAGGTGAGAGAGTTCTGTATATAGTACCTACCAGGGAACTAATGAAGCAGGTGGTATCCTCCCTGAAATCGCTTGGTGAAGGATTAGGCGTGACGGTATTTGATTCAACGACCTTCAAGAGGAGTGAACAGAACAACACTGGTAAACGTGTGGACGTGCTGACACACGCGTTCCTCTTCCGCAATAAGGACTTATTCCAGGATGTTAGGTATGGGTTAGTGATCGTAGATGACTTCGATGCGCTACTGAAATCATCCTCCCTAATAGACCTAATATTAAAGACATTAGGCGTAAGGGAGAAAGCAATAGAACTAGCTCGCAAGATAGTCACGCTTAAGTCCGAGCTCCTTTTCTACAAGTACGCTGGTAACGAGGAGCGTGCCGAGGAGATTAGCAAGAAACTCTATGACGTTGAGCTTAAGTTAGCGGCGGAGCTAGATGTGAGTAGTGTAGGGCAGTTACTAATAGCGAGTGCCACAGGCAGGGCGAAGGGAACTAGGATAAAGATCCTCCGGGAGTTACTAGGTTTCGAAGTTGGATCAATAATGGATTACTTACGTAATATCGTTGAGGTAATTACGCCTTACGACGAGGACAGGTTAGTTAAGGTACTTAAGGAGTTGGATGGAGGCACGCTAGTATTTGTAAGTAAGGAGATCGGCGTAAGTGGCGCTAAGAAACTTGTAAGTACCTTAGTGAAACATGGAATTAAGGCATCACTTGCAACATCGAGGAAAGCATTAGAGCTACTAAAGAGTGGGGAGGCCGAAGTACTTGTCGGTGTCGCGACATACTACGGGATATTAACTAGAGGAATAGATGAACCGCTACTAATATACAACACAGTATTTATTGGTGTGCCCAAGTTTGAGTTCGACTTACGATCAATGCTAGAGAACCCTAGATCCTTCGTGAGAACACTCATTGAGGCATCAGGGAAGGGATTCATGCTTGGTGAGGAGGAGAAGGAACTCGTGAGGATCTTAACTAAGTTAAGCCCAGGGAAGATCAAGGTGTTGCAGGCAGGGATAAAAGGGTATGTTGAGTTGGAGGGTTTCCTAGCAGAGATTAAGGAGAGAATTCAACGCACTATACCTAAGTTAATGAAGTTCATCTCCACGTATGTAAGGGAACATGGGAAATTCGTCAGCGAGTCCTATGTCATCATTAGCAAGAGGGGTAAGCTCGTCGTCAGAATACCTGACGTAATGACGTATATACAAGCATCTGGCAGGTGTAGCAGGTTATTCAAGGGCAGAATGACGTTAGGGCTGTCAGTGATATTTTACCTTGACGAGGACATTCTCAACATATTTCGGAAGAAGTTACGGAACTATGTTGCCTCCTACAACCCGATCCCGTTAGAGAATGCTGACCTCAACGAGATAAAGAGGAAGCAGAGGGAATCAAGGAGCGGCGCTGGCGAAGGCATGGACGTGAATAAGATTAAGTCGGTGTTAATAGTCGTTGAATCACCTACTAAAGCAAGGACTATTTCAAAGATGTTTGGTAGGCCCGGACGAAGGTACCTAGGGGAATACGTTGCGTATGAGACCGTGATTACACTAAACGATAAGGTCTATGTAGCGACGATAGCTCCGACCCTGGGACACATACTTGACTTACAAATAAACGGTGGACTTCACGGTATAAGGAAAGCCCAAACTGGTTTGACGCCAGTGTACTCGACAATTAAGAGGTGTGCCGACTGCGGTTATCAAACCACGGATGAAATAGATAGGTGTCCGAGGTGCGGCTCTACGAGGATACGTGACAGCAAGAAGATCGTGGATGCACTCAGAAAGCTTGCGAGGGAGGCTGACATGGTGTTCCTTGCCACGGATCCCGATGATGAGGGAGAGAAAATCTCTTACGATGTGTACTTACTGCTTCGCCCATACGTCAACGTGTTTAGACGCATAGAGTTCCATGAAGTGACTAGGCAGGGCTTTCTCAAAGCTCTACTGAATCCGAGGGACATAGACCTAAGGAGAGTTGATGCTCAAATCGTAAGGAGAGTTGACGATAGATTAATAGGTTTCGAGCTAAGCGCGGTCCTCAAGGAGAGACTGGATAGATACTGGCTCGGCGGAGGAAGGGTGCAGACACCCGTCCTTAAGTGGGTGGTAGACCGATACAGGCAGTACATTGACTCGAAAGGATACTTACTAATAATCACGCTACCAGAGAGACTACGCATTAAGTACTTCACGAAGGACAAGGATGTAGCGGAAAGGATTCTCCGTCACGTTGCATCTGAAGGGGTAACCCTAGAATTGATCGAGGAGTACGAGAAGGAGCAGAATCCACGCCCGCCATACACTACCGATACGCTACTCTTTGATGGAGTAAGGGTACTTAAGCTGAGCCCAGGTAAGGTAATGAAGATTGCGCAGAACCTCTTCGAGCTCGGTTATATAACGTACCATAGAACTGACAGCACTCATGTCTCTGCTACGGGGATCGAGATTGCGAAGGAGTACTTAATTAAAGAAGGGTATGGCTCTGACATACGTCCTAGATCCTGGGGAGGCGAAGGGACACACGAGTGTATAAGGCCGACCAAGCCCCTGAAGAGTCTCGATGAGGTCGAAGACCTAGGGTTCATGTCATTCAGTAACTTAACGTGGTACCATAAGAAGCTGTATGAGCTGATATTCCGCAGATTCATAGCTTCGCAAATGACTCCGGCAAAGCTACGTGTCCGCAAGTTTAGGGTAATGCTTGGTGACGTGGAACTTCACGTAGAAGTGCCTGTTGAAATAATCGAAGAGGGCTTCATGAAAGTACTTCCAGAAAGGGTCTACGAGTACCTCGCACAAGGAAAGGTATTCAGGTTTAGCGAGAACATAGAGTCCAAAGTAGTACGGGCATCAGAGGTATCACTCTACACGGCGTCAGATGTAATCAGAATAATGAGGGAGAAGAGAATAGGGAGGCCTAGCACGTACGCGAAGGCAGTTGAGAATAACATGCGCCATGGTTACGTCATAGCCTCCAAGAAGAGACTATACCTAATACCTACGAAACTCGGTATGGAGGTTGTGGACTTAGTAAGTAGATATTACCCAGAGTTAAGTGACGTAAAAGCTACGAGAGAGTTAGAGGCGTTATTGGATCTCGTAAGAGAGGGTAAGATAAGCAGGAAGAGTGCTCTAATCCTACTGCTGAGTGACATTGTACGGATTAGGGTGGGCCGCGAACTCATGATGGCCTCAGAGGAGTTGTCAGCAGTGCCGGAAGCTCAGGCAAGTGCGGAGGCACTGTAATACAGAACAGATGATGTTCGACGATGTTCACTAATAGATTCTCTCTATTAGTATCTCGATAAACGACACTATCCTGCCTCTAACCTCATTACTTCCTATCCGAACATCCACAAGCTTTAGGGCGTCACCCATACGCTCCTTTAGTGCATTATACAATGCCACAGCTTTAGAGATGTTATTGCCTCTCCCACGTATCAACACCTGTCGATATCCCTGGTTGAATAGTATTGCTGCCGAAACTATGTAATCCCCCAAAGGCCTATTACCAACGCTTATCTCACCGCGCTCACTCATAAATAACCCCCAAGTATTTTAATGAATAACTTTAAAAGTCGTGGCCTACCTAGTACAGGAAACTCACCTAAAACTTAAATTAGGAGGCATTAGGTTAGACTGTAGGTGTGGACTATGGCAATCCAGAGAAGCGAGAGTCCTCTAAGGACTCTGAGGTCGTCCGTCAATAAGGACGTATTAGTTAAGATTAAGGACGGGAACTCATATTATGGCAGGCTAATAATGACCGACCCCACAATGAACGTAGTCATGACTGACTGCGAGGAAATTTCCGACGAAGGAGGAGAGCCCATAGCTAGGTACGGCACCGTGCTAATCAGAGGAAGTCAGATCCTCTACATAATAGTTGACTACCACAAGCAGTAACCCTACTGACTTTCATCCGTCATTGCTACGTGACGTTGTTTATAGTTCAACGGTAGTGTTAAGTAGTTTCATCAGAAATAAGGAAAGCTTTAATTTCATACGTCCCCCCTCTGAAATTAGGTATGCAAAATGCAGGGGAGAAACATACGTGTGGAGGCCGTTTCCTGGACGCCAGTTGAGGAGCAGATGGTAGAGCTTGTTGAGAGGAAAGGTATTGGTCACCCGGACTACATAGCAGATGCGGCTTCTGAGGCATCTAGCGTTATTCTCTCAAAATACTACCTTGAGCACTACGGATACATCCTTCACCACAACCTCGATAAGGTTCTGCTTGTCGGGGGTCAGGCAAAGCCTGTCTTCGGTGGCGGAGAAATCCTTCACCCAATGTACATAATAGTTGCTGGCAGGGCAACGGAATACGTCATTAGCAGGGATGGTGAAATAGAGAGAATTCCGGTCGGGACACTCATTATAGGGGCTGTTAAGAACTGGATAAAGAAGAACTTCCGTTTCCTCGATCCAGAACGTCATGTCATAGTAGACTACATGATAAGGAGCGGAAGTTCAGACCTTGTAGGGGTCTACGAGCTAGGCAAGAAGGCCAAGCCATTAGCTAATGACACAAGCTTCGGCGTAAGCTTCGCACCGCTCTCAACGCTGGAAACTTTAGTCCTAAAGACCGAGCGTTTCCTTAACTCCAGGGAATTCAAGGAAAAGCTACCTGAGGTTGGAGAGGACATTAAGGTCATGGGACTAAGGACAGGGAAGAAAATAACGCTGACGATTGCGGCAGCCATGATATCCTCACTAATACCTGATATGGATCATTACCTATCGGTGAAAGAGGAAGTCTTGAACAAGGTGAGTGACTTAGCATCTAAGATAGCGCCTGACTATGAGGTCGAGGTTCAAGTTAATACAGCGGACAAGCCTGATAAGGGGATAGCCTACATAACCGTGACGGGAACGTCGGCAGAGCACGGAGACGATGGAATGACAGGCAGGGGCAATAGGGCTAATGGACTAATAACTCCCCTAAGACCCATGAGTCTCGAAGCAACGGCAGGAAAGAACCCTGTCAGCCACGTTGGTAAATTATATAATGTATTAGCCATGAGGATAGCTAATAGAATAGCTAATGAAGTTCCGAAGGTTCGTGAGGTTTATGTGGAGATACTATCAAAAATAGGTCACCCAATAGACTTACCTCAGGTAGCGGTGGCGAAGATACTTCCAGAGGATCCAGCATCATTCCTCTCCATGAAGTCGGACGCAGAATCAATAATTAACGAGGAGCTTGAAAATATAACGAAGCTAACGGAACTTATAGTCAATGGACAGGCAATGCTGTTTTAGTAATCAAACCGCTCAGCCGCCAGTGATGAGTGAAACCGGGTCTGACACCTCAAAGTTAAAGTGATGAGGGGTCGGTGGCTGAGATTTTTAGTTCATTACACTCCTCATTAAAGGGTTAAGGAATTGGAGTTAGCTTTACTCTATAAGGGCTTAGACAGGGATTGTTTCACCGTCCTTAAGATCCTAGATTCGATGCTGGGCAAGTACGAGTATGTCCCCTTAGAGATAATAGAGAGGAAAAGCAAACTACCGCCTAAGGTTCTGGCACGTGTATTGACTAAGCTAAACAAGATAAAAGCAATAATACGAACGCTAACCCCCAAGACAGGCTACCGCCTCACCTACATAGGTTTAGATCTGCTGGCCCTCCATTCTCTCAGTAATGCTGGGGTAATAGCGTACCTCGGAACAAAGGTCGGTATGGGGAAGGAGAGCGAAATATATATCGCCAAGAACCCTGAAGGACAGTTACTCGCTGTGAAGTTCTATAAGATAGGACGCGTCAGCTTCCAGAAAGTAAAGAGAGTGCGATCATACCTAGTGGATGAGGCTAATTGGATAATCAGATCTAAAGTCACAGCCGAGAGGGAATATAAAGCGTTGAAGGACCTAATTAAATTCACGCCATACGTCCCTAAAACCTATGGATGGAATAGACATGCAGTAGTGTTAAGCTACATAAGTGGGATTGAGCTTTATCGCTACAAAGTAGCGATTGACCCTAAGGGGCTGCTTGAAAAGATACTGAGCGCTTTGAGGGAAGCCTACCTCCATGTGGGCATAGTCCACGGTGACTTAAGCGAGTACAACATAGTCGTCTCCATGGAAGGCGACAATGAGGTACCTTACATAATCGACTGGCCACAATACGTATACAGGGACGACCCAAATCACGAGGCTCTTCTCCGTAGGGACGTGGAATATGTGCTCAAGTTCTTTAAGCGCCGTTACCGAGTCAACATTGATGTCGAGAGAGCCATCAAGTACGTCAGGGGAGAAGCAGAGAGGCTGTGGGTATGAGCGGACATACGTAGGTGTAGACATAGTTAAGAGCGGCGGTAAAGCCCTTAATAAGTACGTCTACGCCATAGCGCTAATTAAGAATGGTCGAGTACTTAAGGTAGATAGAGGTAACCTTGGCCGGTTAGTGAGGTACCTGTGGGATTACAGACCTGCAACGCTCGCAACGGATAACATCCTTGAACTGGGGGGCTCTAAAAGGAACTTAGTCCGAATACTGAAGCTTGTACCGCCAGATACGGAGTTCATTCAGGTAACGTTAGAAGGGCAGACGTCCATGAACTTAAGACGTGTAGCCAACATAGCGGGCATGGAACTCGATAAAGGCAAGCTGAACCCCGCCAAGACTGCGGTCCTTGTTGCAACCTTAGCATGGAGCGGGTACGGGGAGAGACTAGATGTTTATGAAAGGAAGGTCAGGATAAATGTATTCAAGGGCAGATCCGGTCATGCCGGAGGCTCGCGTGCGGGCAAATTCCAGAGAAATCTCCGAGGAGCTGTAGCGCGGATGGTTAAGAAGCTTAGAGAGGAATTAGAGCGCCGTGGATTCGATTACGACGTCATGATTCGCCGCAGTAAGGGAGGGGTTGAGCAGGCTGTGTTCACTGTATATGCGTCGAGAGAGGAGCTATTCGGTGTTGTGAAGAGGGTTAAAGGTCACGATGTTGAAGTGAGGATAAAGCCCGTCATAAGTAGGAGGTTCCTCAAGCTAATAGCGCCGCAGGAGACCCCTAAGAAATACTTAATAGTTGGCTACGATCCTGGGATGCAGGTCGGCCTAGCTGTAATAGATTTAGACATGAAGCCACACCTAATAACATCCGGGCGTGAGCTTGATCGAGGAGAGATACTCTCGAAACTCACGAGTATAGGCATACCCGTTATAGTAGCTACTGACAAGAACCCGCCACCCGAGATGGTCAGAAAACTTGCGGCGATGCTGAACGCCCAGTTATTCGTACCTCCCCGGTCGCTTTCCACAAGCGAGAAAGAAATGCTGGTATCAGAATATAGTCGCTTGCATGGGGTTGGGATTAAGAACACGCATGAACGTGACGCACTCTCTGCGGCATTGAAGGCGTACAGGTTTTACCAGGATAAACTAGAGAAGTTAGTGAAGAAAATCAAGAGTATGGGGCTCTCCGTAAAGAACTTGCAGAAGTATAAGGTACGAATACTAATGAATGAGCCCCTAAGCGCGATAATTGAGGATATAATTAACGACTACGTTAGGCCAGCTGAACCCTCAGTAACTTCATTGAGGAGGCAGGCCCCGCTAACGTTACCATATCAGGCTCACGAGGTCTCTAAACATATTGAGAAGATTAAGGAGCTTGAACGGCGTGTGGACGAGCTACTTCGAGAGCGTGAAATTTTGAAGAGTAAGGTCAAGGATTCTGAAGCCCGCATTAGGGAGCTGGAACACAGTGTGCGAACGCTAACGGAATCTATAAACGAGAAAATTGCTAGGGATAGGAAGGTTAGCGAGCTCCTGACAAGGCTTAAGAACGCTTCACAGAGAATTGAGGAGCTAGAGCATGAAGTGCTTAGCTTGAAGGAAAGATTAGCCTCCGTGGGTAAGGTTCTTGAACGCGTATTCGCGGGTGAATTAACGCTCCTGCCGCGCTACGGAGTTAAGTACGTGGTGAGTGATGATAAGTTAAACGCGGTGTTTGTCGACGATTTGCGTCAGATACTTTCGGCCGGTACTATAGGTAGCCTAGCCTCGAGGAAGGTTGTATTGCCGCCGGGTCGCGAGAGAGATTCTGAACTCCTTGTAAAGGAGTACCTAATACCAGCAACGACGGCCCGGGAGGTGTGGGACGTGAGTCCGAGCTTGGTTGCCGTAGATTCAGAGACGCTCAGCAGATTGCGTGCGGCTGAGGAGGAGGTCGCGAGAATTAAGGAAGAGATGATGAGGCAAAGGGAGCTAACTTACGCAGATTTAGAAGCCATTTTGAAAGAATACCGGGAGTCCCGCTTATCAGCTTCACTGAATACGTCCAAGGTAAAGTACTTTGAAGGTTATGTAAGAGAGCACGATTGAGAGAATCAGTGGCAATACCCAACTAAGCATTATGTACGTTGCTACCCTACGTCTACTTATCAACCTGAGCCTCATAGCTAGTGCTGTCCCCAACATACCGGAGAATATGGAGATAGACATTGGGAGCGGTATGGAGAACTGAGTACCTATCTCAGTCAGTATTAGAGTTGAGACATAGGGAGCTACTGAGCTAGTGTACCTTAATCCATAGAATCCGGAGCCTAACTTAGTGACCCCGTGTCGACCCTGAATCACCAGCACGCCTACGATTATACCGGATATCGTGAGTGCCACGGTGAGCAAGTCACCTGTACTCTGGCCAGCAAACGCCACTACAAAGCCTATGGTGTTCGCACCCAAGGTGTAGGCAGTGATGAACACCATCACTATGCTCGCAAGCTTAAGTGCAAGCAAACTGCTAATTATCCCGTTTTTTCGTGAAGCTATGAGCTTAACAAAGAGAAAGGCTACGATAACGGACGCTAAGAAAGTTACGCACCAGAAACCCAGTATCTTAAGGATCTCACTCGTTGCTTCGAAACCATACGTGAGTAAGTAACCTATGTAAATACCAACAAAGACCTGCGTTATGGATGTGACGAAGCCGCTGACCGTGAGCATCACTAGTATGATTATCGCCAGAGTGAACGATGCTTCTATAGCGTTTCTTGGAAGGCTTACACCCCCCAGGAACTTCCAACCTTCAATCAGATACCCCAAGCTAAGCCCGGCTATCGCTAAAGCGGAGATCGTGGTTCGCCTTAATATCCTAGAACCCGCGGCCGGTCCAGCAATGACGCCCATATTATTTCCAACAGCTATCGCTACTGCGGTTAGTAGTAGTGCTTGAAGCACCACCTGCATGGTACTCACCAACCATTGTTACTATCATATAGCATCGGACTTTACTAAGAGCTTCACTAGTATCGCATTGAGCTAATAACCCTAATCAACAGGTGTGAGGCATCCTCGCAAGCATCCACTATAGTATCCAAGCTCTTAATCATCTCAAGCAAGTGATTAAAGGTTATGGCACTTATCTCAGGGCCTAAGCTATACAGTTTATCAAGGATAGCATTCTTCATCTCATCGACCCTGTCCTCATAAACGTCAATTACATCATCTAACTCCTGGAGCTTATTGAAGTCCTCGAGAGCGATTTCTAGTTCCTCCTTGAGTGTTTCTAAAGCTTTAGCTGCAATGACGGTTACTTTAAGTATTTCCTTGTACATGCTCCTCGCGTGTTCTGTTCCCGATATTCCGGTTCTAAAGGCCCTACCGTACTCCATCGCTATAAAGTATGTTAGGTCAAGTATGTCATCTATCCTGTCTATCAAGAATTCTATGTCACCCAAGAGTGCCACAGGCACTGCACCGTGGGTCACCATTTCCGTTAATTCAGCCGCTATCTTGTCGCCGTGCTTCTCGTAAGTTATTACTTCGACTATCAAGGATTCCATCTCATGGTCTTTTATGTCGCCCTTAAGTAGTCTCTCTATGATTAGCATGGACTTTAAGGAGAGGTCTACGTGCTTCGCTAGCTTACTGAACAGTTCCTCCTCGCCAGACATTAGTAGCTTCTTAAATAGCTTCATTCTTACTGCACCACGCGGTAAAGTATATTGCCTCCTCAATTTATAAAGACGCTAGGGGCTATGCATGGGGAAGCGCCGTAGAAAGTTAATGTTCAAAAAAGAGTATGGGGAAGGCATAGTTAAGGGGTCGAAGACATCGACGATAAGACTCTCCAGCACCCTCAAGAAGGGGGATGAAGTTGAGATAGTTGCTGGCAGGGTTCGACTAGGGGTTGCAAGGATCGAGGATGTCGAAGTAAAAAAGGTTCGCGAGTTAACTGATGAAGATGCTAGGATCGACGGCTTCAATAATAGGGAGGAACTCGTGAAGGCCCTTAAGAGAATCTATGGGAGCAGGATCACAGACAGGACAGAAGTTAAGCTCATAAGGTTCCGCATGATTAAAGATAATGAAGAACAGTAATTGACTTAATTTACCCTAGTTCACATTGTGAACTTTATGTACGCTATGCTGGACTTAGGGACTATGTACCCCTTATCCTCTATCCTGAATCCTAACTCATACTTTGTAACCTTCATTAACTTCCCCTGAAAGCTCAGCCCATTTACTAAGTACACCTCCACATCACTCCCAACCATGTCAGAGTCTATTACCGTGTCCCTCAATTGCTCATTACTGTACCCATGTAGCTCTGTGGCCTCAGCAACGGCGTATAGTATTGCATGCCTGAAGATCACCACTGGCGAGCCCTCTGACCGAACACCTATTTCGTACCTAGCCACCTCATCTATTAATCCCTTGATTGGTTCATCCTTCCCCATAACATAGATAGTTACTTCACGACCGACAAACCTTGCATCTATTAAGTTCTCTCTGAGAGGCATTTCCTAACGCACCACTAGCTATTCTTAAGTCAACTATAATAAGCTGTGTTGTTTTGCATAAGTATGGGCTACGCCGGAGAAGTCAATGATGAATAGTAGCGGTATGATCAGGTAGCTAATGATTAGGCTGAGCTACTCTGAGACTCCCATGTACTTTCCCTATTGGTTATCATTAGCGTGAGTGAAGCCATAGTCTCGACGAACTTAAACATGAGCTCAGGGTGATGTTCGGAGAAGTCTGCCGAAATACTCT
Organism: Desulfurococcales archaeon; assembly: GCA_027002995.1. Lineage (GTDB taxonomy): Archaea > Thermoproteota > Thermoprotei_A > Sulfolobales > NBVN01 > WAOL01. The sequence continues at coordinate 49,959 of JALWZB010000093.1, forward strand.
TTAGTACTGGGGTGATGCACTTGTCCTTGACTATGCGGATACCGGATAGTGCATCATTTAAATGATCAAGCATTCCCTTAAAGAACGCGTACGCGTATACGTCCTGACGTAATATGTTACCCATGGGGTGTACTATAACACTTTGCCCAACAACTCTGGGTAACGGACTAACCTCCCCTGCTAACGTTGCATTCGCAAGAAGAGATTGGAGCTGGATCTCGAAAAAATCATTTAGGGTTAGAGGTGTTAGGATGGCATCAATTCTGAAGCCCATGCTCCGTAGCCTTGGTGTGAGGGAATTTATGATTCCCGGTAAGCTGAAGGACTTCATTCCCTCCTCCGCCTTAACGGCAAGGTAAATTAAGGGTATCCTCCGTGCAAGCTTTGCATGCATAACCTGCGATACCGCATGATCCAAAGCAAGAACTAGTACGTGACCTCCATACCTCTCCTCAATTAAGCTAACCATCTCCGCTAACACTAGACTCTCCACTATTCTTTCTTTTAAAGCAAGAACAGCAACTAACGCTCCGTACCTTAACCTTATAGACCTAGAGATTCCTCTCCTAATTCTTTTGACTAAGGACCTACTTAGACAGTAAACGCATAACTTCTCTCCTGAGTCCCGTCTAAGATATACAGCGGGTCTCCGCTTGCATACATCACATAGCCTATTGTCAACGTTCAAGAGGACCCTATACCTCCAGGATATCTAGCCGATCCTCTTTCAGCACCATACGTAACTTGTTCTTGAACTCCTCAAATGACGCGTCAGTAAGACCTTGAGCTATTATACTCATTAACTCCATGACGTAGGGATTCAGGTAATCTGGTCCCTCAATAATCTCCTCCCTTAACGTATCAAAGTACTCCTGCAGATCTTCGGCGCTCACGAGCTTGTGCTTCCATAGATAAGCAGCGTAACCGCAAAGCAAAGCAACGAAGAAGTTAGCACTATCTATATCCCCTTTCTCAAGTACTTCCTGCTCATATGATTCTAATACTGACTCAACGCTTGGAAGCATGAAATATTCCCGCCACCCCCTACATGGAAGGGGTAATTAAAGCTTTCGGTTACCCTGCTCCTAAAGTTTATATAGAAGTGGTTCTCCTAGAACTAATGGGTGAGTTCATGGTTGCACTCTATGGAGTTCCTGTAGTGATACTAAAGGAAGGAACTCAGAGGACGTATGGGCGCGAGGCCCTAAGGAACAACATCATAGCCGCTAGGGCGCTGGCTGAGGTTCTGAAAACTAGCCTAGGTCCTAGGGGCTTAGACAAGATGCTCGTAGATTCATTTGGCGACATTACCGTAACTAATGACGGTGCCACAATAGTTAAGGAAATGGAGGTACAGCACCCAGCCGCTAAACTCTTAGTGGAATCGGCTAAGGCGGTTGATGCTGAGGTTGGCGATGGCACCACATCGGTTGTAGTTCTTGCAGGCGAGTTACTTGGTAAGGCGGAAGCATTACTTGACCAGAACATACACCCGACAATAATAATTGAGGGCTACAAGAAAGCCATGAACAAAGCCTTAGAGATACTTGATGAGATAGGCACTAAGTTAGAAGTTGGTGATATTGAGACTAAGGAAGGTTATGAGAAGACCAAGAAGTCACTGTACCGTGTGGTCTACTCAACCCTAGCGAGCAAGTACCTAGCGACACCGGACTTAATTGACATGATGATTAACATAGCGATTGATGCTGCCTTGCGAGTGGCTGAGAGAAGGCCTGATGGTACCTACAACGTCAGGCTCGATAACGTGAAGATTGAGAAAAAGAAGGGAGCGTCTCTTGCTGATACTAAGTTGATTTATGGTATTGTGTTGGATAAGGAGGTTGTGCATCCGGGTATGCCTAGGAGGGTTGAGAACGCGAAGATAGCGC
>JALWZB010000094.1 GCA_027002995.1 Desulfurococcales archaeon
TCCTGAACCCGCACTCCGGGCACACATAACCGTCGCCCTCCACCTTGAGGTTAACCTCACTAACCCCGTAGTGATGCCTCCGTATGAGTAGGGCACTGCATGACGGGCAGTAGGTATTGACTAGCTCCTCCCCACCCCAGACGTTACCCACGTAAACGTACTTGAACCCGAGTTCCCTCGCACGTTCCCTAACCCACGCTAGGGTCTCGAGAGGGGTGGGTGGTTCGGAGTACCTGTACGCCGGGAAGTACCTGTTTACGTGTAGGGGCACGTCATCACCTAACCTCTCCTTAACCTCCCTCAGAACCCACTCAACACACTCACGCGAGTCATTAGCCCCGGGAACCACGAGGAAAACCACCTCAACGTGTCCACCCTCCCTCAGCACGTACTCAGCATCCCTCAACACGACCTCCTCACCTCCCCTAGCACCCATGAACCTAGCGTAGGTCTCAGGACACCCCTTAACGTCGATGCTGAACCCGTCGCACCCAGCGTCGAGGAGGGCCCTCAACGCGTCCAGAGTGAAGAATGCGTTAGTCACGACACAGCAGTAGAGACCATGCCTAGAACCCTCCTCAAACACATCCAGCACGTAATCCAGGATCACGCCCGGCTCGTGGAAGCTAGCGCATAACCCCTCAACCCCCTCCGTGAGGGCTAACCTAACCAACTCACTGGGATGGAAGTAACTACCCCTCCCACGCCCTCCACGCCCGAACCTGACCTTGCTGAGGTGCCAGTTCTGGCACCAGGGACACGTGAAGTTGCATCCCCACCCACTGAAGGTTAGCGCCCTCGAACCCGGCCAGTAGTGAAAGAAGGGCTTAACCTCAGCAGGCCTAACCTCAACAGCACTCAACCAGCCGTAACTCCCCAGCACCAGCTCACCATCAACGTTAACGTAGTTGCCGCAGAAACCCCACGCACCTGGCTTAAGGACGCACCTACGCTCACACACCCCGCACCGCACAGCATCGCCGAGGGGGATGCCGAACCTGGAGGTGTGGGTCAATGCGTTCCCCTGACCTCATTCTCGTATGAAGGGTTTTATGTGAAGAACCTGGTTCACGGAAAAATACGTTACTAAGTTATGATGCGGTCAGCACCTTAAGCGCCGAAGAAACCCATGAGTTCTGAGTAGTGTTTAGGCGGGCATATGGCGCTTAACTTGCCTAAGCACTTATGTATTGGGGTGTCATCACATAGTTCTTGAAGTTTAAGTATTATCGCCCACCCAGCCACCTCCTCCCTACCATCGGGGCTCAAGCGCATCACCATTGATTTAACGCCCTTATTAATTGTTCTCTAACATGATTCCCCAATGGTTTTGAGAGACCGTTATTAAGGGTGCGTGAACTTCGTTATGGGGTGCCGTGAATGGTTACCTCGCAGGACGACCTATTCGATGAGCTCGTGGATAGCTTAATGCGTGAGTTCTTTAAGCGTGAGCCCTTCACCGCCACCTCCTTGGGTCTGCACCAGTATGACCACCTAGTCCCGGACCTCAGCAGGGACGCCGTGCTTGAGGTAACGGGTCTAGTGAAGAAGTACGTGAGGAAGCTTGAGGGCGTGGACCCCTCAGCCCTGAGCGGCGAGCGCGTAGTGGATTACCCGGTGATCCTGAACTGGCTTAAGGCGATGCTAATTCGCCTAGAGGACTGGCCTACCTGGGAGTCCTTCCCGGCAGGCATCCCTAGCTTAGGTGAGGCACTATTCCCCCTACTCATGGATGAGTCCCTACCTAATGAGCATAGGGTGGAGGCCCTCAAGTCCAGGTTAAGGCAGGTCGACAAGTTCGTCCTAGCCTCAGTGAGGGCGGTGAGGAAGCCCTACGCACTCTGGCTAAGCTACGCGTTAGTCGCTGGTAAGGGCTCCTTAACGCTTCTGGAGTCCGTGAAGACCTTAGCGAGGAAGGTTGGGGATGCGGAGCTTGAGGAAGCCGCGGTTAAGGCTGGCGAGAGGATTAACGCTGCGTTGAAGGAGGTTGAGGCACTAACCAGCAAGGCGGAGCCAGGCTTCAAGCCTCTCGGGAGGGAGTTATTCACGAAGCTCCTCAAACTACAGTTCATCGAGGAGAGCCCGGAGGAGTTAAGGAGGGTCGGGTACGAGGAAGCACGCAGGTACAGGTCACTAATGGAGGACGCCGCGAGGAGGGCGGGGGCAGGCAGCGTCGAGGAAGCCCTGAGAATGCTGAACAACGCGAAAATAAGTGATAGCGTCAGTGAGTACTTCAGGAAGTACGGCGAGCTAATAGCTAGGGTAAGGGAGTTCGTGAGGCGGGAAGGGATGGTGGAGTTGCCGGAGGGTGAGCGCGTGAGGATCGTTGAGACCCCCGAGTACTTAAGGCCCGTCATACCGTTCGCCGCCTACATGCCTCCAGAAACCTTCAGCCCCTCCCTCACAGGCACGTACCTACTCACCCCGCCACCCACCCCCGAGGCCCTAGCCAGCAGGAACTACTACGACGCCCTAAACACGATAGTGCATGAAGCGTACCCAGGGCACCACACGCAACTAGTCATAGCTAAGCTAGCGGCGAAGCATCCTAGGCGCGCGTTATTCGCGAACGCCACGGACCTGGTTGAGGGGTGGGCCCATTACTGCGAGGAGTTAATGCTGGAGGCAGGCATAGAGGGGTCGCCCCTCTACGAGCTTAAGGTGTGGCACGACGCCCTCTGGAGGGCTGTTAGGGTGTACCTGGACGTGGAGCTACACACGATGAACCTAAGCTACGAGGAGGGCGTGGCTAAGTTAGCTAAGGACGCCCTACTACCTGAGGACGGCGCTAGGGGCGAGGTGCTGAGGTACACCCTCAACCCGACATACCAGTTAATGTATAACTACGGCAAAAGGAAGATCAAGGCACTGAGGGAGGAGGTCAAGAAGATCCTCGGGCCGAGGTTCAGCAACACCCTATTCCATAAGCTCCTCCTAGAGGAGGGCGGGCTACCCACGAACGTCCTAGCGAAGATAGTGCTGAGGAAGGCCCGCGAACTAGTCAATCAATAACGCACGGCACTCCTCAACCACCGCAGGCTACGGACGTGGCGTAAGCACCCGTAATCACTGCGAGGAACCACACCTCGAGGAAAACGAAGCCCAAGTTAACGGGGCCCACGCTAGTGATGATTAACCAAGCAATGCCTATGACGTAAGCAACAACCGTTACGATGCCGTGGATCATGCCCGCGCGCCTAACCAACGGCGGTCTTGAGGGCCCACTTACCCTCATCCACCCCGTAGGTAGGGGTAGCCAGTCAAAGAACGCGGCGACCAGGAAGAAGGGCTTGAAGCCGTAGTAAACCGCCGCTATGAAGAACGCGCCGGCCACAGCAACGCATGTGAGGGTCTTAACGATGCTTGATGACATCCATCCCACCACGGGAATATGTCTGAGGGCTCATTAAAGGGCTATTTACTTGTTTGAGTATCTAGGCTCTTAGAGGTTTAAGACTTACGCGTCGTGCGTGAGGGTTCGGGGGTGTTAATTAGGTTTCCCTTATAGCATTATGCTAATACACCCCCATAGTGTTAGCCGCCCGAGTTAGGCAGGGTAATAAGTGTGGCTTCTGAGTGAGATGTTAAACTAAGAGTAACGCGTGCCAGGCATGGGTAGCTACTGGCTTCCTTAAGTGGGGGCAGGATGAGTTACTGTGGAGTGCAGGCTAAAACAAGTGTCTAGCCAAGGCACAGGTTCCGTTAGGAGTTACGTGGGCGGTGCTATGCGTAAGCACTTAAAAGGGTTATTGACTACGGCATGACCCCTGAACTTAAGCAATGAGCCGTGACAATGGTACGGGCTTCGCAGGGGGTCACGTGTTGCTTAAGGTATGGTGATGTTCTCTGGGGTCGGTCTTTTGAGGCATTCCTCAACCATTCTGCAGGGGACATTAAGCACGAATGCCCACGCGATCTTATGGGCTGTGAATAGGCCCTTACGTGTTAGTGATATCCTCTCCTCATCCTCCGTGATGTCGCCTGAGACCCTCAGCATGCTTAGGAACCACTTGAAGCCGGTCCTGCCTATGAGTTCATTAAATTCCCTGCCGAACTTGTCCTTGAAGTGGCGCTTGCTTAGGCTTCTGCAGATGAATAGCCTGCATGTGGCGTACCTTATTGCCCTCTCCTCCACAGTCACTCGGCGGGAGAAGGCAACGGGTAACTTACCCTTGCTGATGTATTCGTAGTACTCTTCGACGGAGCAGAAGTTCTGGTACTCGTACCCTCCCGTGAAGCTCATGGCGCCCGCGCCGAACCCTAGGAGGGGTCCCTCCATCTCATAGTTGACTGTGACGTACTTCCAGTCGCGTGTGCGTGTGTATCCATATATCTCCTGCCCAATGTACCCTCTGGCCGTGAGGAAGTCTTCCGCAGCGTACATCATCTTCTTGAAGGTCTTCATGTCTGGTTGCTCCGGGATTTTGGCCTGCTTAATTAGTTTATACCCGATACTGTTCTCGAGGACGAGGGTGGGGTAGCACGTGATTTCGTCAGGCTTTAGGGTGGTTGCCTTACTGAGATCCTCGATCCATTCCTCCAGCGTTTCACCGGGTATCATGTACATGAGGTCAATATTCACGTATCTCGCGCCCGCCGACCTGAGATTGTCGAGTGCCTTGATGGAGTCGCTAGCGCTGTGCCTCCTCCCTAGCCTGGCTAGGAGGTCGTCATGAAATGATTGGAAACCTACGCTAAACTCCGTCACGCCAGCATCCACTAGGTCATAAACCCTTGACTCGTCAAGTAGGTCCTCTGGGTTAGCCTCGATAGCTACCTCAGGTCTCGCGTCAAAAGCCGACGTTAACTCCTGAATAATCTCCCTCCAGTACCTCCCAGGCACTAGGCTAGGGGTTCCGCCGCCAACGTGCACGTCAATCACGTTAAGGCTTAAATCCCTTAGGAGCTCCCCATAGAGCCTAATTTCTCTTCTAAGGTTTACCACGTACTTCGATATGACCTCATCAAGCTGGCTACGCTGTATGGGGAACCTAGCGTAAGGACAGAACCAGCACGTACCGGTGCAGAAGGGGATATGTATGTATAGGGCAACATCACTCTCCGTCAGGGTTTCCACTATCGACTTCCTCACAACCTCGTCATCCTCACGCCTATACACCGACTTGAAAACTCTCCGCGCCACCTTATCCCATAAGCCCAGGCTCGAGCGCGTCAATATCAAGTTAGGCCACCTGAGGTGTACTGCACTACGTAGTTATGTGTACCGCTAACTAAAAACCTTAATCACTGCACAATACCGGTAGGAATGGAATTCATAAAAACTTCAGAGCTTAGTTATCCTCACTAAGGCCTCAGCAACCTTAACTGCGGCTCCAGCGGGATCTATGACTGGTGCCTTAATGGCTTCCTTAACTTCCTTCGCTAGCCCCGCTAGCCCGGTGCATCCGAGTATCACGGTGTCCGCCCCGTCCCTCAACGCCTCCTTCGCCTTACTGATAACTTCCTTAACCGTCACTTCCCTGTCCTTGTCTAGGTCAAGCACCCCTAACCTTATGCCGTAAACCTTCTTGACAAGGTCACCGTACCCCGCCCTCCTAACGCGTTCCTCAATCATCCATAACGCCTTATTACCTACGGTAACCACGGCCGCCCGCCTGGACCCCAGGACCTTAGCTAGGGCTAAGGACGCCTCACAGGGCCCGACGACGGGCACTGGCACTAAGGCCTTGAGGTTCTCTGCCCCAGGGTCTAAGAAGCAGTTAGGTATTATAGCGTCGTAAGGCTTCCCCTCCGCTTCAGCCTGCCTGAACCACGCTAGCCCGTACTTAACCACTAGGTGCTCCACCCATGCGTGGGCTTCAGGATCCTCGACGCTGGGTGGGCCCTCCGGAAACGACTTGACCGTGATTTCAGTGTTTGGGGAGGCGAAGGACTCGTAGATGGTCTTATCTACCTCGTCCCACTTCGGGTGCCCGACCGGGTTTATCACCAGCACCCTTACTTTATCTGCGGGCGTGATTCACTCACCCCTATATTACCCCGTGTTTCTTGAGGAGTTCCTCGACCGGCACGTAGTCGTAGTTGAAGCCGAAGTGCTTGGGGCCGAAGTACTTCAGTCCCTCCTCAGTCCTCCACACTTCAGGTGCCTTAGCCGCGACTACCCTGACCTCATCACCGACCTTAAGCACGGTGTTAGTTATTGGTTCGCCGTCAGGCCTCAGGAACATGTATAGGTCAGGAGGCATGACTATGGGTTCGCCGTCCAGCCAAGCCATTATGTGCTCGTTCATGATCCACGACTTGAACTCCCTACCCTCGAACCTACCCTTACCCGCAACTACGATCTCTCCCTTCAGGAAGCCCTCCTCATCCCTCCACTCGTAGGACTTAACCACGCCCTCGAATATCACCCACCCGCCAAGCACGTCCGCAACCGCCTGCACGGGGTCCTTCCCTTCCTCCCTTGCCTTAAGCACGGCATCACCTACGCGCATGCAGAGGCTTATCGTGCCCTTAACCGCCGCCTTCCCAGCCTGCTCAGGAGTCATGGGGGCGTCGACGACGGCAGAGAACCTCCCGCCAAGCACCGAGAGGTACCTAGCTATGGCCTCGTAGTCGTCTATGTCGGCGTACTCCTTAACTATGACGACGTCGCCAGTCTCAGTAACCATGGCTGAGGGGGTCATGGGTATGCCGTACACGTGCGTAGTGCACTGATGAAGCTCCGGCCCTGCCCTACCCATTAAGTCACCATCGATCGCGGGTACGCCGAGCTTGGCCGCGATGTTGAGGGCGGCGGGCGTGTTGGCACCGCCTAACTCCGTAGCCACTACCGCCCCAACCTTCTTGCCTAGGAACGCCTCAAGTTCCTCAACAGCCCTCCTGATCGGGTCCTTAATCTTGACGGGTTTCCTTGTCTTAAGACCCGGCGCAACCGACCCGACAAAGTACGGCTGAACCACGACCACGTCCTTAGGCAGTTCCTCCGGGTTAACTATCTCGACTCTTAAGCCCTTCTCGAGAACTTCACGCATGAGGTTAAGCCCTTCCCCAGGGTCGCCGCCCCCTCCCGTACCGAGGATTGTTGCGCCGAGAATTAACTTGCGTGCCTCGTCCATGGACTTGATCTCCCACATCGGGTTTAAACCCCCGAATACTTTTCCTGGAACTAGGAAATAACTTTTTACTCCTTAAGTAATATTATTAAACGTTAGTGATGGGACATGAAAATTCTCGTAATAAATCCCGTAGGCACTCCCATATGGGATGAACTGACTTTAAAGCACCTTAAGCAGGTAGCGAACCCAGGCACGGAAATAGTTGTTAAGTCACTTCCACAGGGCCCGGAAACCATAGAGTCGGAGTTCGACAAGGCACTAGCCGAGAGGCACGTGGTGGAGGTTGTTGCCCGCGAACTCCTCAGTGGTAGGGAAAAGTATGACGCAGTAATGATTAACTGCTTCGACGACCCCGGGGTTAAGGCATTACGTGAGGTTGTGCGTGACGCCCTAGTCCTAGGCATTGGGGAGACCTCGATAACCGCAGCACTAATGCTGGGCTTCAGCATAGCGATAATCTCAACCGGTAGGGAATCAAAGGCGATCTACAGGCGCAGAGCCGCCGAGCTAGGGCTACTCGACAGGGTCGTGTACGCCGGCGGCATCAACTTACCCGTGCTGAAACTCAGGGAGGACGAGACAGCAACACTGAAGGCGCTGGAAGAGGAAGGTAGGCGCGCGGTCGAGGAGTACGGCGCTGAGGTAATAGTGCTCGGGTGCGGCGGCATGGTAGGGATGGCTCAGGAACTCTCGAGGAGGTTAAGGGTTCCTGTAGTGGACCCAACAATAACGACGTTCAAGGTGACTGAGGCGCTAGTGGTTGCGGGACTGAAACACAGCCACATATACGCACCACCTCACGCGATCAAGCGATTTCAGGCACTTACTAAATCATGTAAGTGAGCGATAAAAACTTGTGTTTACAATCACGTTTTCATAAAACGGTTAATAAGTAAGTAACTTTACTACACTTAAAATTTTTATTCTTGATTAAATATGATTAAACAACTTAAACCAAAATTACAGAGAGCACCGAAGATAAGTTGATTTAGCTTGAAAATTTTTTAGAAAGAATTTGTACTATCTGATTAATACACGCCACATTTTGTGTAACTCATCCAAAAAATTTAATTACTCTCTCCCAATATTGGAAAAATCGGTGGGTGTATTCGAAGTGTTCATACCTCTACATAGGAAAGGGATATCAAAAGCCGTAGCCGCCGTGATAGCCATAGTAATCATAATAGGTGTGATTGCGGCCGCCGCGTACTATATGGCACAGAGACCCACATCAACATCAACCACGGCTCTATCGCCCACGATCTCAGCGTCCCCCACCACATCATCGACGTCCTCAACTACGTCAGCGTCTCCCACGATCTCCTCCACCTCAACGACTAAGCCCTCAGGGAAGACCGTGGTGGTGTACGCGTCACTCTCGGAGATGACTACAGCTGATCCTAGCACGGAGTTCTCGAACTCCATCCTATGGATGTGCTTAGTATATGAGCCACTCCTGTGGTATGACCCCATACACGATAAGATAATACCTGCGTTAGCCACGAGCTACGAAGTAAGCAAGAACGGGACTGTCTGGACCTTCCACCTAAGGCATGACGCTAAGTTCCACGACGGCACGCCCGTCACTGCGCAGGCAGTTAAGTTCTCTATTGAGAGGACGATCAAGCTCGGACAGGGAGCTGCATTCATCTGGGATCCTGTAAAGGAGATTAAGACGCCCGACAAATACACAGTGGTCTTCATACTTAAGTACCCCGCACCACTAGACAAGATAGCTGCGTCATCCTACGGAGCATGGATCTTCAGCCCGAAGGTAGTTGAGTTAGCTGGCGCTAAGAACGCTACCGACAAGAAAGTTGCTGACTGGTTCAACGCTGGCCACGACGACGGGTCAGGGCCCTATAGACTAGTGAAGTGGGACCCGCAGAATGAGGTCGTGCTCGAGAAGTTCAAGGACTGGTGGGGCTGGAAGCTCGCCGATTATCCGATGAAGTCGGATAGCGCGCCCGACGTATTCATAATTAAGATAGTTAAGGACGCTGTCACGCAGGAGAGGATGGTCCAGTCAGGAGACATAGACATAGCTGAGTACGTGCCTCTGGAGGATGTGCAGACCCTGAAGAAGAACCCGAACTTACAGGTAGTGACGTCACCGTCATTCCAGAACCTACTTATGCTCATCAACACTAGGAAGCCGCCGCTGGACAACGTGCTCGTGAGGAGGGCGATAGCGCACGCCATACCATACGAGGACATAGTGACCGTAGCTAGGAGTGGCTTCGCTAAGGTTGCAAGCGGACCCATACCTCACGGCATGTGGGGTCACTTCGACAACCTGACCTACACCTACAACCTAACGTTGGCTAAGGAGCTGCTGGCTAAGGCCGGGTACCCGAACGGCCTGCCAAGGCCGCTCCTCCTCACCTACACCGCAGGCGACATCTACGAGCAGAGGACTGCCGAGCTAATTAAGGCGTCCCTAGCGAAGATAGGGATAACTGTTAAGATAAGGCCTATGAGCTGGCAGGAGCAGTGGTCCCTCGCTCAGAGCGGGTGGAATAACTCGAAGGCGGCTCAGGACCTCTTCATATTCTACTGGTGGCCAACCTACATAACACCCTTTGACTTCCTCTACAACATGTTCGACAATGAGAGCAAGTCCTTCGACCTCTGCTACTACGCCAACCCGAAGTTCAACAAGCTCATTGAGGAAGCCCACTACTACGAAGGCATAGACAAGGCCAAGGCCCTGCACCTCTACTACGAGGCCCAGAAGATACTCTACGAAGACGTACCCGCAGTACCGCTCTGGGACATGGTCGACATTAGGGTAGCAAGGGCGAACATAGGTAACCTGCAGGCAGCAATCAACCCGGCCTACCCGACCGTGATATTCGCGCAGGTACTGCACGTTAAGGCTGGCGGGTAACCCTAGGTAAGGGCTGAGCAATTGATTTTTCCTTAAGCCCCTCACCCCCACATCAGTGCGTGAGGAGACCGTGATGGTGTGTGAGTCATGCCCGTGAGTAAGGAATACATTGTGAAGAGGATCGCGCTCCTCATCCTCGTTGTTTTCGGCGTCCTTATCATAACCTTCGTAATAACTAGGTTGATACCTGCACACCCGGAGCTCCTATGGGCCGGGCCCCACGCAACCATGGAGCAGATAGAGAAGGCTAGGAGGGAGCTACACTTAAACGACCCAATATACGTCCAGCTATACTACTACTTACTTAACTTCGTCCGTGGTGACTGGGGTGTTTCGTGGAGGACGAGGTCGCCGGTACTGCATGACGTCTTATCAGCGTTGCCGGCCACGCTTGAGCTAGTCATAGTTGCCTTCATCATAGCCATCGTCATCGGCATACCCCTCGGCGTTTACGCCGCGTTAAGGAGGGACAGGCTCGCCGACCACATAATAAGGGTATTAACGGTTCTCGGAGCATCAGTCCCCGTATTCTGGCTAGCCCTCATCGTGCAGTTGGTTTTCGGGAGCTGGCTCCACATACTGCCGGCGGCGAAACGCGTTGATGAGATACTGGTCCTCAGAACGGGGTTCCACCCCATAACGGGGTTCTACTTGCTTGACGCTTTAATCGAGGGTAACATACCCGTGTTCCTTGACGTGTTAAGGCACATGATACTCCCGGCAACGGTGCTGTCCCTCTACCCGATGAGCCTCTGCGCGAGGATGACTAGGGCGTTAATGGTTGAGGTTCTGAACGAGCAGTACATTAGGGCGGCTAAGGCTTGGGGCTTGCCGGGGAAGCTAGTTACGTTTAAGTACGCGTTGAAGAACGCTATAGCGCCGGTAATAGCTTCGCTGGGCCTGTCCTTCGGCTACACGATAATAGGTGCGTTCATGGTTGAGCTGATTTTCGTGTGGCCCGGCATAGGGTTCTACGCGGCGATGTCGCTCCTCAGCTTCGACTACCCAGCGATCGTGGGGGTGATCGTGATCGTCGCGATATTCTACTCAGTCATCAACATGGTCGTGGACATAATTCACGCAATAATTGACCCGAGGGTGAGGCTGTGATGTCATCCCCATCGGAACTTGGGATAATGTTCCGCTTGATAAGGCGGAACCCCGTCTCCATGCTGGGCCTCATAATAGTCGTCACGTTCGTCATCGTGGGCCTCATAGCCCCTTACATACTGACGAGGCCCGAGGAGGCGTGGGGAATAGCGTACAACGTGAAGGACCGCTTCCTCCCGCCATCCCCTCAGCACCCCTTCGGCACGGACGAGTATGGCAGGGACATGTTCAACCGGGTCCTCCTAGGCACTAGGTTCTCCCTAATGATCGCCGTAGGTGTTGTGGGCTTAGCCCTCCTCATAGGGATACCGGTAGGCTTGATTGCAGGGTACGTTGGGGGTAAGGTCGGGACGGCCCTCATGAGAGTAACTGACATGTTCCTTGCCTTCCCACCCCTCCTACTAGCGATAGCGCTGGCAGCCACGCTCGGCAGGGGCTTAACGAACACGATCGTCGCGCTAGCCATCTCGTGGTGGCCGTGGTACGCGCGGCTAATATTCGTGCAGGTGAACTCCATAAAGAGCTTACCCTACGTGGACGCCGCTAGGGTGATGGGGTTAGGGTCACTAACGATAATGTTCAAGCACATCCTCCCCAACGCCCTCACACCCATAACCGTGCAGGCAGCCCTAGATATGGGGTCAGCGATCCTCGAGGCAGCAGGCCTGAGCTTCCTTGGGGTAGGTGTCCCGCCACCAACCCCTGAGTGGGGCTTACTGGTCAGCATGGGGTGGCAGTCAATCAACAGGGCGTGGTGGATCTCCTTCTTCCCCGGCCTAGCCATCGTGATAACCGTGCTGGGCTTCAACCTACTAGCCGACGCCGTCAGGGAGGCGATGGACCCGAGGCTCAGGAAGGCCCTAATAATGAAGGGGGTATGAAGCATGTCGGGGGCCGACGGGAGGAAACCCGTTCTTGAGTTAAGGAACCTCACCATCAAGTACTACACGCTAACAGGAATCGTGCACGCGGTCAGGGACGTCTCACTAGTGATTAGGGAGAGGGAGTCCGTGTGCTTAGTGGGTGAGTCAGGCAGCGGTAAGTCAACAATAGGGCTGGCGGTAGCGCACGCCCTACCCCCCAACGCAAGGGTCTCGGGCCAGATACTGTTTAGGGACGAGGACGTGACTAAGTTGAAGGGCGACGACCTAAGCAAGTATGTTGGTAGGAAGGTATCGATAGTATTCCAGGACCCCGCAGCGACCTTCAACCCGCTATTCACGATAGGCGAGCAGATGGGTGACGTGATCAGACACCACAGGGGGGTGAAGGATAAGGAGGAGGTCAAGAGGATATCGATCGACCTGCTTAAGAAGGTCGGGCTACCGGATCCTGAGAGGGTCCTCAAGTCGTACCCGCATGAACTCAGCGGCGGGATGCTTCAGAGAGCGTCGATAGCGGTGGCGCTCTCACCGAACCCCGAGCTACTCATAGCCGACGAACCAACAACGATGCTTGACGTCACCCTCCAAGCACAGATACTTGACCTACTGACGAAGCTCAAGGAGGAGTTAGGGCTGTCAATGCTCTTCATAACACACAACCTGGGAGTCGCTGCCGAAGTGTGTGACAGGATAGCTGTGCTGTACGCAGGTAAGTTGCTTGAGGAGGGAAGCGTTGAGGACGTACTCCTTAACCCCCTACACCCCTACACCAGGAAGTTACTTGAGTGCGTGCCCCGCGCCCACGCTAAGGTACAGAAGTTAAGGCACATACCCGGCACGTTACCCGACCCAAGGCACCCACCACCCGGGTGCCCGTTCCAGCCCAGGTGCGATGAGGCTAGGGACGAGTGCAGTGAGATGCCGCCCCTAATCGAGGTAAGGCCGGGACATAGGGTAGCGTGCGTGAAGTACTTAAGTAAGGGAGGTGAGTGAAGGTGGCGATGCTCGAGGTTAAGAACCTGAGGAAGCACTTCCCCATAAGGTCAGGCATACTTGGTAGGGTCGTCGGGTGGGTTAAGGCGGTTGATGGCGTAGACATAAGCATCGAGGAGAACACCGTGGTGGCGCTAGTCGGCGAGTCAGGAAGCGGTAAGACCACTACCGCCAGGTGCATACTGAAGCTGCATGAGCCCACATCAGGCAAGATACTCTTCATGGGTGAGGACATAACTAAGCTTAAGGGCAAGCGCCTGAAGAAGTACAGAAGGAACGTGCAGGCAGTCTTCCAGAACCCATTCCTATCCCTGAACCCCAGGATGAAGGTCGAGGACATAGTTGCGGAGCCCCTCAAAACGCACACGAACATGAGTAAGAAGGAAATTATCGAGACGGTTAAGGACTTACTCACGAAGGTCGGCCTACCCAAGGACGTGTTAAGGAGGTACCCCTACGACCTAAGCGGAGGTCAGGCCCAGAGAGTAGCGATAGCTAGGGCCATAGCCCTCAAACCAAAGCTAGTCGTTCTCGACGAACCCACGTCAGCCCTCGACGTGTCGGTTCAGGCCCAAATACTTAACCTGCTTGCCGACTTGA
Organism: Desulfurococcales archaeon; assembly: GCA_027002995.1. Lineage (GTDB taxonomy): Archaea > Thermoproteota > Thermoprotei_A > Sulfolobales > NBVN01 > WAOL01. The sequence goes on from JALWZB010000094.1 coordinate 13,557, forward strand.
AGGAGGAGATGAAGCTCTCCTACCTCCTAATAACTCACGACCTCTCCGTAGTGAGGTACATAAGTGACTACGTCTACGTGATGTACCTAGGCAAGATCGTTGAGGCCGCCCCCACGGAGGAGCTCTTCACGAACCCGCAGCACCCCTACACCCAAGCACTCCTCTCAGCAGTACCCGAACCCGACCCTAGGCTAAGGAAGCTCAAGAAGAGAATAATACTGCCTGGAGAGCCACCCAGCGCCATCAACGTGCCTCCAGGATGTAGGCTTCACCCGAGGTGTCCTTACGTCGAGGAGCGCTGTAAGCGTGGGGAGCCGGAGCTAATCGACGTAGGCGGTGGTCACCTGGTGAGGTGCTGGCGCGTCAGTTCATAGGATCAGGTGGGCGAGTTCCCGACCTTGCATTCTTAAGCCTTTAGTGTCTCTTAACAGTTTGATATTCAGCTCAGTAACGCTTTTATATCGGTCGATATATTTCTCCTTAGAAAAAGCTCAGTCCCGAGGTAGGGAGTGTGCCTGACGTAGAGTATGTGAACGTCTGGAAGTACTATGGCGGTAAGCCCGTCGTTAAGGGAGTGAACCTGCGTGTTAGGGAGGGGGAAGTCAGGGTGCTCCTAGGCCCGAACGGTTCGGGGAAGTCAACACTATTCAAGATGAGCGTGGGCATAGTGAAGCCTGAGCAGGGTGAGGTGAGGGTCAACGGCGTGAACGCTGCTGAGGACCCCATAACAGCTAGGAGGGTAGTAGGTTATATGCCTGAGGATCCCCTCGTGTACGAGTCTCTGGAGGTCACAGAGTACTTGGAATTCATTCTCTCTGTCTACGGGGTCAGGCCTAGTAGGGAGAGGTTCGCCGCAGTAATTAAGGCGTTAGGGCTCGACGAACACGTTGGCAAGCTAGTTGGTGAGTTGAGCCATGGTAATAAGAGGAAGGTTATGCTGGCCACGATAATGCTTAGGGACCCGCAGGTATTGGTGCTTGATGAGGCGTTCTCCGGCCTTGACGTCGGGAGCGCGAGGGCCGTTAAGACCTGGTTAAGGAGTAAGGCGGAGTCCGGGGCCGCGGTGCTGGTCTCCACCCACATACTCCCCATAGCTGAGGCGATAGCGGATAACGTAACGATAATCTACGAGGGTAAGGTCGTTGCTGAGGGGACGCCTAAGGAGTTGAGGAGCCTTGAGGGCGGGAAGGAGCTTGAGGACGTGTACCTCAAGCTAACAGGGTATTCAAGCGAGGTGGAGGAACTCGTCAAGGCACTAACCACGTGATGGTGCATGGGGTTGAGGGTATGCCTGACTCACTAACCTTGAGGATAGCGAAGAACCTGACTAGGGAGGTCACGTACAGGGGCTTTAGGGGAGTCTCCGCCTCCTCCTTCACCCCCGTAGCGAAGCCCTCAGGTAAGGGTAGGGTAAGCGTATCGATAATTAAGTCGAACGTTCTTGGAGCGGTATTCTACTCCATAGTATCGCTCTCGGCAGGGATCCCCCTACTCACCGTGAGTAAGGTGGGGGTCCCCGCCACGGACGTGTTCTCGATCTCGCTAACCGTGCTCGTAGGCTTCGCATTCGCCCTCTCCCTAATGCAGGTAACTCCATTCACATCCACCTTCATCAGGGAGGGCCTCGTTGACCTACTCCGTCTCCTCCCCCTAACCGATTCCCAGATACTTAAGGCGTACTTAACGGCCCTCACCCTATACTGGGGCGGCTTATCACTTACGTTCATCTTCATCCCCTTCTTCATCATCTCGACCCTCGCAGCGGTTGAGGGTACCCTGCCGGGAACGTACCTACTGCTAGGGCTCTTCGCCGCGGCGGCGGTCTTCGCATTCAGCTACTCCTTAGGGATTGCCCTAGGCTCCTACTCCTACGCCGTGAGGAGGAGGGCCTCGCTAAGGCTTATGTCGACCGTGGCGTGGTTGCTTAGCTTCATGATGATGTTCATCCTTTACAGGGCATCATCCATAATGGCTGAGGCGGCGAAAAGCTTGGAGCCAGTACTGCGTACTTGGGGCGCGCTCATACCCTTTGTCGGGCCCCTCTTCAGCGTGTCTAACCCCGCACTCATGCTTGGTTCGGTGGGCGAGAGCGTCCTGCTGGCCGTGGTTGCTTACATCTTAGCTAGGAGGAGGGTCTCCAGCGTGTTCCTCGGCGGCATTGAGTACTCTGTCGCCGCTGGCGCGGGTCCTGCGAGGAGGGTAGTGGTTAGTGAGGTAGGGTTGAGGGTTAGGGGATTAATAGGTGCGATGATCCGTAAGGACGTCAAGCTCCTGTCAAGGGAGCCTAGGAGGTTGGCGAACATGCTGTTCTTAGTCCTGCTCCCCATAATAATGTCGGTGCCTTTGGGCTCGGGCTCCTTCATGGCTAAGCACGCGACCTACCTAGTCTTCTTCATGGCGTCGTTCCTAGGCGCGTTCTCCGGCCTCGCGAGCGACCACATCTTCTATGCTGAGGGCTCCGGTGCCTTAGTCCTCTATTACCTCCCGGTGAGGAAGTATGATGTGGCCCTAGCTAAGGGCTTGGCGTGCTCGCTGATAACCCTGCCAATATCTGTTGCGACCGTCTGCGGGTTAACCATCTACTTTACCGGTGACTTGCTATTAGCGGCG
>JALWZB010000095.1 GCA_027002995.1 Desulfurococcales archaeon
CAGTGTGAGGAGGGTCTTCAGGCAACTACTGAAGTCATGCGTCACGCATGAATACACGCACGCGCTAAACTGGAGAAACAGTAAGGGGCTAAGCATCCAGCACTACAGCAAGGAACACGTCAAGGTCTTCGAGGAACTGACAGCTCAGCTCACAGCCTACGCAAACCTATCAACACCCGGCAGGGCGTTCTTCACGATGAAGTCAGCTAATCAACCAATAGAGTACAACACATGGAAGGCCCTAATACCCCCCTGCGAGGGACTGTACAGAACCGCATCCTACAGCCTCACGCACCTATGGAGCCGGTACCTATTAGGAAAGAAACCACCCCTGATAGGCCTACTGCTCCTGCCTCACCCATGGGTATGGCTAACCATACCCTTCCACTATGACCTATACCTAGGCATGCTCCACGAACTAAGCATACGGTACGGCTACCACCGATTCTACCACGAAGTCATCGAGCCACTATACAGGAACATCACCAGAGGCACCAGCACAGGCAAGAAAATCGCCGAGAAACTACTGAAGATCACGGCCCTGCTGCTAATCAGGATGGTACTCTAAAACGCGCAGACACCTTACTAACTCAAAGGTGCTCACAGGCGTGTGCTGACGTCCCGCATTTCTGCCTTGTCCCTGTTTTTCTCCTTACCCTACGTCCTTAGCATCATTACCTCACCATAAATATTAATGAAGCGTCCCCTATCGTAACATGGGTGCGTGCTTGAGTTTACGTGGGAGTGAGGCTGAGTTACTTAGGAAGAGGTCCTTGGAATTCCTAATTGAGGCAGAGCATGCCTTAAGGCGTGGCTCATACGATGTTGCGTGCTTCTTAGCTGAGCAGTCCCTCCAGCTGTACCTCAGACACGTACTTCTTAAGGTCGTAGGGGACTACCCGAGAACCCACAGTATTAGGCACTTGCTGGGTGAGGTGGCTAGGGTTGCGGGGTCTAGGGAGGTGGAGGATTTCATGCGGCGAAATAGGGCTAGGTTACTAGCGCTTGAGGACGCGTACCTCATGGCTAGGTACTTTACGAGGGAGTACGGCAGGGAGGACGCTGAGGATTCGGTGCGCTCGTCAAGGAGGTACTTGAGCTACTCCGTAAAGTACTGGGTGAGGAGGCATGAGCTACACAGACACCCTACTTCGCAGGGTAGAGATCTTAAAGAACTGGAGGTCATGGGTGGGGAGGATCGCTAAGGCTATTAAGGAGCTCCTCCCCGACGCCGAAGTATACGTTATAGGAAGCGTAGCTAGGGGCGACCACATAGCCGCAAGCGATGTAGACGTACTGATAGTATCTGCCCACACACCCGAAGACCTCAGGTCTAGGAACAGGATCAAGGCCATGGTAGAGGAGAGATTAAAGCTCCCATACTACCACCCCTTCGAACTACACCTGCTTAAACCAGGTGAAGCCCAACAATACCTCAGAAGAGCTAAGGAAGGCATAGTGAGGATAACGTAGCCACCACACCTACTCCCCACAATCCCTATAAGATATCGCGGATACCGCTACAGGGGCACATTCCCGCTCCATGAGAACGCACAGATATGAAAAGATTCATATAGCTGATATGCATGTAATCCGAATACACATGATAAAGATATTTTCGTGATGGTAACTATACTTTATTTCTTATAAGCCTTCTTTCTAGGAAGTATTGCGTATACTATTATTTTGTTGGGTTTTTCTAGTTCAAGTAGAACTCTATAATCACTTATTACGAATTCTGTAATGATTTCTGTAACCACGCAGCTTCTTAATGTCAAGCCTTTCGGAGAAGCCATAATCTCATAGTAATAACTAGGGCTTCAAGCCTACTTTTAACGGGCCCATCAAGCCCACTGAGTTGCTTTAAAGCCTTTTTAGTGAGACTGATGCTATACCTTGTCACTTTAGCTCCCTAAGGACGTCCTCTAAATCAACAAGCTCCACTTTTCCTTTCATTTTCTCATCCTCATACTCTCTTATCGCTTCAGCCTCATCTGGTAGGGGTTCTTCAATACCAATAAGTCGCTCTTCTAATAAGGCCTCAATACGCTCTAGTATAGTCCTTAACTCACGTAGCTCCCTGTATATCAACTCCTCTCTACCTACGGCCAATACGGTCTCCCTCCTCATAAGTTTAAACAGCACTTGAGGCTCCTAACACTCTATCGCCTTGGATAACCTGTCGAAGAGATAGTAGAGCCTATGTTCATTGATGGGTCCGCGAGGGATCGAACCCGGGCCTCTGCCGTGTGAGAATACAATCATATTCTCAGATTCATATTGACAATATGCATTAGCTCCGAGTATGAATATTCTGGTTAAAATCACTAGTGATATCAAACATCGGGAAACAATAATTACCAAAACACTCTGAATACTCAAGTGAGCTAATAGTCCATCATTCATAGCCCTCCCTCTTAATCTCAACATACCGCCTCTCATCCTGTTAGCATTAATCATTCCATCATAAAGGGTGCTCCAGCTCGGGAGAAGGAAGGAAAGACTAGTAGTCTCGAGAGGGTTTACTTATTTTAATTAATAATAATAGGAGTTAAGGCTATCTATCCTAAAATAATAACTAGTTGCGGGGATAGGTTTGGAACGTAGGTACAAGTGGATTACAGTAGACCCTAACGTATGTCATGGTAAGCCAGTGTTTAAAGGGACGCGAATATTAGTTGCAGACGTACTTGAGATGATTGCCTCTGGGATAAGCATCGATGAAATCCTAGAGGAATATCCCCAGTTAAACAGAGAGATGATTCTAGAGGCCATAGCGCTGGCTGCAGAGTTACTTAGGAGGGAGAGGCGTGTCGTACCGATTCCTGCTTGACGAGAACATTCCTAGAAGCATCTACAGGCTATTAAAACAGAAAGGCTTCTATGTTGAATACGTTCCACAGGGTATAGATGACAGGACTATCATAAGGATAGCTAAAGACAAGAATCTCATACTAATTACAAGAGATAGCGATTTTGCTGATGAGTTAAGATACCCTCCAAATACGCATCCAGGTATAATTGTTCTTCGGATACATCCCTCCTTGCCAAGTCCTATAGCTGAACGATTAATTTACGCGTTAGAAAGAATAAAGCAACTGAATGGAAAAATTATAGTGGTATATAATGATAAAATTGAAATTATAGGATAGGACTTGCGGTTTCGTTTCGTTGTAGCAACCGTTATATGGTGAGTTCGCGGGGGCTTGAACCCCAGGTCTCCACCGCGTGAGGACATAATCATATTTAGGTATGTATATAGCTGATATGCATGTAATCCAAAATGAATATCAAATGAGATATTATGGCTGATATCCTATGTCATGAAATATTCATGAGCTACTACAGAGACTACAGTTCTACTATTTGAAGAGTTTTCTGTATAATTTTTCACGAATAGCTTTCAACGACTCGCCTTTTAAGAATCTTTCAACAGCTTCTGTATCGAGCGCTATGTATTTTCGCGATTTAAATGATGCTCGCAACACAGCCTTATCTTCAGTCCATATAGGGAGGCCTAGCTTGAGGGAGAGCGCTATAAACGGTGTGTCCTTTGGGTCAAATAGGCTTGCGATAGAGTATGCTTCCCTTAGGGTATCCTCGTATATCTCTCTAGGGATTATTCTAATTAGCGAAAAAGCTAGCAGGACCTTACCCCAGAATTCTATACGAGCACTTTTCTCAAGCTTTCTCATATGTTCGCGAAACTCTACTAAAACCTCCTCAGGCGAGAACAACTCTAGGTCACTATGTTCCGCAATAATCTTAAAAGCTCGTGCTTTCCTACCAGCAACTACTATTGAAAACACAATATTACTATCAGCAATTAGTGCTATATTAGACCCTTCTCCTTGTATTCCCTCTCTATTCTCTTCCATACTTCATCCCGTGTTCTCTCAAACTCTTCTAGTGCCCTATCTAAATCAATCTCAATCCCCTCAGACAGGGACTCTATAACGAGTCTTCGAAACATTTTCCTTGACAGGCCCTCTGCTATCCATCGTGTAACCTCTGATTCCCTCACTTCATCAGGTACGACAACTTTTACAATACGGGGCATCCTCAGCATCCCCTAGTAATCCATATATGCACAAACTCCCTTATACCTTTGTACTCCTAATATTCAAGGTCATTATTTTTATAGAGAATGTCCCGCTTTTCATTAAACCTTCATTATATCGAGAAAGCATGCATGGTTATATGGTGGGTTCGCGGGGGCTTGAACCCCGGACCTCTACCGCGTGAGTCCAGCATAATTTATACGAGGAAATGTGCTGCTTCTACTTCTAATCTCCTAATCTCCAATATAAATAACGTTTTCTATGTCTCTAAATAATTTGTCTCCAGTGACTAGTTTATCCTGCTTTAGTATTGCGATAGAATATACTATCGCATCAGCCAGGCTAGGTGTTCTTAACCTCAGCTTTTAGATAGCTCTAATAATCCCAGATATACTTCGGAGGCTTTCAGCGATATCTCTATATCGATTGTCACTACCTCTGTCTTGCTAACAATAAACAGCAACCTTTTTAGAATATCGTCTTCACCGAAACCTTCCCTTCTATACTTCCTGGCTACCTCAGCTAGGACTATCGATGGAGTATACCCTTCCTGGGACTCCAGAAGCCTCTTCACGACAGCGCCCTTCCCGCTACCTCTAAAATACTCAATCCACGCATATGTATCATATACAGGCAAATCGCTTATCCCCTATCCTTCATCCTGTCCCTCTCTGTATATGGCTTAACCCTGCCCCTATCAATACCAAACATGTCTCTAGGAATACCAGCTTTTTCGAGAACCAGCTCCTCCAGCATCTTCTCCGGTGTAGAAATGCCCTGCTCTCTCGCAATTCTAACCAGAATATCGTAGATACTTTTCTTCACCCTAATAGTCTCCGACAATCCCACATCCCAAGCTTATGATAGGGAACACCTCCTCATATCCCTTACTCAAAGCTCAGATAATATTTTGAAGTACATTCGAAATACATTGGAAAGCTCCCCGAAGTGGTGGGTCCGTGGGGTACATCTATTCCCCCCGTAGGTGAGAAGTTAGGATACCCCAGCTAAACTACCGTTAACTCAAGGATAAGCTCTGGAAGATAGGTGCGCGGGCGAAGCTCTTCCGTAAATTTGCTAACCAGATACTGGAGGAGTTGGCGCACAAGCACAACATCCGGCTGGACACGGTGAACTTAATGATGTCAAGGGAGCTAAGCGTAGCAGGTACGAGCTACGTTAACGTGCGGGACCAGGCCGACAAACTATTCGGCACCTACACCAACTGGTTGAAGGGGCAGGTTAACCTGATTTCTTCTTTACAAGGGATGCTATCTCCTTCACTATTTTCTCGATTCTCTTCATGGCGATGGCGACGTCTTTCCCTCCGCACCAGCCCTCGTAGAAGCAGACATGCATCTCGGTCGCACTAGCCCAGGAGTCATGCACCCATTCCCCGAGCTCCTCCCCCAGCCTCCTCTTCCACTCCCACAGCTCCCCATGACTTGTTAATCTCTTACCCTCCCTCCAATAAGCATAGGCTTTAACGGCTAGTGCTGCTGCGCCCCATAGTTTCTCGGCGGCCTGCCTTACATTACCCTTCCCAAGCTCCTCACGGGCCTCCTCCAGCAGGTCCTCGGCAACCTCAACATACCCTAGGACCCTGTCCCCCGGGTCAAGACCCTGGCTAAGGAGCTCCACCACATACTCCTCAACACTGAAACCCCGCTTCCCAGCCTCCTCCCTGACGCGCTTCGCTAACCTACCGCGGATAAGCAACGCCCCCACCAACCTTAGTGTCCCGAGAATAAAATAGGGCTCCCTAGCTAAAAAAGCGACTACTGTGGCAGAAGGGAGCACGCACGGTTAATGCCGCGGAAGCGCAGCCCACAACCCAGCTAACGCAACAGGTTGCAGGGATAGGTGCGAGAGACCCTACACATACAACCAACAACACACTAAAAAGTGCTTGAGCTGACCCGCACACATCTCCTTAGCATAGTGTACCTAATACTAATACTTAATACAGAGGAGAGGTAGCACGACCCGCAGGTTGGATAGTGGCTAGCATAGCGCCAACGGGTAGGGTTACAGAAGGTTACGCCAGAATAGCCTGCCCTTAACCTAGACAGCCAGTTAAGAAGTAATTGCTAATTTTGGGACGGGGAGCGAGTTAGACTATTACGGTATCTTCCTCTATTTCAGCACATACGCATTCCCCACATAGTTGTCAAGCATCCCCGCAAGATCGCCCGCCACGGCCTCGTCGATACCCATACCTCGCCAGGTGGCCTGCTACGTGGCGTGGTAGCGGATCCGGTAACTTATGCCGGGTGCTTGACTCGGCTCCACAAGCACGTCATGAATCACGACAATCTCTTCATTGCCTACACGGAGCCTGCCCATACAGTGTTTGGGGTTTCGTTAATTCCTTAATGAAGCTAAACGGGCTCCTCTCAGTAGCTTCTTTACAAATTACTACTAATGAATGTAGGTAGGTTCACGTGATTCAAATTAAGTAGCCATGACTTATATGTGTGTAGAGTATATAACGTAGCCATAAATTTTGATGGATCTATTAAATCTTCTAGGCAAATTACAGGAATAGTTTCACTTTCTTCTTTAGGTTCTTCGCTAGGTTGGGGGAGCACATCGCGCGGTACTGCCAAAGTAGCCCTACACAAGGTATCTGCTATATTACAGCAAAGTCTGTGAATGTTTAATATGTTTATTAATTGTTCTTCTTTATTGCTTAGCTTTAGCGATAGTAAATCATAGTTTTTACCTTCCTCGGTAATCTTACCCTCCTCTTTACAATAAAGTTTAGTTTCAATGAAAGTGAGAGTAGGTATAAACTCCATTAAGGGTTTCGTCCCAATTTTTGGAATCCATCCCAAGATAATTAGGTCTATCTCATGCTTACTATCATTAATTTTTTTGGCAATATCTTTTAATGTTTCATCGGAAGTATGAATTTCGATCACTGCGCTAGGAATGACAATCATAAAGTTTTCCCATGCATTAATCATTATAAGTACATTTAGCAAGTTGTGGCTAAGATATAGTATTATGTCGTCGATATATCTATTACACGCTTTTCTTAGAAATTTGAAAGCTGAAATTAGATTTAAAAGATATCCGAGACACTCCTTTTCCTCTGGATTTAATTTTTGTCTATTAGGTTGCTTTGATAATATTTTTGGTATGTGTTCTGAGATAAGCTTGTGTATTATTTTGCCTTGGTTATCTTTCCCTTCTATTAAGTCTTTTAAATAATATTTTAAATCCCTGCACAATTCTTCGTTATGTTCTTCTTTTCGACAGAGGTATTCTTCTAGAGAGTGAAGTTTAGTTAGCACGCGAACAATTACCTCTGGTTTATATTTATAGAGATTTATTAAAGTAGTGTTTAATTTATCGATATCCAAGAACTCATCACTTACATCATTATAACTAGCTTTGCGTAGTATTAGGGAAATAACGTAAGACAGAAGGCTTTTGTGGGTCTTTGCCATCTTGCCTCCTGTTTTAATCTCTATCCCCATCGTTGTTGCGGGGTGGTTTTCACTACTATAATCACATTTTCCCTCTTTGATATATTTCACAGCATACCTGTATAATATGTTATGAATTAGAGACTTAGTAATTAGGCTTGGTACAGGCTTCAGGGAGGAGGTATGCATATTGAGTAAGTTATATATGATCATTGAGGGAAGAGGAAATATTCTACTACTAGTTCTAGGTTCCTTCTCTATGTATTGAGAGTCTTCCGCGAATACTTCACCATCAATCAAATTTGAACTAGTAATTAGGGACTTGCAAACTTCTCGGATATCTCTTGCCAGGTCAAATGTAGAGTCTGTATTAAGCCTTATTCTTAGTCCTTCACTAAGTATATTATCCTCGTCTTCCTCCCGTATATTCACCTCGACTCCTTCTTCTATAAATGATTTCAGAGTGAGCCGTAGGTTATTTAGAATACCTTCATTGGATTCCTCCGGATCCGCCAATAGTGACAGATACAGTAGTTTGCAATATTTAAAGTCCCTTCCCTCACTATCTCCAACCCTTAAGTCTACGAGGATTCTTTTTTTGTCTTCACATTCACATATAGTGGAGCTCCTTTTAATATCCTCAATAAGTTCTAGCATAAGGGCGTATTTTATGCTAGTCGTAAAGCTTTGTAGTAAGTAAAAATACTTACTTAGCAAAGGTTTAATTACGAGAGGTTTAAACTTTACTTCGTTCATGAATCATTCCCTCTATCAAGTACTTTATTCCTAAGGACTTTAAAGTAAATTAATGCATAATGCATTAAGTAAATTGTAGACCTAGAATAACGATATGTCTAAAATTGATGTAATGTCTAGTAAAGTACAAACTTTATATTGGTTTCCAGGGTATTCTCTTAAGGAGGTACCTTTGATGAGTACTTCCTCAATTAATGTTAATGGGACAAAACTGTTAAATGAGCGTGATCTTGATGAGCTAGCCCTTACTGCCTTAGTGGCTAGGTGGGAAAGGGTGGAAAGGTCTCAGATAGGCAAGCTCCTTGAGTATTTGGAGGCTACCGATGAGTTCACGTTACTGGCGTACTTAGTTAGGCAGGCAGCCCGCGGGGCTTGGTCTAGAAGGAAGCCTTCCCCCTCCGCTTCTAGGCTCTTTAGGATTCTTAGGGATTTGGCTCAGCGATTTAATAATGAGGTTACGCGCAAGGATGCCCTGAGGAGAGCTTTAGGGTATCTTAAGTGGTTCTATGAGAGTTGGGAGTTGAACAGGAATGTCCTGAATAATCTTAGTAGAAAATATGCTAATCTAGGCGTAAATATAAACTCAGTCATGCAGGATCCACGTCAGCGAGCACCTAACGGCTTTGCTAAGGAGTACTTGGAGGCGCTTCTAGGGCTCTAAGGGAGAGTGAATAACCTTGAGTGAGGAGGGCTTAGTGGACGTAGTTAATGATATACGATTGCTTGGTATTGACAGAGATGTTATCAAGGTCATCACTACTATCGAGGGGATCGTGGTTAATGAAACCCCTCTACGAATTGGTAAGGGTCGCGGGGAGCTTGGTGAGGCTGATCTCCCTGTACTGAGGGATCCTTCCGGTGTACCCTACGTACCGGGTTCTTCCTTGAAGGGAGCGGTGCGAGCCTTCTTAGAGGCCCTAGCTAGGGGGAGTGGCTACGATGCGTGTACGCCGTTCACACCATCTCGCTGTGCTTTTGGTGCCGAGCTACTTAACCTGATTTTCCAAGAAGTGCGGGGGGGTGCCACGCTTAATGATGTGGTGGGGTTTCTCAGTAGAAAGGATAGAAGGTTAGAGGAAATCGCTAGAAGGTGGTTTGGTGACTCCTCGGAGGCCATTATTGAGGATATACTTAACGTCCTAGAGAAAGAGGGGATATCCGCGGTTATCCGTAAGTATGCACCCTGCCTCATCTGTAGGTTATTCGGTAATCAGGCACTAGCATCTAGAGTGACGTTCTTCGACCTGTACCCGCAGAACCCTGAGCTCCTGAGAACCCAGGTGCGGACTAGGGTTGCTATTGATAGGTTCAGGGAGGCTGCCCGTAGTAAAGCGCTCTTCCAGTACGAGTTCATTCCGCCTAATTACAGGTGGGTTTTCAGGATGGAGGTAAGAAATCTCGACTTAACGAACTGCGAGGGCGATGAGTGCAGGTTACTGCTAACTTTCCTCAGAATCTTCACCAGTGAAGGACTGAGTGTAGGGGGCATGAAAAGCGTTGGGCACGGAGTTCTCAAGCTCCTACCTGAGGAGACGAGCGTCATAGTGCATAGGGTGAGTAGTGACTTAACACTAGAGAAAACCGTGTGTAGGCTCAGTGAGTTAATTAAGGCTTGAGGTGGTGGGCCGTGAGTAGCGTTGAGTCCTTCGAGTGGTTCGGATTGCATAAGCTTAAGCGTAGGGTGGTCATCGAGGGCAGGGTTGTTAATGAGGAGCCGTTGAGGGTAGGGGCCGGGCGGGCGATGCTGTTCGAACCTACTGATTTCGTGGTCATTAAGTTGAGGGATGCTGGCGGTAGGGAATTTCCCTTAATCCCAGGGTCTTCCTGGAAGGGTGCGTTAAGGAGTCACGTGATTAAGTTAATGAGAAGTGAGGGTTTAAAGGTCTGTGATGGTCTTCCCGGATCCACGTGCCTCAGGGGTGATGAGTTTGAATGGCTTGATAGGGCTGGAGCGTCAGCGGCAAGCATAGTTAATGACATAGCTAATGCTAGTCCCCCCATATGCTTAGCATGCATGATATTTGGAGCGCCAGGACTGGCGTCGCATGCCAGGTTCTATGATAGTTACCCTGTGGGTGGGTATAGGTTGGGTTATAGGACGATGGTAGCTATAGATAGGAGGACGGGCACGGCTAGGCGGGGAGCGTTGTTCAGCGTGGAGTACGTGGAGCCTGGTGCGGAGTTTAGCTTTCGGGTCGAGTTGATTAACTTACCTAACTACGCGGTTGGGGTTATCGCTGAGTCCCTGCTGGACATGGATAATGGCTTACTGAAAGTGGGTGGATTGAAGACCCGCGGGTTCGGATGGGTAAGGATTAAGGAGCTAAGCATTAAGGTCTATGACTACAGCTCAGGGTCGTGGCTGGAGGACAGCGTGCCAGGACTGGATCCCATCGACTCGGAGGTGCGCTTAGGGAGTGACTGGAGGGAAACGCTACTTAACTTCACTAAGGCGTGGAGGGCCTCGATTAATAAGTTAAGGAGAGTGTCGGAGGCTGGGTGGCGTTGGGTTACCCTGCTAGAGTGACGGTTAGAAGGGCACCCTACACGCCCAGGGACTCGGAGCGAGGCAGGCTAAGCGGCACGTTGAGCGCCTTACTGATCACCGACACTAACGTGTTCGTCTCAAGCGGTAAGGAGTTCCTCAGGGTCAGGGAAGGCGCGGACATACGGAGGATCGTTGAGGAGGCGGGGACCGCGCTGGAGCGCGGTGACTACGCCGCTTTCGGGAGGGTAGGTGATGCGGCGGCCCAGGCCATCGAGGCTGACTACGCTGAGATGGTGACGTACGGCAGTAAGGTATGCGTTCCGGGCTCCACGATTAAGGGACTCCTCCGCAGCAGGCTCGAGCTATGCCCCTCGAGGAATGGCTCATCCTACTTCTGCATGCAGAGCAACGTCCCGCCGTTAATGAGGACCCCTAATCCAGGAACTCACGGCTGGAGACACGCGAGAATCTGGGAGAGGGCCGTTAGTGAGGATAGGGGACCAGCATGTAATCCTTTGAGAACTCAGGATTACAGCCTGTGTAAGGTGTGCGACATCTTCGGCTCCCCCGGCGTAGCCGGGAGGGTAATGCCGGGCAACTTCTGCTGTGGTAGGGAGGCGTGCGTGCCCCTAACACTACCCCCTAAGGCTATGAAAGTTATCGCCGTGAGGCCCGGGACGAGGCTTGAGGGGCGTATAGGCTTCAGCGCACTAAGCCTTGATGAGTTAGGGGTTCTACTGGTAAGTATGGGATTAAGGAGAGGCTCTGTGGAGGGCGCTAAGATACTCCTTGGTAGGTACAAGTACGCACTTAGGAACATGGGCGTAGCTCACTTCAAGGTAATAAGGGCTGAGTTCCCAGCCAGGTTCGCATCAACCCTTAACGAGCTAGGGTTGGAAGGGAAGTGTGCTGAGGGAACCGCCAACGTGGTCTGCGAGGGTAATGGCTTAACGGAGCTAATTAATGCAGCCATTGATGAGGCACTAGAGAAATACCCGCAACTGACGTGGCTCCAAAACTTCTCCGAGGCCAGCGTAAGGGAGGCTAAGGGCTTAGCTAGGTGATCGCCGTGCAGGACCCTCAATTATCGTTGGGTGTTAAGGCGTACGTTGTGCTGTACGATAATGACCTCTCATCCAGGTTAAAGGGATTCACGGTACTGAATGAGGAGGTTGTCGAGGAGGTAAGGAGGGCGTGGCTCGCCATCCTCCTCTACAAGGATAGTGAGGGTAAGTGCGTTGAGGAAGTACTAAGGGAGGGTAAGACTATCCGCAAGATTCCGGTAGGGAGCAAGCAACGACCCAAAGTCTACGTGGATGAGGACTCAACGTTAAGGAGGGATTCCTCAAGAGCTAAGGAGGTGTGTAGCGATGGGTGAGGGTCGCAGGATATACGTCCTCCACCAGTCCCCGCTAGTAGATAACGAGGGGAATCAGAAGTACTTCAGCGAAGTACCGATAAGTAAGTTAAGGGAATACGGGGACACGTTAATCGAGATAATCAGCACGGGAATTAAGGCACTAAATACCCTGCTTAAGGCCGAGAGCGCGGGCCTGAGAGTATGTGAAGATCTTAAAGGGATAGAACTAGCTACGTGCCTACTTGAGAAAATTGCTGACGCGGTCTCAGTGTCAATTAGAAGGTACTTCATATTACCACTAATACCGTTACCCCTGAAGGAGGCCTCGATCGCGGCACCAACACCCCAAGACATTCTCTACACCTGGATCATGGGCAGAGGAGCTAGGGCCTACGATGAACTATTCAAGATGAAGCTCAGAGACCTTGATATTGATAAGTTACGGGGATTCATTAGCTCCGCGTTAAGCGGTTTCGGATCCCCCCTAGAGTCGCTCACCCCTCAAGCAACCTCTGCAGATGCTGAAGACTTCGCTCTCCGGAAGCTTGAGTTACTGATGAACCTCCCCTCAGACACTAGGCCGGGTTGCAGCGTATCTAAGCTCGTGCCGCACCTACTCAGCGTTGCAGGGCTAGCTACGGCAGTGTATGTAGCTAGGAGGGGACCTGTGACTGAGGAGGACACGCAACGTAGGTTCGAGCTCGCATTGCTGAGGCTGGCGGCCCTCCTCCACGATATTGGCAAGCCCCACGCATGGTACGGCACCTTCACCAAGGGTGAGGTCGTGAGCCACGCGACAAGGTCCGCCGAGCTCCTAGAGCGTATTGGGATAGGGAACCTACTGAGGGACTACGACTTCAACGATGTTTACGAGGCCCTCAAGGAGCTCGTGAGGAAGCACCACAACACGAACGACCTGCCCTCAGGCTTTCGCTTGGAGAGCGTTGACTGTAGGGTTAACCTGAAGCTACTGGGGGAGATGCTTAGTAACGCGGATAGGGCCTCCTCCAACATCGATAGGCTGAGCAGGCTGTTCGCTAAGAAGGTTGAGGGTCTGCTTAAGGAGCATGCTGAGAGGTACAGGGTTAGTGTGGAGGAAATGTTTACTGGTGTGGGGCAGGAGGTATGGCGTGCTTGGCTATCGATGAGGGATGACCAGGTACGGAGCGTGGTCGAGGAACTATCTAAGTCGTTCCGAGGGCGCGTGATACCTAAGGAACTCCTGGAGGGAGGAAGGGAGATACAGGACATTAAGTTACTTGTAGTGGATATAGCCAGCATTCAGGGCTTCATTCGGAGGGAGTCCATTAAGGCGTTAATAGCGGGTAGCTTAGTCGTTGACTTCTGCACACTCTACGCCATACCCAGAGCGTTAATCGAGGTGCTAGGGATTAACCTTGACTCCATCATATATGCTGGCGGAGGCTTAGTGATGGCCATCGTGCCAGGAAGCGTCACCGATGATGACTTAGAGAGGGTAAAAGAGAGAGTGGGCGAGATCCTGGGATTCAACCTTCAAGTGAACCATGCTTTAACGGGGTTCGAAACTAGCTGGCCCAGAGCTGTTAGGAAGGCCATGGCCAGGTTAGCGGCAGTTAAGAACACCAGGCATGCAAGGGAGTGTGAGGTCGTGGAGACCGGGTATGAGGTGATGTGCGAGTGTTGCAAGAGGAGGCCAGCCACCAAAACTAAGGATGGTGATGAGGTCTGCGACGAGTGTGCGGAACTCATTGACGTGGGTAGGGACGTCTATGTTAGGTACAGGTTGAACATACTGCGTGACTTAGGGTATGGTGAGGCTGGGAAGCTACTGGGAGACGCGGGAAGCGGGTCCGCGAAGGAATCGACGGGTCGTCCCGGCACCGACAATCTCCGGAGGCTCTATGAGCACCTCATGGAGTGGTTCTCGGGTGTCGAGCTGGAGGAGGCTGAGAGGGGCCTGCAACGCAAGCTAGCAGTGGTTAAGGCTGACGGGAACGCTGCGGGAGAGTACATGGCGTCAGCTATCAACATCGCTGAGTCGATGTGCCGCAGCATCAGGTTAGATCTCGGGATGAAGTCAGGCCTCCTAGCCGCCCTAGCTAGGCTGAGGGACGCAACCTCAAGGATGGGGGAGGACGTCTTCGAGGGCCTAGCGATGAGGGTGTTCACGGGGACTCTGTATGCCGGGGGTGACGACCTTCTAGCCCTATGGCCATCCCAAGTAGCTATCCCAGTAGCGTTATCACTGGCTAAGACCTTCTGGATCCTTAACGGGGGCGAGGTGCAGCTCTCGCTGGCGATCACGGCCGCCAAGCCCAAGCATAACGTGTGGAACGTCCTCGACGCCGCCGAGGAGATGCTCAGCATGTGTAAGTCTAGGTACAGGAAGGTCCTAGCTAGGAAGTTAGGGCCTAGGCTAGTTGCCGTCCTCTCCCTCATCAAGAGTGAGTGGCAGCTCTTCGAGGCTGAGGTTGAGGAGCTCTTCAGGACTTACGGGCCTAGCGGCTATGACTTGAGCAGGCAGCCGCTATTCCTGGCCGCCGGCTCACCCACTCCTAGCCTAGCGTGTTACGACTTAGCCACGCTGATGCGTTCAAGCATGGGCGGCTTAGACGGGGCTGCTAGCGGGTCGGGTGGCAGGAGCGTTGATTCCTTCATAGAGCTTACCTTTAACCTATGCATGAGGCCCGGCCTCATAAGGAGGGTGGTGAAGGTAATCCATGACTCTATGAGGGTGATTAACACTCACGGCCACAGGCATGACGTGCTAGCGCTCTACCTAGCCAAATCATCACTACGTCCCGAGAGTAGGGAGGAGGGGATGATACGTAAGGGCTTGGCAAAGCTATGCTTGCTGTGCAACGCTACCCCACCCCTCTTTGACCTATACCACATAGCGGAGATCCTTGAGGGGAGGTGAGCCGCATGCGTGTGAGGGTGTCTTACGTCCTCAGGCTAAGGACTGGTGGGCTCTGGGGAAGCGGGAAGCGCCTACTCGAGGCGGACATCGTCACAGCCATGTGCAGGCACGCCAGCAGATCCTTAACGCTCTGTGTACCGGCACCCTACGTCAAGGGACTGCTGAGGAGGTCCCTAGAGGAACTCATCGATCACTTAACTAGGTTGGGGATCCTGGGTCGTGGGGTGCTGGACGAGTTGTTCGGCCCCTTAACACCCTTCAGTGGGTCAGCATCCCCGAGGCCCCCTAACACCGTCGTCGCGCCGCTATACCCTGTTAAGGACGTCGAGGCCGTTAGGAAGCTGGCGGAGGGTGATGACCTAGAATACCTCATCAAGAGGGAGGGCTTGGTGTTGCCAGAGCTTCGGGGCGAGCTACACGGTATGACCTACGTTGAGCCGCATGTGAGGATAGATGATAGGAGCGGTAGGGCGGCTGAGGGCGCCCTCTTCCAAGAGCTGAGGGTCGTGCCTAAAGCGATGTTTTACGGGGAGGTCATCCACTACTTAAGGGGTGGGTCAGGACGTGACCATGCTACCGAGATCGCGCGTGCCCTCGTGCTCGCTGTAGCGTCCCTGAATAGCAGGTACGTAGGGAGGAGGACTGTCGCCGCGGCGTACGTGGTGGGCGTCAAGCCCGAAGACCTGCGTGAGGACGAGGTGATTAGGGAGGTGCTTAGTGAGGCATCACTTCCTTCGGGTGAAGAGGGATGAGTGTACTTACGTTAAGGTACGTCATAAACTTAATGTCGCCGACGGTGGTGACCTCCACCCACGGGTATAGGGGGATGACCTACACTACGGTCTCAGACTACCTGCTAGGTTCTGTGGTTAGGGGAGCGTTGCTGACGGCAATGCTTAACGAGGGGTTAATTACTGAGGAGAGCTTAACGCGTGAGGCCCGTAGGCCGAGGCATTACGTGACGCCAGCGCTGTATGCTCCACACGACCTAAGTGATGTTATCC
>JALWZB010000096.1 GCA_027002995.1 Desulfurococcales archaeon
GGTCTCTTGCTGCGTGGATGTGTTCCCTGTAGGCGTTGATGGTTGGTAGGACTGTCTTGGTGAGGGGTTTGCTGTCGCTCCTGATTCCGGGTAGGTCGTTCGCCATGCCTAGTTGGGCGGCGAGGATCGCCGCTCCGTGCTCCCCTACGGGTCCCGTGACTATGATCTTGTCTCCGGGCCTTACATCGTCGATGATTGGGTCGCCCTCACCCACGCCTAGCCCTGTCGTGGTTATGAGTACCTTATCCACGGACCCCTTAGGCATTACCTTGAAGTCACCGCCTATTAGGGCGACGCCCTCCTCCTCAAGCACGGTGATGAGTGAGTCGATGATTTCCTGGAGGAAGCCCTCATCCACACCCTCCTCAACAACGATAGCGTCCATTAAGGCGATGGGCTTAGCCCCCATCATGACTACGTCGTTTATCGCCCCGCACGCCGCTAGGTGACCTATGTCCCCGCCGGGGAAGATGGGTGGGTTGACGGTGAAGGAGTCCGTCGCCACCACGAGGAAGTCACTGCCGAACCTAATGACGGCACCGTCATCCAGCACGTCAAGCCCGCACCCGCCCCCAACACGCCTTAAGCCCTCGGGAACGCGTGAAACGATTAAGCGCTTAACCAACTCCCAAGTCTCCCTACCCCCAGCGCCGTGCTCGATGCTAACCCTACCCAAGCACTAACCACCGGGAAGCCTTGGTGAGGCACCTAATAAGGGCTGGGGCCTTAAAGCACTCAGCGCAGCACCTAACGAACGGGTTGACACGCTACGGAAGGGGGAGTACGTGCTCTCCCTAGCCGAAGCACTCGCGGAAGCAGTCACTAAGCACTGCGGTTCGGGTCAGCGAATCGGTGCTAGCGAAGAGTACCTGTCCTCAGCAACCTCCTCAGCAACTCCAGGTGCTCCCCCACCTTAACTAAGCTCTCTAGCTTCCTTACCGTCGCGTTAACGTCGTACCTGACGCGCCTGAAGGTGATTGTCGTTGACTCATCATCGATTATGGCGTACGCCGCCCTAGGGTCACCATCCCTGGGCTGCCCCACGCTACCGGGGTTCACGATGAGGTACTTGCCTAATCTCCTTACAGCGAATTGGTAGTGGGTATGCCCGACCAGCAGTGCGGGTCCTTCAAAGCCCTTGAGGGATGAGGCGACGCGGTCGTCGCTGAACCACGGGTATAGGTAGTCGTGGAGTTCCTCAGCGGGTGTGGCGTGGACCGCGAGCACCCCCTCAAACCCCAAGGCCTTCAGCGTGGCTTCAGTGGGTAGTGAGGCGAGCCACTTAACGTCGTTGCTTGAGAGCTTCTTGAGGGATATTTCCTCGCGCGTGTACACGCTGGCGGCGTGGGTTGCGGGGCCGCACCCGCAGTCAACGCCGTAACCCACAGCGTGGTCGTGGTTCCCCCTAACGACCACTCTAGGCTTAAGTGACCTCACCTCATCAACCACTAGGTCCGGGTCCGGCCCGTAATCAACTAGGTCGCCGAGCACGACCACCTCATCGAACCGCAGGGAATGAGCGTCGTTGAGGACCGCCTTCAACGCCTCGTAATTGCCGTGTATGTCGCTGATCAGTAGGATCCGGGTCATTCCGCTTAGGCACCCCCGGTAGTGGGTTCGCCCCGCTAAATTAAGCTATGCGTGTACAGGAACCGTATACACTCACGGCCCGTCACTTCCTGCCCCTTACCGCACCGTGTTATGGGGTCGTTACGCAGGCCCGTAAAGTTTTAATGTGTCTGCGAGAATACTTGTTTAAATACTTTAAACTGTAAAAACCAAGTGTGGTGCGTAGGATGCAGGAAAAGGAAAGAAGGAAGTGTGAGGGCCGGCGTGAGGAGGAGTGCTGGGAAGAACAAACAACACGCAACATGATGGCTAGCCACGAGGAAGTAGGTATTCTCCTCGTCGGCCCGTAAACCTAGAGTGAGTCAAGGGTTCTTTCACTTAAGCCTCCTAACCATGTCGAGGCCCTTCCTCCTCAACTCCTCCTCGAAGGACTTACTGCAGGTCACTAACTCAGCACCGGTCCTCAGCGCTAGCGCCGCGTACGCGGCACGGTTAAATGGGATCTCAAGCCTTAGGGACGTGTCCATCGCCTCCCTAACAATGGTCTCTAAAGGCACGACCTCATCGGTCGAGTTCCTTATCAGCTTACCCACGTAGGTGGCGAGCAGTAGCGCCCTATCGCTGTCTATCCTCCTCAGGACGACGGCGTTGAACCATATCGCGCTGCACACCTCCCTGAACGTTATGTCGAGCGTTAAGGTCCTAACGTTCTTCGACTTAATCGCTGACCTAAGGAAGTTCGTTGCCTGCCTGAAGGACCTCCCCCCAACAAGTATGGCGGCGTAGACCGTGGGGTCAAGCACGTATACCCGCATTAAGCCTCTCCCTTAGGGCGTCCTCAGGTACCTCAAGCACCTCATCCCCAGCCGGCTCCACGCCCCTCAGCAGGGACTCAACCTCCCTTATGGTTTCCTCGAACTCCATCTCCCTTATCCTGCGCTCTATGAACTCCTCGATCTCCTTCCTCCAGTCGATGTCGCTGTACCTCCTCATCTTCTCCCTCAAGTCCTTCCTTATCCGTATGCTGAGTACCTCGGACATCCCCGTAACCACTTACTATACTCACTCCTCGTTTATAAGTATTGTATACGTTAAAAGTAAACGAAAGAGCCTCGAGAAACAAGTTATTCAGTACACAGAAAACGTTATTTCAAAGAATACGCCTAACCAAGAAATAATATTCACGAATACCCACATTTAAATGAATTATTACTGAAGAACCCTCACCGAACCAATATCCAGGTAATACCTTACCGCGAACCCCCGGCCTTAAGGTACTATTGAGGTATTACTGCCCTTAATTTGCTAGTCCTTAATTTCCGTGAGTTGTTGTTTTCTAGTTTAGCAACAAACTTAGTTTTTAGGTGTTAGGGGGTTGGAGGTTAGGTTATCAGGTCACGCTAGGGTTAAGGAGTATCTGGAAGGCCGGGATTTCGACGTGTTCGAGAACGCGAACAGGTATCCCGGCCCTACGGGCCTACTCACGTACGTGGCTGAGAAGTACTTGAAGGAGGAGGTGATGTATAGAGAGATACCGGTGGAGCTGGCCAGGCTTCATGAGGCCGGCCTGCTCTACGTCCACAAGCTCCCGTACTCCCTCTTCATTCCTTACTGCTGCGGTCACTCAGTTGCGAGGCTCCTCGAGAAGGGCTTAGTCACCCCCACCATAAACGCTAGGCCGGCAAGGCACCTGGACACGTACGTCGACCACGTAGCTAACTACCTCATGGCGATGCAGCACTACTTCAGCGGCGCCCAAGCACTAGGCGCGGTGGAGCTCTACGCCGGCCCATTCATAAGGAGGGATAGGGCGGACTACGAGAGGGTTAAGCAGCAGGTTCAGAGGCTCATATACAACCTGAACTTCCCGTCTAGGGCGGGGATGCAGACACCATTCACGAACTTCACGGTGGTTCTTGACGCTTCGAAGGCTAAGTTAAGTAAGGACCCAGCATACATCGCTGGGAAGGAAGTGGGTAAGATTGGTGACTACCTTGATGAGGCCAGGCTATTCGTGAGGGCTATCTACGAAGTGCATAGTGAGGGCGACGCGATAGGCAGGCCCTTCACCTTCCCCATACCCACCATAATGACCACGAGCAAGCTCCTCTACGAAGACCCGGAGATCTTCGAAGCAGTCTTCAACGCCGCCGCCAAGATGGGTGCTGGGTACTGGCTCAACACCAGGATAGTTGACCCCGACGCCAGCTATGCAATGTGCTGCAGAATAAATATTAATATGAATGAGCTTTCATTTGCTGCTAGGAGGCCTTCGTCCTTCAGGTTAGGTGAGCTGAAGAAGGAGGTTGAGTTAGCTAGGGAGGAGTGGGTCAGGAACGTTGAGAGGCAACGTATGGGTGGTTTGTGGGCGATACCGGACATAACGGGTAGCGTGGGCGTGGTGACGGTCAACATACCCAGGCTAGTCATCGAGTCCGGGTTTGATGATGAGGTGTTCTATGAGAGGCTGGACGAGTTACTCCTAAGCGTTAAGGCAGGCCTCCTGTGGATGAGGGAGCGGTACCACAGGATGAGCAGGAAGTTCCCGCACTTCTACTCCATGCCCCTAATGTACGTGCCTGAGGTCTTCTCGCTTAGGGACGGGCCGTACTTCAACACGATAGGCGTGCTCGGCCTGCCTGAAGCCGCTGCCCTAATGGCTAGGGACCCGACCCTATGGTTCGAGGGGTCCAGGTCAGCCAGGCTCAAGGCAACGTACTGGATGAGGGACGTGGTACAGCACATAGTCAAGATAGCTAGGAAGTGGAGCACGGAGGTGGGGACGGCGTTCAACGTCGAGGAAGTTCCCGGCGAGTCAGCCGCGGCTAAGCTAGCGGCGAAGGACGCGAGGATCTACCCGGAGCTAGTCGAGTACTTGCCGGAGGGTGAGGAGGGACCGGTGTACAGCACCTCAGTAGCTCCCTACTATGGCGAGCTGAGCCTGTGGGAGAGGGTTGAGGTGGAGGAGATCGTGCAGAAGCACTTCACGGGAGGCGTGATGATGCACATATTCCTAGGCGAGGAGCCCGACCCCGAAGCCCTAGCCTCCCTAACCAAGAAACTCACCTACAACTCCGAACTCGTGTACTGGTCATACACGCCCGCCCTCACCGTGTGCCCGCACTGCGGGTGGCGCTCAGTAGGCATGATAACCACGTGCCCGCGTTGCGGATCCGAAACCGAGGTCTGGTCAAGGATCATAGGGTACTACAGACCCCTCAAGAACTGGAACCCCGCCAGGAGGAGGGAGTTCTGGACGAGGAAGCACTACAGGGTGTGAGGGCGGGTTGCGCGCTCCCCACTCCCCCAACCCCCTAACACC
>JALWZB010000097.1 GCA_027002995.1 Desulfurococcales archaeon
TCCTTAATCAGTAGTACCGCGAAGTACGTTATGAAGGCGGCGGCACCGATAACTAAGACAGCACCCACGGGTCCCTGAAGCACGGAACCGACATACCTGAACGCCACGCAAAGCAATACCACATAAGGTAATTCAGCTAAGGTATGCCCCAACGCAACTAAGAGGCCTGCTTTCCAGCCCCGACCCTGTCCTCCCAGAACTATTGTTGAGGCGGTGAGCGGGCCAGGACTCATTGCACCGGAGGGCGATACCGCCACAGTCATCGCGGCCAACGTTGCTAAGGACGTCAGTGACGGGATCATTACGCTCATACCTGAGAAGTTTATTGAGTGTCACTCAGTTAAATACTTGCTTCCAAGGAAGAGAGTTTACGGAAATATGTGTTATTGCTCTAATCGTTATAAAATTTTGCGATAAACTAATACGGCCGAATAAAAATTTTTGACTAATGCCCGTAAAATGCAATTCGTAAGAATAATGCATATCTTTACATATCTGCAATACTATATCGGTGCTATAACATTATGCGGCTCCACGAACTCATAGCTAAACTCGGGGTCAGGGGTAAGTGCGGCCCTGACATCAAGGCAATCTACGAGGGCGTCAAGGACGTTGAGCTGGAGATGCCCGATGAGGAAGTAATAAACAGGGCTGTTCAGATGCTCTCAGCAACAGCAAACAACGTGAGGCTATCAATACTCGCCCTCATAAGGGACGTCCCACTCCCAGTGTGTGCCATATCTAAGATACTAGGTATAGAGCAAACACTAGTCTCTCACCACCTAAGAGCGCTGAAGGAGGCTGGCTTAGTGGAGGTCCAGGTGAGGGGGAGGTACAGGATCTACAGCATAAGCAGAGAGGGTGTGAGAGAGCTATTCAGTATGCTTGAGGACCTAATAGGTCGCCATAGCAAGTAGGTAATGAAGGACAATTAAGCTCCCTTAACAAGCAAGGTACGGGTGTCGACTCTTTAAGGTAGCGGTAGTAGACTGCCTAGCCCGGGGAACCGATGTAAGGAAGCACGCAACCCTCGACGCCGTAGGTGTAGGGCCCCGCTTAGTTGCGGGAATACTCGAAAGTAGTGGTTGCGAGGCCGACATAATCCAGTGTGAGGAAGCGGTTCGAAAATCAGGGGCCCTCAGCGGGTACGAAGCGCTTTTTATATCTGGAATGGTCACTGACATACCCTCCATGGTTAGGGCACTCAGTAGGTGGCGTGGAGGACCCGCCATCGCTGGGGGCCCTTCTTTTGTTGATTACGAGCACCTTCTCAGGTCAGGTTTCGACTACGTGGTGTGGGGTGAAGGGGAGATATCCATACCGAAACTCATTAACGCACTTAAAGGCAATGGTGAGCCTGCCGAGGTCCCTAACTTAATATACCTCTCAAAGGGGCGTGTAGTGAGGAATCCAGGACCTTCTTGGACGCCCACACCACCCCTATGGAGTTACATGCCGTCGGTAGACGCCGTCACTAGCTACCCAGGCTGGTGGGGTGCTAGGGTATACGTTGAGGTGGTGCGTGGTTGCAGTAACTACCACAGGCCCACGATACCGTTGCCCAACGGGAGGCCGTGCGTGGGTTGCGGTAAGTGCTGGGGAGGTACTTTAAGGGAGAGGCTGACCTGCCCCTCGGGCATCCCTCCCGGTTGTGGGTATTGTTCGGTGCCAGCTATATTTGGCCCGGCTAGGTCTAGGCCTGAGGACAGCATAGTGAGGGAGGTTAGGGAACTCATTAAGTTAGGTGTGAGGAGGGTCGTGTTAAGCGCTCCTGACTTCCTTGACTATGGCCGGGACTGGCTCGTCGCGCCAGAACCCTTAACAGACCCTAGGAACCCGCCCCCAAACCTAGCGGCAATAGAGTCCCTGCTCCGCAAGGTTACATCAATACCTGAGGTTATTGAGGGAGAGGCACACGTAATGATCGAGAATGTGAAGCCAAACCTAGTTAATGAGGAGGTAGCAGAACTCCTTGGCAAGTACCTCAGAGGTACCCCCGTACACATAGGGCTTGAGTCAGGACACCCGCACCACCACGTCGCGCTCGGCAGACCCTCAAGAGTGGATGAGGTTATCAGGGCGGTCAAGCTACTTAGGAAAGCCGGGCTTAAGCCCTACGTATACGTGATACATGGGTTACCCGGCGAGAACCGGCAAGTTATCAAGGCCACAGTTAAGGTTGTAAGGAAGCTCTGGCGTGTTGGTGTTGAGAAGATAACCCTCTACAGATTCACACCAATCAAGGGCACAGCGTTCGAAGGATTCCCCAAGCCGCCACCAGCTATTAAGTCAGTAGCGCGCCCACTCTACAACCTCGTTAGGAAGCTAAACTACGTTGCTAAGAGGAGGCTCGTCGGTAAGGAAGTTAAGGTGGTCGGTGTGAGCTACGATCCTAGGAAGAAGGAGGTAATAGCGTACATGTTGCCTCACGGCCCGGTTACACGTGTTATTGGTCATGGCGTAGGGCCGGACCTAATTGGGAAGGTATTCGTGGCAGTTGTGAGGAGAGCCGTGAGTGATAGGGTAATCGAAGCCACACTACCTAGTGTTAGCAGGAACAATTAACCGGAGTTGTTCAACCTCATCTTTATAAGTGAATCACTACACTACAGTTATAGGTGTTCAACAGTATGGCATTACCTACTCCGTCACCGCCGTCACAATCAACAATGGCCTATAGAGGCGGAACGCAGATCTCTGCAGGACAGCTACTTAAGTACGGCCTATTGCTCTTCGTGGGCGCGGCATTCTTTGATGGATTATTAAGAATACTTACGGGTGCGGCAATAATTTCATTCCTCCAGCAATACGCTGCTTGGGGTGCTCGAGTAAACCTAGCTGGGCCAGCATTAGCGATCTTCTCTGGAATCATAGTCCTAGGTGCGGCGGTCGTGATATTGCCCTTAGTAGGTGTTCCAATATCGATAATACCGGGTCCCTCAATCGACCTGAATAACCTGAACCCTAGGTCGTTAGCTACAGACAAGCGCGTGATTCTAGTGTCCATGATGATAATCTTCACGTTATTCATCGACTCAATCGGGCTCCTCGTAATGAGGGCTACGGTTCCTGGAGCGACCGAGTTAATTGCGGCGATACTTCTAGGAGTCGCTTACTTTGCCTTCATGAGGGGAGGGGTCCTTAGGTTTCCGCCCCTCATACTGAGTCTCGTAGTGCTCGTTGGTGGAATCTTCCTAACGATAGCCGGGTTTACAGGGGCTGGCACGCTAATGTCGGCACATCTGGGCGTGGCTGGGATAGGAATAATTATCGCAGCCATACCGATGCTGCTCTCGTCAATAAACCCTCAGACTGCGTCATCAGTCAATAAGTTATTCATAGTGGTAGCTCTAGTGCTGACCATATCACTCATAGTTGGCGGTGCTGTCATCATATGGCAGAGCACAGGTTACTTCAGGTACGGCGGCCTCATAGCGGCTTCAGGCGCTGTAGGCGTTCTAACAGGGTTACTAGGGCTAATTGCTGGCTTACTGCTAATGGTAGTGACGCTGATTAAGATAAGCAAGGCCCTACAGGTGGCCCCGACGCAACCAACGCAGCAACCAGCTGAGGCACCCGTAGCCCCTCCCGAAGGTGAGGGAGTCCCCCCAGCGCCTCCACCGCCGCCAGAGTAATTAAGTAGCTATAGTGGGAGCAGTTCCAAAACCCCCGCAGCCGGGTCCGGAAAAGGAATGTTTTTCCGCTTAACCAACTCCTGAGTCACTACAGCCACCACGAGATGGGTTAGGTAGAAGAAAGCATCCCACGCGAAAAGCCTGGAGCCGTGGTCCTCAGCGATTTCCTCAGACAGCTCAAGTAACTCACCGTAGCTACCCCTAAACCACGCACTAATCAATGAACCTAAACTATCCATGGCATCCCTGACGGGCTTGAGAAGGACAGCGCCAAGCACCGGTACCGGGGAACCGTTCTCGTCAGGCGTTAAGTAATCCCTTCTCCTAAGCTCCTCCACCAACCTAAGTAGTTCCTTCCTTCCAGGAACTGCCTTAGGCCTCACAACGTTTCCATCGGGGAAGGAACCGTGTAGAGTTACCAGTATGTGGCTACTAGTAATGCTCACCATGTTAGTGCCTAAGCCAACACCTCCCTTCTCAAGCATGTAGGCTGGAAGCAAGCGTTGCTTAAGTGATGGCCTAACACGCTTCACGAGTTCACGCGATAGCTTGAAGGCTTCCTGAAGCGCGGGTTTCTCTATGCCTAGCGGGATCACTGGTAGGTATAAGTACCTCCGCGCCACCTCATGAAGTTCGGGCTTAAGCCCGGTCATGACGTCGGAAGCCTTACTCACTACTTCATCCAGCAGTGGCTTCATAACCTCAGCGTGCCTTAAGGACTCCTCCCTAGTTATCCTGAGGAGATTAGCGCTTTCCACATCACCGCGTCTGAGTATGTGTCCTAGCACTCGCCTTATCCCTGAGGCGGGCCCGTACCCCTGCACAAAGTACACTCCATACTTCCTAGGCACTAACGACTCACCGCTCACCACGTCCTAGCATCTTGGAGACCGCAGCGAGTACCTTCAACCCGGACCCAGTTAGCGGTACTAAGACGTCACTACCCCTATCAATGATGCCTTCCTCGATGAGTAGCTTTAACGCAGCGAAGGGGGCGGCTGACGTAGGCTCGATTATGAAGCCCATGCCGTACAGCTCCCTTAAAGCCTCCCTCAATTCCTTAAGGCTTACCGCGACAGAGGAACCCTTAGTGAGTGCGGTAGCGTCAGCGACCTCCTTAATCCTGGGAGGTTCCGGAACCAGCAATGCGTCAGCCCCACCCCCTTCCTCACCCC
>JALWZB010000098.1 GCA_027002995.1 Desulfurococcales archaeon
CGTCAGGTGGGCGGTTTGGCTGGGGCGGCACGCCCGCGAAAAGATAACACGGGCGCCCAAAGGTCGGCTCAGGCGGGTCAGAACTCCGCCGTAGAGTGCAAGGGCAAAAGCCGGCCTGACCAGACCCTTGACAGTAAGGGGTCTGGCCGGGAAACCGCGGCCTAGCGAACGCTCGTGCCCCCTTCGGTGGGGGCCGGGCATGACAGAAAAGTTACCCCGAGGATAACAGGGTCGTCGCGGGCGAGAGCCCCCATCGACCCCGCGGTTTGCTACATCGATGTCGGCTCTTCCCATCCTGGGGGTGCAGCAAGGGGCGGGAGGCAAAACAATTGACACTCATCATATAAGGAGCAACGTATATCAGAATCAATGAGCCTCCGCCCCCTGTAGGCCCCCAAGGGTGGGGAGGGCGCGGCGATGTGAAGCTCATTCGTTTATAAGCCCCGCAGTAATGATGGGGGGCTAGATTGTGCAGGTGGAGGTCGGCCCTAAATTACCTGGCTGGCCTAGTCTATGGGGATGGAACCCTCTACTACTACAGGAGAAATAAGGAGTACTTCACTTACGTCTATGACAATAACAGAGACTTCCTAGAGAACGTGGGGGAGATTGTGAGGAAAGCGCTAAAAGTAAATTACACGGTAACCAGACCATCGAGGACGAAGAACTACTATAGGCTCCAGTTCACAAGCAAGAAAATATATGATTACGTGAAGAAGCTGATAGAGGAGAGGCCTAGGAGGCCAACAAAGAACTTCATAAGAGGGTTTCTCGACGCTGAAGGATCCCTCACGGTTGATAGGAAAGGAAGGGTGGTGCTGGAGATAGCTAACAGGAATAGGGAGGTCATAGAGACATCGGCAAGATGGCTAAGTAGCAGGGGTATAAGGTGCACAGTAACGAAGCACAGGGACAGGAAAGGTGTGATATACAAAGTAAGAGTGAGGGGATGGGAAAACGTTGGTAACGCGGTGAGACTCCTAAACCCCCTTCACCCCAAAATTCGAGATAAGTTCAGGAGGTACCTTCACCTGAGGAATTCAGGATCTTCGCCGCGCCCTCCTCCTTGAATGGGGCTGCCCGCCCATTAAAGGGGAGCGTGAGCTGGGTTTAGACCGTCGTGAGACAGGTCGGACTCTACCCACGGGGGGTGTGGGCCGCCTGAGGGGAAGGCGCCCCAAGTACGAAAGGAACGGGGCGTCGCGGCCTCTGGTCGACCGGCTGTCCGGCAGGGCATGCCGGGCAGCTACGCCGTAAGGGGTAACCGCTGAAAGCATCTAAGCGGGAACCCCTCCCCGAAAAGAGGCGGCCGTTCGCCGGGGGAGACCCCGGCGACGAGGGCTCCCGTAGAAGACGGGGTTGATGGGGCGGGGGTGTATGCCCGCCGCTCCCAATCGCCCGAGGCTGACGCTCGCCCGAGGTGTTGGCTAGTGCGGTGCTGGTAGGGCCTATGCGTGGCGCGATTGATGCCCGTTGTATAGTTTTCGTCCTCGCTTGCTTAACACGCTTAGTTAACCTCATTTTCCTTGAGTAGGTACTCTAAGCGGGTGTCACGGCTTGGGCGGTCCCGAGTCATTCACGCTTAGGTACGCATCCACGAAGCTCTTCTTTGGGGAGGGCTCCGTTAAGGGCCTAGCGAAGTACCTTAGCAAGCATTCCTTAGTGGCGGTGGTCACGGGTAGGTCCTCAGCTAAGGTCAGCGGCGCCCTAGACGACGTCCTAGACGTCATTAAGGAGATCGGCACTAATTACTTCGTGGTTTCAGGCGTGCCTCCCAACCCTTGGGCGAGTAGCGCTGATGACGTAGCTGAGCGTATATGGCGTGAGGGTGCTGACGCCGTAGTAGCTATTGGTGGGGGAAGCGTGATAGACACGGCTAAGGTAGCGGCAGCCATAGTTGCTGGGGGTGGTAGGGCGACCGACTACGTCACGTTCAGGAGGCGTGTTAAGTCCACCCTACCACTGTACGCTGTCAACTTAACGCACGGAACGGGCTCCGAGGTGGACAGGTACGCGGTACTAACGATCGACGGGACCGGCGAGAAGCGTGGGGCGTCGATCACGTACCCGGTGGTCGGGGTTGACGACCCCAAGTACGCGGTGACGTTACCGCGTGACCACACGATCTACACGTCCTTAGACGCACTGTATCACGCCTACGAAGCAAGCACCGCTAAGGATCTCTCCTCACCCTACGTCACCCTACTCAGCAAGGAAGTTATCGCAAGGATCAAGGAGTGGCTCAGCACGGCGGTCGCTGACCCCAAGAACATCGAGGCACGGGGCTGGCTACTCTACGCCTCAATGCTCGCCGGGATAGCGATAGACACGTCATCCACGCACGTGATTCACGGCGTGGAGCACGCATTAAGCGGCATCAACCCCAAACTACCTCACGGTGCGGGCCTAGCGATAGTGGGTCCCGAACTAATCAAACACACCCATAAGGCGTCCCCAGTGAAGTCAGCGGAAGTGCTCAGAGTGCTGAACTCCAAGCTAAGGCCAACCCCCGACGATGCTGCGAAGGCAGCGGAAACCGTGCGGGGATTCCAGGGTAGCGTGGGATTCGATAGGAAGCTCTCGGACTACGGCTTCAGCAGGGACGACATCAGGGAGGTGCTGAACCTCATCTTCGGCCCGCTGAAGTACTTATGGGATAGGGTCACGCCCTTCAAGTTAAGCAATGAGTTAATCAGGGAGGTCCTAGAGGAGAGCCTATGAGTGAGGGGGTAGTGAGAACATATCACACCTTAAACTTCCTCTCCCTAGCCTCAGTCCCGCCCCTCAAATACCAGCCAACATCAAACACGTTCTCAGCAACAACGTCAACATTCCTCAACCCCTCAATCTCCCGGCAGGAGTCAATGACAGATAAACCAACGCCATATACGAACCCGTCCTCACCCACGATCCCCACGACCTCACCCTTACTCAGCGGTTCAAAACACTCAAGCACTGACGCCTTCAGCACGTCCTTACCGTAGAGGAATGGTTTAAGCCCACGCTCACCTACAACCAGAGCCCTCCTAAAGCCACCCAAGCCCGAGTAAAGGAACGAGAGGAAATCAACTGAAGGCACGAACGTCGGGCGGGACTTCCTAAGCCTGCCAGCATACAGCCCCGCAGCGTAGGGGACCCTACCGGAACCCAGCAAACCCTTAACGAGGTCAGCCACCTCACCCCTAAGGAGATATGCCTCCGCGAACTCCCCCCTACAGACAAGCAGTGAGAAACCCTCGAACACCTTAACAGTGTCCTCACCAAACAACCTAGCCACAACGCCCTCCATGAATTGGGCAGTGTCCTCAAAGGAGCATCGAATACCGGCACACAT
Source organism: Desulfurococcales archaeon (assembly GCA_027002995.1). Classification (GTDB taxonomy): domain Archaea; phylum Thermoproteota; class Thermoprotei_A; order Sulfolobales; family NBVN01; genus WAOL01. The sequence goes on from JALWZB010000098.1 coordinate 3,335, forward strand.
CCTCAATCAACCCTCCTAAGCAAGCACATGAAGAAACCCTCCATCCCGTGAATGTGGGGCCAGACCCTAACGCACAGCCGCACGTAGTCAGGTAATTCAAGCCCGAAGTACTCCTCAACACCCTCACTCAACCTTAACGGGGCATCAACCCTCTCAACCCTCACGTCCTCTCTCCTCTCAACAACCTCAGCAATAACGAACTCGTCCTCCTCAGGAGCTATCGAGCACGTCGAGTAAAGCACTAAACCACCAGGCCTAACGGAGTCCAGTGCGGCGTTAAGTAACTCGACCTGCAACTCATGCATCCTAACTAAATCACGCATACTTGTCTTAACCTTACGTGAAGGGTCGAGCATTATCAAGCCCTCACCACTGCAGGGAGCGTCAAGCAACACCCTATCAAAGTGAGATGGGAAGATATCAGGGACGATACGCCCATCAACCCTGAGAAGCACGGCGTTCCTGACACCTAACCTCTCAACATTACTCCTCAACGCCCGCATCCTAGACCTACTCACGTCACATGCAAGCAAGACACCCTCATTACGCATCAACTGAGCCATATGGGTCGCCTTACCACCGGGGGCGGCGGCCAAGTCGCACACCCGCTCCCCAGCAACGGGGGATAGCGTGAGTGGAGGTAGTAACGATGCCCTCCCCCTGTAAAGGTAGTACATGCCAATAAGGAACTCGTGTGTAGCCCCTAAAGTCGAGACCGTGTTAACGCCCCCGACAACCTCGAAGCAATGCTCAGCCCATTCAATAGGCTTAACCTCAAATCCCAAACGCTCAAGCCTTTCAACAAGAATTTCGCAGTCCTCAACCTTCAATGTATTACACCTAACGGAGGGACTAACGCTTAGCTCGAAGGACTGAAGGAGCCTGCCAACCTCAGCCCACGAACCAAGAACATTCAAATACCTCTCAACCATGTACGGCCTATAACCCCACCTACCCGCAATTACCTTAGCTCTCCTACCCGGCCTAACCCTACTCACCACCCACTCAAGTGGGTCAGAAACATCACTGAATCTCGGTAAGTCACCCACCTCAAACTTACATTACCTCACCCACCATAAATCATTGGGGGTGAGGACATGGGTGGTGAGCAAGGGAAGGAGATGGTGAGGGCCCACCTAAGGATATACGGCCTAGTTCAGGGCGTGTTCTTCAGATCCACTATGAGGTCAGTGGCGTATAGGCTAGGCGTCACGGGCTGGGTGAGGAACCTACCCGACGGGAGCGTCGAGGCCGTGGTTGAAGGACCCAAGGAAGCCGTCGAGGAAATCATAAGGTGGGCCCACAGAGGCCCGCCAGCAGCCCGCGTGGAGAGGGTTGAGGTGAAGTGGGAGCCGTATAAGGGTGAGTTCAAAGGATTCAAGATAAGGTACGCGTGGTGGTGAGACACGAACGAGGGTAATCAAGGTGAAGCAGGGAACATGGAGTACGAGGTCAAGATACCTGTCGACGACCTGAGTAAGGTGGAGGACGCCTTAAGGGAAGCGGGTGCGGAGCTAGAAGCCCACTTAAAGGAAACGGACTACTACGTAGACCTAAGGCAGTGCCCCGGAGTGCCCAAGGATTCAGCCCTAAGGGTAAGGAAGACGGTGAATCTGACGACGGGGGAGATCAAAGGCAAGATCACGTGCAAGACAACACCTCCAGGAACGCCGGGTGGGGTGAAGGTAAGGGAGGAGATAGAGAGTGGGGTAAGTGATCCCGACGCCCTCATCAAGGCATTCACGAAGTTAGGGTTCCTAGTAATCAAGGTAAGCAAGGAAAGGAAAGTGTACGCGGGTGTGGAAGGCGCAATAATAATGCTGGATAAGGTCGAGGGGTTAGGGAACTTCGTTGAGGTGGAAGTAATGAATCCGAAGGGGCCAGAAGACTACGTTAAAAGGCTCAACAGCATAGTTAATTTACTGGGCCTCCAGGGGAGGCCCACCATAACTAAGCCCTACATACAATTACTTCGCGAGAGGTTAGGAAAATGAGGCCATTAATAGCCCTCCTAACGGATTTCGGCTTAAGCGACCCATACGTCGGCATGATGAAGGCAGTAATAAAGACGATAAACCCGGAAGCAGACATCATCGACATCACGCATGAGGTGCCGAAGTACAACATCAGGCTGGGAGCCCACATCCTCAAAGTGGCGTCCAAGTACGTGCCGTCCGGGGCAATCATAGTTGGCGTGGTGGATCCCGGCGTAGGCAGTGAACGCAGATCCGTGATAATGGTCAGCAAGAAACATGTCTACGTAGGGCCAGACAACGGGCTACTCGTACCCGCGGCAACGGGGGAAGGCCTTATCGAAGCATACGTCATTAAGGAGGAAGTCGCGGGCCTTCCTAATCCCTCACCCACGTTCCACGGACGCGATATATTCGCACCGACAGCCGCATGGATCTCTAAGGGCGTAAAGCCCGAGTCTCTAGGTACGCGCGTAGACCCCAACGAGTTAGTAAGGGTGGACACGCTACCTAAACAAGTCACCAGCAAAGGCAACATAGCTGGCGTCGAGGTCGTCCACGTAGACGGCTTCGGAAACATCATCACGTCAGCAACACTCAAACAAATAATGGACGCCCTCTCACTAACCTACGGCTCCCGAGTCGACGTGAGCGCTGATGGCGTTAAGTGGTATGCAGCAGAAGTAGTTAAATCGTTCTCCCACGTCAGCAGAGGTTCCTTCGCAGTGTACCAGGGCTCCTACGAGTTAGCTGAGGTAGCCGTATTCATGGGCTCAGCCGCTGAAGTACTGAGGCCAGCTGGCCGCATACTCTTCAGGAACCCAGCCCTAAGCAATACTGAAAGCAATAATACCTCCACATAACCAAGCAAGAGGTGGTCGGCACTGGTCTGGAGTGATGTGAGAAGAGCCCTATACCCAGGGAGGTTCCAGCCGGTGCACTGGGGACACGTCAAGGTGATGCGGTGGGCACTCGAGAGGGTAGACGAGCTCATAATCGGTATAGGGACAGCCCAGGAATCACATACCGTTGTCAACCCATTTACGTCAGGCGAGCGCGTCATAATGATTCGCGAGGCGCTGAAGGACGCTGGCATAGACGTGAGTAGAGTGCACATAATCCCCATACCGGACATACTCATGAATTCCGTGTGGCCATACTACGTACAAATGTACGTCCCGAAGTTCCAGTACGGCGTTGCGAGGAACCCGCTAGTCCTGAGGCTCTTCAAGGACGCAGGAATAGAGGTACTAGTACCCCCGCCCTACGACAGGAGCAAGTACTCATCAACGAAGATTAGGAAGCTAATGATCGTAGGCAGCGACGCGTGGCGCGAGCTAGTCCCACCTTCAGTGGCGAAATTCATCGATGAGATTGATGGGGTTGGGAGGCTAAGGGAAGTAACAGGGGTTGACGAGTGAAGGTAGTGGACGGCTCCTACGGCGAGGGCGGAGGCCAGATATTAAGGACAACAGTAGCTATATCCTGCGTAACCGGTGAGCCCGTCAAGATAGTTAATATTAGGGCTAAACGCCCACAGCCAGGCCTCAAGAGACAGCACATGACAGCAATTAAGGCTGCAGCAACCCTCTGCAGCGCTGAGGTAGAGGGGCTCGAGTTAGGCTCACGCACGCTAACCTTCAGACCAGGAAGCATTAAGGGTGGTAACTACAGGTTCGACATAGGCACCGCGGGCTCAATAACCCTGGTACTCCAAACAATAACCCCCATAATGGCTTACTCACCGCAACCAGTGAGGGTAACGATAACCGGTGGGACGGACGTCCCTTGGTCACCACCGATAGACTACTTCAGAAACGTCATAGAGTGGCACCTCAAGACCATGGGATACGAACTAAGCACGGAGTTACTTAGGAGAGGTCATTACCCGCGGGGAGGCGGCATGGTAAGGATCCACGTCCCTAAACCTCCCCGCTCACTAACCCCCATTAATAGGGTGAGGAGGGATGAGGTAAGGATCATTAAAGGCATATCACACTGCGTCAGACTACCTAAGCACGTAGCGGAAAGGCAAGCGAAGTCAGCTAAGGCAACACTAATCCAGGGCGGTGTGAAAGCACCCGTAGAGATTCAGTTAGAGTACTATGAACCGCGGCGCGACCCCCACCTAGGACCGGGGTCAGGGATAGTGCTCTGGGCAGAAGCAGGCAACACGGTAATCGGTGCGGACGCCCTCGGCGCTAAAGGCAAGCGAGCAGAGGTGGTTGGTTCCGAAGCGGCTCAGAAGCTACTCAAAGAACTGGCGACGGGAGCGGCGCTAGATAGACACATGTCAGACAACATCCTACTCTATGCGGCGTTGGCGGAGGGGGAGAGTAGGATCGGGGGATCCGAATTAACGATGCATGCACACACGGTGATCTGGCTCATAAGGCAACTCCTCGGTATTAACGTAGAGTTAAGCGGTGGTTTAGGTAAGCCCTTCACAGCCGTGATTAAGGGTGCGGGCATCAAAGCTTGAAATGCACTTACCTGAACTTACCTAAACTTAAAAACGCAGCCCCCATAATGTTGAGGGTGTGGTGAATGCCCTTCAACGACGGAGACATAGTATTAGTGGAGTACTCGCTCTTCGTTAAGGAAACGAATGAGTTAGTCGACACGACTAACGAGAACGTAGCTAAGTTACACGGCAAGTACTCAGAGGATGAGGTGTATGAGCCCGAGGTAGTGGTGGTGGGTGAAGGCCGCTTTATTCCAGGTGTTGAGGAAGCGATAAAGAGCGCTGAGGTAGGGAAAGAATACGAGGTTGAGATCCCGCCCGAGAAAGGTTACGGTGAGAGGGACCCAAGCAAAGTTAAGGTATTCCCAAGGAGGGTGTTCGTAAAGAACAACATAATCCCCGAAATAGGGAAGGAAGTGAAGATCAACAACATGACGGGCAGGATAATCGCTGTTGGCGGCGGTAGGGTAACGGTTGACTTCAACCACCCGCTAGCAGGTAAGACTCTCCTGTTCAAGTTCAAGGTGCTTAAGAAGATCGAGGACCTAATAGAGAAGGTGAAGTACCTAATCAAGAGAAGGGCTAAGAGGGTACAGCTAGATGAAATCAAGGTGGAGCACGACCCGCAGGAAGGCAAGGTGACGGTGGAGTTACCCGAGGAGATGAGGTTAGCTGACGGCGTGCAGCTACTGAAGTTCCTGGCCGCGAGGGATATCACTAAGTTAGTGCCGGAGATTAAGGTAGTTGTCTTCGTTGAGAGGTACAGTAGGGAGGATTTCGGAGGTGGTGCAAGCAGTGAGCGCGGAGAACAAGAAAAGACAGCCTGAGGTAAATATAGGTGTCGTCGGCCACGTAGACCACGGCAAGACAACCCTCGTCCAAGCACTGACCGGTATATGGACAGCTAAGCATTCGGAAGAACTGAAGCGAGCGATGACTATAAAGCTTGGTTACGCTGACGGTGACATATATGAGTGTACTAACCTACCAGCCCCTGACAGGTTCTGCACCGAACCAAAAGGCCCTGACTGCGTGTATAGGCGAAGCGTCTCCTACGTGGACGCTCCCGGCCACGAAGTACTGATGGCGACGATGTTATCCGGCGCGGCTCTAATGGACGGAGCCATACTGGTCGTCGCCGCAAACGAACCGTGCCCACAGCCCCAGACCAGGGAGCACTTCGCAGCGCTGGAGATTATAGGTGTCAAGAACTTAGTCGTAGTTCAGAATAAGGTCGACGTCGTAAGTAAGGAGGAGGCGCTGAGGCACTACGAGCAAATAAGGAAGTTCCTCGAAGGGACGTGGGCGGAGGACGCCCCCATAATACCTGTAAGTGCCCTCCATAAGGTAAATATTGATGCCCTAGTGATGGCTATAGAGAAATACATACCCACGCCTGAAAGAGACCTCCACTCCCCACCACTGATGTTCATAGTTAGGTCATTCGAGGTCAATAGACCCGGCACGCCACCCGAGAAACTTGTCGGTGGCGTCGTAGGGGGATCGCTACTTCAAGGAGTGCTGAGGATAGGGGACGAGATAGAGATAAAGCCCGGAGCAAGGTTCAGGAAAGGCATGAAGGAGGAGTACGTCCCGCTAACATCGGAGATAGTGAGCATACGCTTCGGGAATAGGGAGTACGACGAAGCAAAGCCAGGTGGGCTAGTCGCGATAGGAACCAAGCTTGATCCCTCACTAACGCGTGCGGATCGCCTAGTCGGTAACGTGCTAGGGAAGGCCGGCACCGTGCCGGACCCGGTAACGCAGATCGCGGTGGAGTACTCGCTAATGGAGAGGGTACTCGGCACTAGGGAGCTACTTAAGGTTCAGCCCTTAAGGGTGGGTGAGAGGATAATGATCACAGCTGGCGCGGCAGTAACGCTAGCACTGATCACTAAGCTAGGCAAGGACAGAATGGAATTAACGCTTAGGAGACCCACAGTCGTTTGGGATGGAATGAGGGTAGCTATAAGCAGGCAAGTACTAGGTAGGTGGAGGCTCGTAGGCTGGGGCAAGGTAGTAGGGTAGGGTAGGCAGGGAAGTTGAAGGATAAGAGAAAGATATTACTAGACACGTCCGCACTACTACTTTTCTTTGAAGGCATTGATGTCCTGGATAAACTATGGTACGCGTTACAGGAACCCGTGGAATTCTACACGCTCGACACCGTGGTTGAGGAGTTAAGGGAGCTAGCTAAGTCCCCTGGAAGCAGGCGTGGGCGTGCCGCCCGAACGGTGTTGACTTACGTCCTCAATAAACTCAAAGTCATTGAAACACACGATAAGTACGAGACAGCCGATGACGCCATAGTGGAGTTCGTTAAGGAACACCCAGAGTTCATCGTCGTAACACTCGACGAGGAACTCAGGTCTAGGCTTAAGGAACTCAACGCTAAGGTACTCACGTGGTGGGCGAGCCGGAAAAGATTTTCTAAGGGTTGAGGGAGAGAAATAAGACTTAATAAATCTCCCATAACTCTCGTAGTCAGGTGTGGACGGTGTTCAGGATTATCTCAATAGAGGACATAATTAGAGTGCCTCCCGACAGGTTCGGCGAGGATCTAACAATCATAGCTTACGACCAGTTAAGGAATAGGTACATAGGTAGGGTAGATCCCTCACTTGGCTTCGTGATAGAGGTGTGGCGAGTTAACGTCAACCCGGAAGGCGTGATAGTGCCCGGGGATGGTGCCACCTACCACAAGGTTGAGGCGCAGCTACTGACGTACTACCCGCTAAGGCATGAGGTAGTGGAGGGCGTCGTAGTAGACGTCAAGAAGATAGGGATATTCGTGAATATAGGACCTATAGACGCGTTCGTACATATATCGCAAATAGCTGATGACAGGATGATTTACGACGAACTAAACGGTGTCATGCGCGGCGAGGAAACGAAGCTAGTTCTCAAACGCGGAGACATAGTGCGTGGGAAGATAGTTAACGTCAGCATGGCTCCGCCAGCCCACATCAGGGTTGGCATGACTATGAAGCAACCCACGCTAGGAAAAATAAAGGAGGGCCCAGGGTATGCCGGTTAGGAGGAAGCATACGAAGCCGTTTAAAGCATGCACGAAGTGCAAGTACTTAGTACCGCACGACGTGGGGCGCTGTCCCGTATGCGGCAGCGAGTCCTTCACAGAAAACTGGTCGGGAATGATAATAGTTGTCGACATCGAGAACTCGGAGGTAGCGAAAATACTCGGCATAAAGCACCCGGGGCGATACGCCATAAAGATAGGGATTTAATCTCAATTAATAGATGAAACAATATAAGGGTTCCTCTTAAGCATAGGAGGAGGTGTCGGGTATGAGTGAGGAGGCGTTGAAAACAGCTACGTTACCTGACGGTTCGCTCCTGCAGGTTATCAGGGAAAAGGAGAACAAGGTTGTTGGGAGAATAGAGGTTTACTGCGTAGTCACACATATTGAGAAGGGAACACCATCCAGGAAAGACGTGCGTGCGGCACTAGCTAAGCTCTATGGGAAGAGCGAGGACTTAGTAGTGATAAAGTACATAAAGAGCGAGTATGGTATCGGGAGGTCCAAGGTACGTGCGAATATTTACAACGACTTGGAGAGGCTGAAGGCGTTCGAGCCTGAGTACCTACTTAAGCGGGGTGCTTGAGCATGGCTGAGAGGCACAAGCTCTATGAGTATGACTACAGCACGGGAAAGATAAGACTGAAGAATAAGGTATGCCCTAAGTGCGGGCGTGTAATGGCGTTCCATAAGCATCCGGTGCCAAGGTGGCACTGTGGTTACTGCGGCTACGTTGAGTACGTAAGGAAGGGTGGTTAGGGTCAGTAAATGATAATTCTAGGCATTGAATCAACGGCTCATACATTCGGTGTGGGTATAGTCAAGGACGAGCCTGAATACATACTAGCTGACGTTAGAGCCAAGTATGTGCCGGAGAAAGGCGGTATACATCCCCGGGAAGCATCTCTCTATTTTATGCGTGAAGCCCCAAGGGTTATTGCGGAAGCCCTGCAATCTGCTGGGCTCAGCATGAATGACGTTGATGGCATCGCAGTAGCGTTAGGGCCCGGGATGGGTCCCTGTTTAAGGGTTGGGGCCACCGTTGCTAGGGCATTATCCGTGTATTTTAACAAGCCATTAATACCTGTTAACCACGCGGTAGCGCATATTGAGATAGGTAAGCTGATAACGGGGGCGAGAGACCCCCTGATAGTTTACCTATCCGGGGGGAACACAATTATAGCGGCGTTCGTTGCCGGGCGCTACAGGATCTTCGGAGAGACCCTTGACATGCCGCTCGGTAACTTCATGGACACGTTCGTTAGGGAGGTTGGCTTAGCCCCGCCATACGTTGTCAAAGGTATGCATCAACTGGATAAGTGTGCCGAGGAAAGCAAGGAGAAGAAAATACTGAACCTACCGTACGTTGTTAAGGGTCAAGACGTGTCGTTCTCAGGCCTACTAACAGCTGCATTAAGGCTAGTTAGGTCAGGGAAGGCGAAGCTCGAAGACGTATGCTATACTGTCCGTGAGATAGCGTACTCAGCGATCATAGAAGTCAGCGAGCGCGGATTAGCCCATACCGGGAAGAAGGAGGTGCTTCTCGTGGGCGGGGTAGCGGCTAGTAGCGTACTACGCTCCAAGTTCGAGGCCATGGCGGCGTTAAGGGGGGTTGATGTCAAGGTAGTGCCTCCTAAGTACGCCGGAGATAATGGCGTCATGATAGCATGGACAGGCTTGCTGGCGTTCAAGCATGGGATAACCGTAGAGCCTGAACGCGCGTATGTTAGGCAGAGGTGGAAGCTTGACCAAGCCGACGTACCGTGGGGGGACCCCTAAAATAATTGCGTTAGGTGCTGAAGCCGCGTTAATCAAGCACACGTTCCTTGGGATGCCCGCAGTCTACAAGGTTAGGTTACCGAAGCCCTACAGAGACCCCAAACTAGACCTAAGGCTAAGATCCGAAAGAACCGCCACTGAAGCTAAGATAATACATGACCTAAGACTGGCGGGCTTACCGGTCCCAGCACTCTACTACGTCTCCTTAAGCGAAGGCCTGATAGTTATGGAGTACGTGGAAGGGGATTTACTGCGCGATCTTATAAACCGACGGGTAAGCGGGTACGTAGACCTCGTACGGGAACTCGGCAAGGTGATCGCATTAATGCATGGGTTAGGAGTGGTTCATGGAGACATAACCACCTCTAATGTCGTCGTCAGGGAAGGCACGCCTTACGTGATAGATTTTGGACTGGCTAAGTACAGTAACGAGTTGGAGGACGTCGGCGTGGACGTGCATCTCTTCATACGTGCTGTCGAGAGCACACACTATGACGTGATGGAGGAGGTAATCATAGCGTTCTTCGAGGGCTACGCAAGCATCGCGGGTGAAGAGAGGGTCAAGGAAATAAAAGAGAAGGTGAGGGAAATAAGGCTAAGGGGCAGGTACGTTGAGGAAAGAAGGCAGAAACGAAATAAGTGAACCCGCAAGCAAGCCAGTAATCTACGTGCTTACGCAGAATGAGGGTAAGTTCCGGGAATTCCTTGAACTCAGTAAAGAACATGGAGTTGTACTGAAGCAGCTCCCCTCACCTAAGGTTGAGGTACAGCTTAGGAGCTTAGAGGATATAGCAACGTATGCCGCATCAGTCGCATTAGTGGAGTGGGGAGTCCCACTATTCGTGGAGGACGCCGGACTCTTCATTGAGGCGCTAAATGGTTTCCCCGGCCCCTACAGTAGCTACGTATACAAGACCCTAGGCGTCGACGGGATACTAAAGTTGATGGAGGGTGTGAAGGACAGGAGGGCTTACTTCAAGTCAGTGATAGCGCTAGCAATTCCCGGAGAAGGCATTAGGATCTTCACAGGAATTGTGAGGGGGAGCATAGCGTTAAAGGCGCGGGGCACTGGTGGCTTCGGGTTCGACCCCATCTTCATTGCTGAAGGGATGGAGAGAACGTTCGCTGAGTTAAGCATTAGTGAGAAGAATAAGCTCTCACATAGGGGTAAGGCCTTCGCATCCATGATTGAGTGGTTGCGAACAGCTTTTAAAAGCCGGATCTCCTAAGGTGTAGGGGAGAGAGCGTCATGAACAGAGGCAAGGAGAAAGGTCAGTCACACTCAACGAGGCCGCCCTCAACGGTGGCGCCCAAATGGATACAGTACTCTCCCGAGGAGATAGAGCTAATAATTGTTGAGCTAGCCAAGAAGGGATACCCACCCTCAATGATAGGTATAATACTGAGGGACCAGTACGGTATCCCCCTAGTGAAGTCGGTACTGGGTGTGAAGCTTCAGAAAGTCCTCCAGAAGTACGGTATAAAGCTAGCGATACCGGAGGACCTTTACAACCTAATGAAGAGGGCGGTTAACCTCCGACGCCACCTGGAGGAGCACCCCAAGGACACACACTCACAGAGAGGTTTAATCGAGATCGAGTCAAAGATCCACAGGCTTGTCAAGTACTACAAGAGGAAGGGTATCCTGCCGCCTGACTGGAAGTACAGACCTGACCAGGCAAAGATACTGGTCTCCCGTCCCTTAGTAATAGTCCCTGAAGAAACCACGGAGTAAAGTAAACCCAACCTTTACACTACCTCCAGCCTTTACTTTTAAGAGAACGTGTTTACGAGGAGTTATTAAACCATAAACCCCTATTTGACGGGGACGATTTTAGTGCCATTCACGTTTGAGAGTGTCAACGTAGAGGAGGTCTTCAGGAGAACCGTGTCGAAGGCTCGGACTGACAGGCGCGTAGTAAGGATAGTTATGGCGCATGAACCTGAGGCGGCGGTTACAGCGGGGCTCCTTGCTAAGGTGCTCAGAGCAAGTGATGTGGAGTTCGAATTCATTACGGACTTATTTAAGCCTGTCCTCGACGATGCGCAAGTGATTGGGGTGAATATGCCGGTAAACCTTTTCGAGGGAAGCGTACTCTTTCAGTCATCAACCTCTACGGTATTCACTAGGGTAGGCTTCAACTACGTCTTTAGGTACGCATCGCTCGCCCTTGGCGTGCTTGATTTGGTTAGTGAATTCGAACTAATAACGAAGGACTTCAAGCTAACCCTAGCTGCCGCTGTACTAGCAGGACACACACCGCGTTTAGAGAAGGGGGGACTGAACAGTAAGGAGGAGGAGTTAATGAGCAGGCTGAAGGATGACGGACTAATAGACGTGGTGGAGGGCCCGCCAATAATGGGCTGGAACAGCGTGGGACCTAGGAAGGCCGTTAGGACGAGTATTGATGTGCTAGTACCATCGTTATTCCTCAAGAACGAGCCAAAGGAGGTAAAGTCCGAGGAAATTGCGTCGGAACTCGGCATTAAGCCCGAGGAGTTCAAGGACAGGGAATACGTCGTGAAGACACAGTGGGTTGCTAAGGACTTAATGCTCGCGGCATACGCACTAGACTGGATGAGTGACGCAACAGGGGTGGAGTCCGTAGCCCTATCGATGCTTAACCAATCCTACATCAGGTGGGGTGTAGCTGGGTTACTCTCAAGCCTCCCAGACTTAAGGAGGATCATCAACAGCCTACCTGAGTACAGGAGAGTGAGGCTCGGTGACCAAACCTGGGTAATTGTAGACGACGTTAATCCACGGAGATTCTCCGCAGTGGTTGCTTGGAAAGCATTGAGAAGTTCAAAGTTAGTTAAAGATCCTAAGGAGGTGCTGGCGCTCGAACACAATAACGAGTACTTCGTACCCGCACGTGTCCTCCCACAGACCGCGAGGATTAAGCTAGCAGAACGCGGGATCCCGGTCACTGGCGGCTATTACGTGGTTAAGGATCTGAGGGAAATTCAGTCAAGCATGTGAGGTGAGTATAGTGGTTTATGCGGC
>JALWZB010000099.1 GCA_027002995.1 Desulfurococcales archaeon
ACCAGTACTTCACGTCCCCATACTCGTAAATAACGTAGGTGTTCCTCGAGTAGATATTCGCGAGGGACCAGAACCTCCTAACCCTGAAGTCGGAGAAGCCCAGATGCTTCCTGAGGAAGGTTGAGGTCACTGCCGGCACGTCCCTGCACGTCACGCCGTACTCCACGCACTTAATGACCTGCTGCTTGATGCCGGCTAGGGTGGCTAGGAGGAACTCGCGGAGCGCCACCTCAGTAACCTTCTTCCTGCTACCCAAGACCAGCACCTTCGCTCACTACTTACCACCGAACCCTGGGGGCGGGTGTGGCGTGACCTGACCTTCACTATAAGGTAACTTCATGGAAGTACTTAAGAGTAATTGTCCCTTAGACCACCGTGAGAAGTCACTGTGCGTTAGTTACGGGTTAAGGGGCGATGAACTTCATCCTCCCTAGGATATCCTCGAGCGGTGCCGCCAGGATTAAGGTTACCTCATCATCCTTACCCGCGCTCAGGAGCACCTCACCATCAACTAACGCGGCCCCGCAGGGAAAGAGCGTTGCTGGCCTCGCCCCGAAGTAGTCGTTGGGTCTGGATGAGGATATGGGTTCTGGGGTTACCGCCAGTAACTCACCATCATCGCTGAGTAGTGCGGCGTAGGTGTGGTACGCCCCGAAGACCGCGTCAACCCCGTGGAATATTAGTAGGTGCTCGTTACTCGATATCCTCACCGAGCAGTTACCGCCGGTCTTCCTCTCACTGCTTACCGGCATTAGCTCAGGGTACGCACGCGCGCCAAGCGGATCAACCACGGGCCCATCCCTAGGAGCTATTAGCGGAGCCCCTAACCCTAGGTCCTCGAACCACGGCCTAAGCACCATTAGGGAGTCGCTGAGTGGGAAGGTGTCCCTGTAATCCCTTATGATGGCTTCCCCGCCGTTGATGGGGTCCCTGAACCTCACGGGTTCCATGTGCTCGGGGATGTCGCTCCCCTCCCTCAGGGTTGATGTGAAGGTCAGCACGAATGATGATGCCCCAGCTACTGGCTTGTAGGGCATGACTGCCCTAACGTGGTACAGCTCCCTCCCACGCTGACCCACCAGCACGCGGGGGTCCTCAACCCTCTCCACGTAGACTAGCGGGTAGAGGGCAGGCTTGGCGCTGAGCCTAAGCCTGCCCTTAAGCTCCCTTAAGGGGACCCGCCCAACACATATGAATGTCCTCGACCTAGGGTCAGGTATTGGGTGGCTCCCCAGCGTTGATACCCTCACGTACAGCACGGCATCCTCGCCGTCAACGAGTATGGCGGGGTTCGCCGCTATCCTCAAGGGCACTTGAAGCCCTGCGGGACTCCTTAAGTCAATGTCTGAACCCAGCAGGTACGCCTTAACCTCAAATACCTCGCTCCCCGCCTTAAACGTCCTCTCAACCCTAGGCCTCCTCGACTTAGCCTCAGCGAGCTTACGTGCGAGCACGTCCTCGACCGCAGCACTCCTGTTGCTGAGGACCTTACTTAGGTACTCCACGTACTCATGGGTGCTTGGGTTAACCGTGCTGAACGCCCAAGCCTCATTAACCATGGCACCTACCCCTGATCGGCTGTAGCTCCTTAAGCCTCATACGTTCCTCTCAGAGCTTCTCGAGCTCGTCCTCGAGAACCTCTACACCTAACCCTGGCTTGTTGGGGATCCTTACGGTCCCTCCGTCCCGCTCTACCCCTCCCTTAACGGGTTCCTTCTTCAGGAATAGGTCGGCGTCTAGGTCGACGTAATCCATGCCGCCTAACGCAGCTACTAGGTGGGCGGCGGTGGTTATGCCTAGTTTCGTCTCGTTCATGCACCCTATCATGAGCTTTGCCCTAGCCGCCTTAACAACGTGCCCGATCTCCAGCCCGCCTAGGATGCCTCCCGCCTTGGCTAGCTTTATGTTCACGCCGTCGCACGCGCCCCTCGTGAGGCACTCGAGGGCGTCGGTAGCGTCGTGTACGGACTCATCCAGCACTATAGGTATTGGTGAAGACGCCCTCAACACTGCTAAGTCCCTCAACGCGCGTGCCGGTAGCGGCTGCTCAATCATCTCCACCCCGAGCTCAGCTAACTCGCGAGCCAGCACGATCGCTTCCTTAAGGCTCCACGCCTGATTCGCGTCGACCCTCAGCCTCACCGATGGACCCACAGCGTCCCTAACAGCCTTAACCCTCTCTAGGTCCTTGCTTAGGGGCCCGCCGAGCTTCACCTTAAGCACCTTAAACCCCTTCCCAACCCACTCACGCGCTTCCTCAGCCATGACTTCGGGCTCGTCAAGGCTTAACGTGTAGTCGCTCTCGAACTCCGTCACCCACCCTCCGAGGAGCTTGTACGTCGGTAGGCCCGCGGCCTTCCCGGCAATGTCGAGCACCGCGGCCATGACCCCCGCCTTCGCGGCCGTGTTATGCCTTAACTCCTTGTTGAGGGTGCGCCACACGCGCCAGTACTCCGTTGGGTCTAAGCCCTCCAGCCTCGGCGCTAGGTGCTTGACCGCCGCCGCGATGGTGGTTATGGTGTCTCCAGTGATTTTGGGTGCGGGGGGCGCCTCACCCCACCCCACGATACCGTCTCGAGTCTCGATCATCACGAACACGGTTTCGGCTGAGGTGATGACGTCGTACGCTATGCGGAAGGGCTTGATCATCTCTGCCCTCGCCAGGTAGGCGCTGACAGAAGCTATCCTCACTACCGCCCCCGATAATTAAGTGCGCTCAGGCAATATATCGTTGGGCTTCATTAGGGCGGTTAACGCGTGCCTCAATACAATATTATTCGGGGATTACTTGAGAAATACTCAAGACTTATTAGCCCGACCCCTAGCTTCTCATGTGTACCATACTACCGGCGGTGGTAAGTAATGAAGGTACTCGTCATACATCCCCACCTACACTTCCTGGGCGGTAGCGAAATTCTAACTAAGATACTCGTGTACGGGCTGGAGGAGCAGGGTTACGAGGTTGTTGTCCTAAGCAAGGACTTCCGCGAGGACCTCTTCAAACCAACACCCAAGGTAACGCTCGAACGCTTCCGCATTATTAACGAGGAGAACAGCATTAAGGCGAGGCTGATCAACGTAATCCACACTCTAGACGAGGTCTTCAGGAAGCACGGGGAGTTGCTCCCCTTCATAATGATTCAGGAACCCATCTACGCCACCCTAGTTAAGGCGGTGAAGCCCGGAGCTAAGGTCGGGATGTACATTCACTTCCCGAAGGAGGAGGAGTTAACGCCCGAGAACCTCAAGAGGTTCCTCAACAACTACCGCTTCCCCAACATGTACGACTGCTTCTACCGCGTCCCAGAACTCCACATAACCAACTCAAACTACACTGCCAGGGCCCTCTACAAGCTCTACGGGATACCCAGCAACGTGGTTTACCCCGCGATACCGAAGGAGTACTACGAGGCGGGCGAGGAAGTGGACATTAAGGGGAAGGAACCCCGCATCATAAGCGTAGCCCGCTTCGTCCCCCAGAAAAGGCTCGACGTCCTCATACAGTGGTTCAAGGAAAGGATAAAGCCCGAGGTCCCAGACGCCACCCTACTCATCATCGGCATACCTGACTCACGCTACATGGACCACTACAAGAAACTCAAGGAACTAGCCTCAAGCACCGAAGGAGTGGAGCTAATCGACAGGCCCATGAAGCCCGCCGAGCTAGCCAAATACTATCAGGCATCGAAGGTATACGTCCACCTAAGGATAGGCGAGCACTTCGGCATGGCCCCCGTCGAGGCAATGACCCAAGCAACCATACCCGTAGTACCGAAGAAAACCGGGCTAGCCGAACTAATAGTGAACGGGTACAACGGCTACGCCTACGAAAACGACGAAGAAGCCATAGCGATCCTCATAAAACTCCTCAAAATGAGCGACGAAGAATACGCGAGAATCGCCAAGAACGCATGGAGAACCTCATGGCACTTCACCCCAGCAACCTTCACATCAGGAATAATAAACTACCTAAAACTACTCACCTAACACTCACCCCTCACCCCCACCAACCCCCAAGAACACATTTTAAAGACACCAACCACAAACATGCATCCACACCTCGCTATCACCCTTACTACTTCGCTGGTTTCCCCTTAAACAACAGAGCAGTGTTGGGATTCCCTAATAGGTCTAAGTCTAACAGGTCTTATGACTCCAGAGACTGCGGGTTTGTTAATGATCGCCGATTTCCGGGAGTCATCTAGGGAAGGGTGGTAATCATTGAGTAAACGTGTTAAAACAATAAAGCTACTTTTATGTAGGCAATTTATTACAACATATTTAAATTGAGTCACACAGCACATACCTTAGGGGTGCTGGACGGTGAGTAGGGTTGTTGAGGCCATATACGAGGATGGCGTGCTACGCCCGCTGAAGAAGCTGGACCTG
Source organism: Desulfurococcales archaeon (assembly GCA_027002995.1). GTDB lineage: Archaea > Thermoproteota > Thermoprotei_A > Sulfolobales > NBVN01 > WAOL01. The sequence continues at coordinate 4,390 of JALWZB010000099.1, forward strand.
CCTGAAGGCACCCGCGTGAGGCTGCGGATTGAGGGTATCTACGGCATTCTAAGGGGCTGGGACATCGATCCTCAGAAGCTGAAGGATGAGTTAAGAAGTTTACATGGCTGAGGTAGCCTTGAGGCGCTACTACGCAGACACCTACGCCTTGGTCGAGATTCTTAAGGGCAACCCAGCCTACGAGAAGTACGCTAGTGAGGAACTCATTACCAGTGAGTTTAACATACTAGAGCTGACATACGCGCTCGTCAGAGACTACGGTAGGGATATAGCAGTGAATGTGTTG
>JALWZB010000100.1 GCA_027002995.1 Desulfurococcales archaeon
GTTTAGGGCCCGTGCTTACGGGTTTCCTCCTAACCGCTCTTAACGCGTACTTCCTGCTTTGGTGGGTTTCGGCGGGCCTCACGCTAATAGTGACTGCTTCCTCTCTGGGCGTTGTTGGGGTTGCCGTGATGTACGTTAGTCATGTGTGGCTTGATTACGCGTGGTTGGGGGCTATGGGTGAAATCGGTGGGAGGGGTGCCGCGTTGATGGGCAGTAGGGGTTATAGGGTGTTCTTGGGGGTCATGGCAGTAACCTTGTTGTTCTTCGCGCTTAACATGGTGTTAGCTAGGTTTGTAGGCGTCTCGCTACTTCCTTGAAGTCATACTTAATTACTTCGCGTCCCTTTTTTCGAGTGGCGAGGGAAACGCGTGCTTTCTGCTTAAGCATTGTTGGGAGGTGCCTACGTGGTGAGGTTAGGTAGGCGCGAGTTAGTAGCGTTCATCGCGTTAGGTCTCGTATCGTTGTTTGCTGACATGACGTATGAGGGAGCTAGGTCCGTTCTGGGCGCTTACCTCGACGTGTTAGGGGCTGGAGCTGTTGTTGCTGGCTCGGTAGCTGTTGGGGACTTCCTGGGGTACGTTGCTAGGGGTGCTGGCGGGATGCTAGCGCATAGGCTGAGGTCCAGTAAGGCTTACTGGGCGTTAGTGTTCTTGGGGTACGGGATAAACTTGTTTGCTGTGCCTGCCTTAGCCTTCGCCGGCAACTGGGGAGTTGCGTTAGCCCTCATACTTATTGAGCGCATCGGTAAGGGCTTACGCACACCCGCCAGGGACACGATACTGGCTGAGGTTACTGAGGGGATGGGTAAGGGTAAGGGATTCGGCCTGCATGAAGTCATGGATCAGACTGGGGCCGTGGCGGGCCCTGCCTTCGTTGGGTACGCGCTCTTCATCTCTGGCGGCACGTACTCCGAAGCCTTTAAGATGCTCTTCATACCGGCGCTCGCCGCGCTACTCATGCTTAGCATAGCATTCATAAACTACCCCTCCCTCAGGGGGATAAGCGGTGCGAAGGGAAGTGAGGAACGTAGAGCGTCCCTCGGGAGGAGCTTCTGGCTCTACACCGTCGCCATGTCCTTGCTGGCGCTGGGCTTCATGCACTGGTCCCTAATAGCCTTCCACCTTAAGGCGTGTGGTGTCATGAAGGATTACGAGATAGCGTACATGTACGTGGTCGCGATGCTTGCCGACGCTGCCGTGGCTTTCCCTGCCGGTTACCTCTACGATAAGTTCGGCCCGAGAACCCTGATCATCGCGCCCTTCCTGGCCCTCGCGGCGCCAGCGACGCTTCTGTGGCCTGGCTTCAGTGGGGTGAGTGCTGTGCTTATTGCTGCTGTGGTTTGGGGTGTGTTAATGGGGCTTTACGAGACCAACATGAGGGTGACTGTGGCGGACGTGGTGCAGCCCGAGTTACGCGCATATGCTTACGGCATGTACGGAATGATATTCGGTGTTTCGTGGGCTGCTGGCAACGCGTTAATGGGGGCGCTCTACCCTGTCTCGACCTACGCTTTGCTCGCGTTCATAGCGCTTGTTGAGGCAGCGTCACTCACTACACTAACCCTGTTTTTGAGGGGTTTCCGTGCGTCCTGAAGGTTGTTTTCTCGATACCCATTAACGACACTATTAGGCCGTAGACACCTACGAGTAACGCTACAATCCCTGCAGATACGCCCGTGAGGAACCCTAGACCAGCGACCAAGCTTACTAAGCCACCTAAGCTCGGCATGCCGAATACTTGAAGCACATGTACAGCGCTAACCAGGCGTGAGGCGCCCCCAACAATTACCGCCAGCGAACCCATAAACAGTACTGCGTACTCCCAAGCCCTAATGTTACGGAATAGCTCGCCCTCTGGGTTCACCAGCTTCAGTAGGAGCGGTGCCAGCAACGCAATCCCCACCACCCCTAAATGCGCGTTCATTAGCGGTGGGGCACCGGCGAATCCGGCGATCAGCAGGCATAGTGACCCGGTCGTCAGTATTATTAAGTAGGGCGTGCCTCCCTTCCTTACATGCTCTAGCGTCACGTACGTTGCTGCCGCACCTATGATTTCGAGAATGCCTACCGCAATGTTTAGCACGAGGGTTGACACTATGCCACGCATGAGTAACGTGAGGAGGAGGACATGGCATGCCGCGATGATGCGTGCCTCCTCCTTAAGCCTTCGGAGACTTGGAACCCTGCCCTCCAGCGCGTAGGGTGTTATGAGGGCCACCACGTAAAGCTGCATTAAGTCCGACACGAACCCCAGGAGTCCTGCGAGGGGCAGCGTTAGTGGGAGGTATTTCGGGTGGAAAATATAGGCTAGCATGTAGGTGGCGTGGATTGAAAAGTAAGTCAGCACCTCAAGGAAGGTCGCGAGCGTGAAGCCCAGTAACGCGAGCTTATGATAATTCGTACCCCCGTGATCAATACCGTCACTGTACACTTCCGGCACCTCACACTAGCCTCACTGACCATCATTAGAGGTCTTAGGTTAGTTACTCGATTTGCGCCTATAAGGATTTGTCACAGTTAACATCCGGTTCTAAGTTCATCGATTCCTTGATTAAGCCCTCCCATCATACTCTGTAGGGTAAATCAGGTGTACCCGCATCCTAAGTCGTTGGCTAAGAGAGCCCTCTACTTGATGGCGTCCTCAGTAATTAGCGCTAGCAAGATTGAGGAAGTACTGGTGCTTGATCACGGTAACGTTAGGCTCCCCACTCAACTTCCTATGGAGGGAGCTGAGGTCGTTGCCGTAGTTCCTCAGACCAACGTCCGTGAGGGTGCTGAGCGCGTTATTTACGTTTCCACTAATAGGGTTGGCTTAGCTTACCTTAATGGGAGGCTCCTCCAGGGATTTGGCAGGTACCACGAGCTCATATGGTTAGGGATGGATCCCTCGGCACTGGAACTCAAGCTTAAGTTCTTCAGGACAGGGTTCCTAGGCTCCCACGCCGATCCCCCTAAGCTGGAAGGCTTGACCCACGCCACCATACTTAAGGATGGGTGGGTATTGGGGCTCAAGGCGCTACACCTCATTGAGGCGGCGGAAGCGATACGTAGCATTAAGCCGGAGGTTAGTGAGGAGCTACTGAATCTAGTCAGGGACACCCTAGATAAGGCGTACGTTGAGGCACCGCCTCTCCACGGATTAAGCTTCGTCATGGAGGTAGTGGATCCCTCCCTAGCTTCATTCCCTCCCTCAACGGACGAGCTACGCGTAATGATGAGGGAAAGACCCGACGCCTTAGTTGAGGCGGGCTTCAGGCGCATTGATGAGGAAGAGTTACTGAAGGGCGTTAAGGAGGGTCTGCAGGTACTGGCTGAGGGGCTTAAGGAATTAAGGAGGAAGTGGTGGAAGGAAGGTAAGGTTCACGCGGTCGCCATATCACACCTGGACGTGGCGTGGCTCTGGCCCTACTCTGAGGGTAGGTTAAAGGCTATTCACACGTTCGCTAACGCGTTGAGACTCCTCAGTGAGTTCAGGGACGTAACGTACGCCCAGAGCTCGCCGCAGTACTACGAGTGGGTTAGGGAGGCAGAGCCTGACCTACTGAGGAGGGTGCGTGAGGCCGTTAGGAAGGGTAGGTGGGAAGTTGTTGGGGGTATGTGGGTTGAGAGTGACGCCGTCCTACCTGGGCTGGAATCCATGGTTAGGCAGTTCTACTACGGTCAGAGATGGTTTGAGCGGGAACTAGGTGTTAAGGCGTCCATCGCGTGGCTGCAGGACTCCTTCGGCTTCAACCCCATACTACCCCAGATAATGAGGCAGGCCGGCATCAAGTACTTCCTAACGCATAAGCTTGAGTGGAGCACCTACAACAGGTTTCCCCACACGCTCTTCAGGTGGCGCGGGATTGACGGGAGCGAAGTATTGGCCGCTCAGCTAGGGCGTGCGTTCGTTGAGACCGTCACTGCTGAGCGCCTGCTTAGTGCTTGGAGGGAACACAGCGTTAAGGATGTCTTCCCTAAGGCCTTAGTGATTTTCGGGTACAGCGACGGCGGGGGCGGCCCTAACGAGGAGCAGGTGCTGAAGCTCAAGACCTTAGCGGAAGCACCTATGTTCCCTGAGGTTGGGTTCGGCAGCACTGAGGAGTACTTCAGGGAAGCTGAGAAGTTCTACGATTCCCTACCAGTGTGGTTCGGTGAGCTTTACCTGGAGGCGCATAGGGGGGTGTTCACCACTAACTTGAGGTTGAAGAAGCTCGTGTTTGCCCTCGAGACCGCGTTGCGTCATGCTGAGACCGCGTGGTCGCTGGCGCACGTCCTCGGGGCTGAGTACCCTGAGGAGCTCTTGGATGACTTATGGGTGACCCTACTCAGGAATGAGTTCCATGACGTTCTATGCGGTACGTGCACTACTGGAGCCCATGAGGAGGCTTACGCGGAGCTTGAGGAGGCTCTGGGGAAGGCACGTGCGCTACTGGCCGAAGGTGTCCGCAGGCTAGCTGAGCTGACGGGCAGGAGGGGGTTAATCGCCTTCAACCCATTGTCTTGGGGTAGGGTATCATTCGTTGAGGTTCCTAAGGACACGGTGAGGGCCTGTAGGGAGGCTCAGCCACTCAGTAACGGTAACGTGCTTGTGGCTGTGAAC
>JALWZB010000101.1 GCA_027002995.1 Desulfurococcales archaeon
ATAAACGCTGAACGCTGGGGTTACGGCCCCACCCTCCAAGAGTTGGACCCATACTCGGAGTACTGGATAGCGGATCATTTACTCAAGCACGGGATAGGCTACTTTGCCGAACTAACCAGGGCTAATCTAGCAACACATATATTCTGGTATCCTTGGGGAAGAGATTTCACGTACACCGAGCCACCAATGCTTTCAATGTTTTCGGTAATAACGTATTACATAGCGCACGCCATTAATCCGTCATTAAGTCTTTATGAGTGGATGGTTTACCTACCGATACTCTTCTTCATAATGGCTGCCCTAGGCATTTACTTCACGGCCCGTGAACTCTGGGGTGACTTACCAGCAGCTGTTGCGGCATTGACAGCTGCCCTCATATTCGTGAGCAGGCATCAAGCAGGCTTCACAGTGAAGTACGCTATAGGCCTCGCGTTCCTGTTTCCAGCAATCTACTTCCATGTTAGAGCATGGAAGCGGGGTAGTTACATCTCAGCTGTCCTGGCAGGCATATTCCTAGCGTTAACGGCGCTTTCCTGGGCAGGCTTCAACGTGTTGCTTGGCGTCATAGCTGTTCAAGCAATATTGCTTCCACTCATAAAGAAGGTTACTAAGGAGGACATACTGATGCTCTTCGTGGAATACATCCCAGTTACCGCAGCCATATTAGGGACACCCTTTTATAAGGGAATTCACTACATCTACGCCAGCGTAGGCATAGTCATCCCGGCCTCACTAGTAATGTTGCTCATAGCCTACGGATTTCAGAAGTTATCGGAGAGAAAAGAGGTTGTCCTAACCCTACCGCTACTACGTAGGTATAAGATAATATACTTCATGCTAATAATTCTGATAGTTGTTGGCGGGTTAGCCGCCATAACCACGGGAGCAATAGTGATTAGAGGGAAAGCTCTCTTCGCCTTAGGTCTCAGAGGGCTCGTACGGGGAATACCAACCACGGTCCAGGAATATGCTGCACCCTCCGCATCAGCCCTCATAACAAGCGAAGGGGGAGCACTAGTCATATCGCTGATAATGCTCGTATACATGCTTTACAGAGTGCTGTTCAAACGTGATGCCTCATACCTCTTCATCCTGATACTCCTTGCAACATCGCTATACACTGCCGCCCACCTATCCTACTTCATACCCTACAACAACTACGTAGTATCATTAACGTCGGCATGCTTCCTAGGAGTCCTCATAAATAGAATCATGGGCAAGGGATTCAAGCGTGAGTGGTTCATTGACATAATAGCACTAGTACTGGTAATAATATACATCATAGCCGTGATTGCCCAAGGAGTAACAGTGTGGGCACCAATGTACAGGTCACAGTCCCCAATGATAATTAACTCAGGCATAGGCGTCAGCGCTAATGCGCCAGCTTGGCTCGATGCGCTTAACTGGATAAAGAATAATGCACCTAACGGGAGCGTATGCGTCGCATGGTGGGACTACGGATACTGGATCTCTGTGGTCGGGCACTGCGCTAGCGTGGCTGATGGAGCCACACTCAACGGCACCCAGATAACGCTACTAGCTAAGGCATTAACCGGGACTGAGGAGGAAGCATACAAGATATTCACGAAGGACTTCCACATACGTCCAGACAGGCTTTACTTCATTACCTACGAAGTATACCTAGTGGATGAGCGGAGAGGATACGTGTACATGGGTCCCGTCGTAGCCGGCACTTCACTCATAGGTGCTGACGCAGCTAAAGGCATAGCCGCTATATACAAGATAGCCGGCAGGAAACCGCCAGTGTACATGTACACATACACACCCTACTATGGTAGTAGGATGCAGGTAGCCATAGGTTTACCGGACTGGACCAATAAGTCACTACAAAATGCACTACTGTTCAAAGTACTCCTGAACACTGCGTACGTAGTGTGGGGTAATGCGGGATTGAAGGCAGCGTTCCTTTACAAGAACCCGACGAACCCACCCGTATTGCCGAAGCCCAACATGACCATATTCAAACCTGTATACATAGGGATTAGTAGGATAACGACGAACCTATATGTAGTCGTGTCAGTATATGGTGTGAAGGGTGTGGTATGAGTAAAGGAACTCAAGTTATTTGCGGTAAGTACGTTCTCATAAATCCCTACACGTACGTTAAGGATGCCTGCGTAGAATTCGACACTAAGATAAGGGATGTGAAACCTTGCGAGAACCTCCGCAACACGGGAAAATCCTTAGTAATTACCCATGGTCTCGCATCAACCCACACGCACCTAGGTCTTTACCCCGTGAGGTCAACACTGGGATATGGGTTAAGGCTTGATGATTGGGTGAACACATTCGTATGGCCTTGGGAGAGCTTCCTGCTCAGCAACCCTAACGCATCATACGCTGCCGCCTTAGTAGCTATTGCTGAGATGCTGTCGTCCGGTATCACGTTATTTGCGGACATGCACCTCAACGAGGAACACGTTCTTAACGCAGTACTTAGGACTGGGATTAAAGCCGACTTAAGCGTGGCTGTGATGAGTGGGGGAGTTTTCCAAGACTTTAACGAGTCCCTCGAAGCGAATAGAGAGCTCGTTAATAGAGTTAGGAAGTTAGGTCTTCCCGAACTCGTTAAGGCTAGGTTCGGGCCCTGCACGCCTCGCTTGCTTAACCCCAGCGAATTCGCGGAAGTTGTCAGTACTGCCCGGAGGGAGGGTGTTGGCGTACACGCTCACCTAGCGGAGGTGCCTGAGGATGAGGAGTACTTAAGGAAGAGATGGGGGCTTTCATTAAGGGAGTTCGTAGAGTACGTGGGTTTAGGGGATGGCGTAGATACTTTAGTTGCTCACGCTATATGGGTTCAGAACCTGACGGAACTTCTAGCTGAACGTGGAATTAAGGTATCACATGCCCCGAGATCCAACACCCTACTACGGGATGGTCTAGCGCCAATCACGACCCTCCTTGACGCTGGGGTAAACGTGAGTTTAGGGATAGATGTAGCGCCAACGTACTCCATAATAGATGACGTTGCCTTCACGATCGGTCTACATTACAACGGGGGGAATCGAGCCCTAAACGCTGAAGATGCGTTATGGATGGCCAGCGTAGCTGGTTATAGGGCATTAGGTTTCGGCACAGGCGAGCTAGTTCGTGGGGAACCAGCAGACATCGTTGTGTGGGAGTTAACTGATATCCTGCCAGAGAGTAGGGTGTCACACGTGGTTACGAGCCTGGTAATGGGTGATGCGATAGTGCGTAGGGTAATAATTAATGGGCGTGAAGTCTATAGGGATGGCTCGCTCACGAGTGTACGGTCGGAGGAGTTAATGCTGTATAGGAGTAAGTTAGCGAGTTACTTGGAGGCCTTCTTAACTTCTTGACTGTCACGCCGTCGCGTCACTAACCCCTTCATAACTGCCGCGACTTCCTTAAGTAGCACCTGACACGCTGGGATCAAGCCTTTCCCGTACAGTGTGTTAATTATGTTATACCAGTCTATCTTCAGAATCAAGTACGTGAGTAGCACCGTCACTGCAATAAGTGCCGGTACCGTATATATTTGGGTTGTCGCAACGGCTGTTATCCATGAGGCGTAAGCCACAACGATGCTAGTCAACACCACCTTCCCTGCAAATATCGCGAGGACATACTGCGGGAGTGGGTACTTCATCAGCCCCAGCGGTATGTACAATATATCATCAGGTAGAGGTGTGGAGGCAAAAACCACTATAGCTACAAAAAGCGATTTCCTAGCCACCCTCTTAAACAACTCGACATTCTTTTTACTACTCTCACCTAATCCACGCCTGAAGGCTCTCCCAAGAAAGTACACGACTATCTTCCCAATAGTGGCACCGGCCGCGGACGACAGTATCAACACAACCCTTGAGATAGGGTCCGTGTATATGAATGAATAACCAGCAATTATACCAAGGTAGGGCACGGCTATGAATGGTATTGAATTAGACACCATGCTCACTAAGAATATGCCCACAGGCCCACCAACAAACGCCAGTATGGTATTGATCACGCTACTTAACTCCAAGCCAGCTACCAACCCTAATTAAGCCGGGGGAATAAAGCTATGTTGGTGACGCTCACCTTGAGTGACACGTCGGTCATTGAGGGTGAGGGGCTCAGGATGATTGCCGAGGACATCGTTAAATGCCCTATCTGCGGGGAGAAATCAATGGGTATTAAGATATTCCTCTACAACATGCCGTACTTCGGGAAGGTCGTGCTTGAGAGCGGTAAATGCTCTAGATGTGGTTTCAAGTGGTCCGACGTGGGATTACTTGAAACCACAAGGCCTAAGAGGATTATTGTGAAGGTTAAGGGACCTAAAGATCTTAACGCATTAGTAATTAAAGCAGCACCCGCAACCATTAAGATCCCGGAGCTGGGGATAGAAATATTTCCAGGACCTGCGGCACCGGGATACATAACCACCGTTGAGGGCGTGCTCCAGCGAGTAATAGACCACGCGCCATCCGAATGCCTGGACGAGAGCAATCCGTGTTACGAGAGGATCGAGGTCATAAGAAGAGCTATGGACGGCAACGTTACGTTTACCCTAATAATAGAGGATCCAAGCGGCAGAAGCGCCGTCAAGGGAGAAGGAACCGAGATAATTGAGGAGAAATTGAGTACTGCTGAGGAGTAACTACCTCAAAAGTTGAGGGCATTACTCGACCTGAATACCTATTTCCTCTTCTCCGCTTTCCTTCTTCGGTATCTCAACCTCAAGCACACCATTCTTGTACCTTGCCTTAGCCTTCTTTATGTCAACCTCGTCAGGTAGCTCAACCTCCTTGTAGTACTTGCGGTCACCATTTGACGCCCTTATTACTAGCTTCCGTCCGATGGCTTTCAACTTAATCCTGTCTTTCTCGACACCCGGTATCTCCGCAACCACACGTATTTTCTCGCCCTCATCATAAACATCGACTAGGGGCTCGGCCTCCTCTGTTATTTGGGGTCTTCTGCCGACCCTCTTGACGTTGCCGAACTCCTCTATTTTGGGCTTCCCGTCCGGACCTATCGTTATTCTGAAGCCGTATACTAGAGGCTTACCGACAATCCCTCTTCTTTCTCTCAGTGCCTCATCAGATAATTCTAGAAACCTGCGCGACTCCATAGCAAACTCATCTAACTCCTCCCAAACCTCCCTTAACATCTTATTGATCATCTCATCCAACATGTCAAATATGGACTTCCTTCTTCTCTCGGGCAACCTCTCACCCCCAACATATGTAGGTACATGACAAAGGTAATAAGAGTAAAATTAGCTAACCCTAGCGACAGTTATTAACTTCACGCCTAAGCGCACGTAATCCGCGATGTCAGGGTCAAGTATTGAGGTCATGTATAGGTTGTCAGGTATGCTTGCGTCTAGCACCTCCACATCATAGACGCCGCATAGCTTACTCTTCAGTAATCCGTCTTCCTCACTACTACTTATGTCAGCTATGAATGCCTTAGATACGCGCACGTTTGTTCCTAAAGGTGACTTAACGAATGCGAACCACATACCTCACTGCACCTGCATTGAATTAAGTGGTTTAACTTTTATAACTAAATCACGGCGGGAGACCTACTCCGGTGGCGTGCATGGGTATTGACGTGATAGTAATCACTAATGGTAGTGAGATGGGGGAAAAGCTACTTAAACTTACTTGGCATGTAGCTCAGAAACTGTTCCATGAGTACGGTGTTGAGGTATACGTGATACCATACCAAGTTCGTAAGGGTAGGGTATCATTAGTGATTAATGGCGTTGAGTACCCTGTCAAAAGGGTTCCGTCTCCAAATGAGCTTCTAGACCTGATACTTACCGCAGCGTCGGACGAGGGTAAGGAGGTTGAGGAAATACTAATAGGGTCCGTGATAGATACTGACGGAACCTTCGGTAATGGTGCATTGGCTATTGCTTAAGCAAGGAAGAGTACTCCGTGAGAATATCACTAATTCCTAACTCCCTCCACGTTCCAAGCCTACCCACACATTCTACACCATAATCCATTAGCAGGTTGATGATGTCGTCAACACCGTCACGCTGTCCTAAGTAGCCGTAGCGCTCAAAGTGGCTTCGAACGAATAAAGCGTTCCTCATATCCAGGCCGAGTCTCTTAAGGTCTGCTAGAACCTTCTGACGTATGTCTGGATTAAGCCTCCCCATCAGTTGAGGAGCAAACGCGTAAGTTAAGGTTAGGTCACCCTTACCCAAGCTTAATTGAGGATACAGTAGCTTAAGCGGTAATGAAACAACCGCAGATGAAGCGAATCTGCGCTTACCAAGGAACCATACACGGGGCTCACATCCACCCCTCGTAATGACTGTCGTTACGCACAACGTGACATACTCTGTTCTAAACTGATGACGTATGTTGAGGGGTGTAACTTTACCAGCGATATACTCTAGTGGAAGCGAGCTCACCGCCTTGTCATATTCCACTAGACCATGAGGTAATATGTAGATAGATTTTCTCTTAACATTTATGAACCTCAAGTCACCGAAGAGTGCCCCTACAGTGGTCCTCCCTTGCTTGATTAGTTTCCTGAATAAGGAGCACCATCCTCCACTGACATACCATTTCCTCCCCGTTAGCTCGGTGATCCAATCACGTTGGATGCGTACCTTATCCCCGCATGTGATCTTGGATTCGTAGTCGCTTTCCGTTCCGAGAAGCTCTCCTTCAAGGCTTAACTCTATTGGTGTCCCGCCTAAGGCACTTACAGTATCCGGGTCATTAACACCTATCGGGAGTCGATCCACACACCGCCTTAGCAGGTCCCATCCGTAAAGTGTGCTTCCTCCGGGCCAGAAGTCGAATACTAGGCTATCATCAAGTGCATTCCTTCTTAACAGGGTCGTCGTTAGTGAAAGCCCTAAGTATACCTTACTGATTTTTCTTACCGTATTCAGCGTCCCTCACCCTCCCGCATTACGGGTTTTATCCTCCTCGAATACCACGTACCACTGTGTGTCCTGATGTGGTGTATCAGGTCTTCGGGGGTGAAGAAAACGGACATCTCCTCACTCACTACGGAGATTATCTTCCCTTCAGGGCATATCTTATCTATGTCTGAGCATATGGGGCATAGAAGGAGGCCCGTTACCCTGTCCCGGCATGTCTCTACCGTCATGCCTGCATAGCTTACCTTAACCCTCTCCCATTGTGGTTCCCATGTTAGCGACATCCCACAACTCCTGCCAATAAGTTACTAGGTTAGGCTAAGCTTTAAACCTCAACCCCTCAAATCCCCTAACGCTAGTAACGGAAGACTCTTAGCTTGAAACCATATGCCTTAATGACTTGATCTTCCTCTCGATAGCCTTCCTTATGAAGTCACTACGGCTACGGAATCTCCCCGAGCTAACCACTGTGTCTATCTTGCGGATAACGGACTCCTCAAGTTTTACCGAAACGATCATCGTCTGCCCTCTATCCACGCACCCCACCAGCACTTTATGCTATTGTGACTCAAGGTTAAAACCTTAACCTTAGAATAATACGTAGCAATGCTTGTGGGTGGGTCATACCTTAACTCCTTAATACAATCCTCGATGTTTATATTTTAGGGTCCTCTTGAAGAGGAACTAGCACAAGCTCCATGCCGTGGTCGATATGCTGAGGTATTGCATGCCTTAAAAACAATTTGATGCTACAGAAAGAAGTCGGTGCTGAGGTGTGGACGATGCCTTAACAGCTATCACGAGGTACTTAGTAGTTAAGAGATTAGCGGGGGACACAATAACGATCCTAGCCGTTAAGGAGTACTTAGTTGATGGGTTATCTCCCAGCACTATAGGTCACAAGTATAGGATATCTAAGTTCAGGGTTAGGGGATACGTTCAAAGGGTTATGGATAAGGCGAGGAATCACATGATTGCCGCATCCATAGTTAAACGCATATTTCCTTACATAATGAACATTGACCCCGTTATCCTCCGGGTGAGCGGTAAGTACCTATGCTTAATATGTAACCAGCAGTTACGTTCCGAGCAAATAGAGCATCATATTAGGAGGAAACATAAGGACATAGTTCAAGACATAGTGACTCAAATAGTTACTAACGTAAGGCGCCACTATAGGCAGGGCTAATGAGCTGCTCAAGTACCCTTCCCCTTAATTAAGTTCAATCCGTAGTACTCAAGTGTGGTTGGTGTGCGTAAGTGTGAGGGTCTTGGTCAGTTTAAGGAGTATAACGTGTTTAAACCCATAGGGCGGCCTAAAGCGCGCGTGGCTTTAGTGTACCCTAGCACCTATCAAGCATCGATAACTAACCTCTTCACACACATAGCTTACTTCTACCTTTACGAGAAGTTCGACAATATAGTTGTCGACAGATTCACTTTAGATAATCCTAGCAGGGGGGCTCTAACAGGGCTCCCGCTGAGGTCATTTGACTACGCATTAATTTCAGTAGGTTTTGAATTTGACCTAATAGGACTAGTTAGGATACTGGACGCCAACGGTATCGAGCCCCTAAAGAGACTTAGAAGGAACGGGAATCCCGTCCTAGTAGTTGGCGGACCTCCACTAATGGCTAATCCCCTGATAGCTGCTGGAATAGCTGACCTAGTGTTTGTCGGTGACGGTGAACTACTGCTAAAAGGGCTATGTGACGCGCTAGAGCGAGGATTCCGAAGTCTTGACACTCTTCTGGAATCCCTAGAATCCTTAGGTCTTCGGAATAGCGCCTTCACAGGTAAGGAGGATAGTGTTCGTAGGGCACGGGTTAATGACCTGAACACCGTGTTCATTCCTAAGCCTTTGATAAGGTCCTGTAGTGTGGATCCCGTGTATGGTGATGGTTACTACATAGAGGTGAGTAGGGGTTGTCCTTGGCTCTGCCCTTTCTGCATGGAGTCCCACGTCACCTACCCGCCTAGGCATAGGAACTTAAAACTAGTGAAGGAGGCCATTTTAGAAGGTTCGAAGTTCGTTAGACAGAAACGTGCGGTGTTTTACTCACTCTCATTCTTCGACTACCCGAATTCGGTCGAGTTGCTTGAGTGGCTTCTGAGCGAAGGCTACGGGTACTCAGTACCATCAGTGCGGTATCATACGCTCGACGAGGATAAGGTGCGACTGATTCGAGCTGGTGGGCAGAGAACGCTGACCCTAGCTCCCGAGACGGCGTGTCCGCTAGCAGCCTCGTTGCTGAATAAGGAACTTGATCTTGATAAGCTTAAGACGTTGACGTGTAGTGCCTTGAAGGAGGGGATGAACGTCAAGTTCTACTTCATGTTCGGGGCCCCTGGGGAAGGTGAGAACGCTGGTAAGCTTGCTGGCGCGCTAATTAAGGATGTAGCACGAGGGTGCGGTGCAGGACGCGGACGTATCCGGGTAAGTGTGAATCCCTTAATTCCAAAGTCAGGAACACCCATGCAGTATGTACCACTCATCTCTAAGGACGAATTCAACCGTAAACTCCGCCAGCTGAAGGAGGAGGTTAAGGGACTTGGCGTCCGTGTTGAGTCCTACGATTGGGAGTGGGCTTGGGCACAAGCAATTCTTTCCTTGGGTGGGGAGTGGGTTTCAGAATTCATTGTGGGATGGGCTAGGCGTGGGATGAGGTTAAGCGCGTTTAGGGTGGCTGTGAAGGAATATGTTCCTGACCCTTACTTCCCGCTTAAGCCTAGGGACACGTCAACACGGATGCCTTCTGACGTCGTTGATTGGGAGCTTAAGGAGTTTTTAAAGAGAAGGGGTGAGCAACTACTTCATGTAGCTACATGCTTATGAGGCCCGACTTAACGGCAGCCATCACGAAGTCCATCACGTAAGGCGAGTTCTCGTCCCCCACAACTTCGTTGCCTATGTACATCTTAACACTGACCGTAACGCCGTTCTTCCTCTTTATGACTATACGTACCTTAGTGTCCCTGAAAACCTCCTTAATGTCCTCGACCGACACTGTCCTGTAGAGAAGGGCTTGCCCTAGCAACTTTATTGCCTCTTCCCTAAGCCCCGTACACCATGGTGACTTCAGGGCCTTCTTTATGAACTCTAACAACACCACTTTGTCGGGTGCACGCTCGTGGAACATGTAGAGTAAGCTCATTAAGTCGTAGCACCCCATGCTCGAAACTAACGAGGAAACCACGGGCTTAGGTAGCCTAACACCTATTTCTGATGCCCTCCGAATTATGCTAACGGAGCCCACGATGTTCGCGAATATCTGAAGTAACTCGGGCGGTAGTTCCGTGTATTGCCTTGAGAGGACGTTGACGACCGTGGTAAGGGTCATGTCCACACTACTCATGAGTAATGAACCTAAGACAGTCAAGAAGGGTCCAGGATCGCCTGACTCGGCGTAAATACCCATGGCTCTCTCCATGGTTGCAACGGTGTAGCTTAAGTCGCGGCTGTTCTCCTTCACGCACTTAGCTAGCTTAACTGCGTCGTTCAGTACTGAAGTATCGTTGCACTTGATGCCACTGGCTCTCCTAAACATCACTCCTTCCCCTAAATCACTTGTGTGCGCAGTAGTGTATTTAAGGCAAGACCTTCTTTGGCATCCGTTAACGTACCTTACCTTATCCTAAGGTAGCCGAGGGACTCACATATTTCCAGTAACCATCCCGCCATCTCCCTAGCTATTTCATCAACTGCATACTCTGGGCTAACGTTCATGCCCCACGCCTCCTTCAGCGCCTTAACCGCTAATTCTGTGTTAATCCTCCACCTCAATTCCTTAGCTAGTTCGTTCAGTACCTCACCAAGAACTCTTCCCTTACCTATTCGACTAACTATTTCCTTTAGATACTCGCTAGTTGGCATCAGCGCCTCTCTCTCCGCGTCCCCAAGTAGCTTCAGGTACGTCATAAGGGGTGCGTAGTCCTTCACAATCTTCCCTGAAGCTAGGAAGGGTTTCTCACCCAAGCACTTACCCAAGGTAAGTTAATTGTGTCCCGACATTAATGTTTAGAGGGTGAGAAAGTGAAGGCCCTCGTATGGAACGGGGAGGCGGTTGTGGAGGAGCGGCCAGTACCGCCAATCCCTAGGGGTTGGGTCTTGGGTAAGGTGCTCGCGGCATCGCTTACCTCCATTGACGCGGCCGTAACCTCTGGCACACTCCCAGTAATTCCTGGGAGAGTTCTAGGTAGTTATGGGTTGATTCGTGTCGTTGAGCCAGGAGTTGACACACCTTTTGGTCCAGGCGAAGTTGTCGGTGTCACGCCCCTAAGTTCGGAAGGTACCTTGGTTATAGATCTTGATGGTGTTATGAGCGAGTACGCTTCCGTACCCTCCGATACGACTATTGACGTAGGTAAGAATATAGTAAAGAGTGCGGACCTCTGGAAGTTACTGCTTATGCTGGAATTTTCGTTCGTTCCGAAGCTCACGGACATCGTGGGTGGTAAGGACGTGCTAATACTTGGAACCGGGATAAGTACTTACATCATCGCTAGCTTCCTGAAGAGTTACTCAAGGATAACGGTCATCGGTAGGGAGTCACCGTTCCTTAAGAGGTTGGCTGGCTTAGGCGTCAAGGTACTGTCCGCCAAGAAACATTTGAATAAGGAAGGGTCACTTTTCGATGCTGTTATACTCTGCGCGATACACTCATACATGGCAATGGCTAGTCCGACGTACCTCAGGAGCGGTGGGACGTTAGTGCTTCCGCCTAACACGCCGCATGGCAAGTTAGTGTTGTCTTACCCCAATACACTCTCTAGAATAATGATAGTGAGGCCGGAGCATGGAGACCTACGCGATGGTGAGGAGGTGTTAAGAAGTGTTGGTGCAGATCTACTAGAATCAGTGATTGGCGTAGCAAAATCATTTGAAGAAGTAGAGGTGTTGAGGAGGCACTATGCCCGCATTACATACGTGAAGCAAGGAGGGTGACTAACTATAAAATATGTGCTCAGGCATTATCTTCTTCTTTTCCTTAGGTATGTGCTTCTTAATTATCTCAGAGAGTATGCGTATACCCTCCCTAATTTCCTCTGGCTTGGGGAAGCTGAAGTTTAGCCTCATAGTGTTCCATCCCGCGCCGTTAGCGAAGAACGATGAACCGGGCACGTAAGCTACGCCAGCTTCAAGCGCCTCCGGCAGTAGCTTCTTGGTATCAATGTCGTAGGATGGTAGAAATACCATCACAAATAACCCTCCTACCGGCTTGGGCCACCAGGCACCCTCCACCATATACTCGTCGAGAGCCTCTAGCATGGCATCCCTCTTAACCTTGTATAGTTCCTTAGCTTTCTCTATGGTCTTGTTAACAACGCCCCTCTTTATGGCCTCCATAGCTATGAACTGAGTGAGTGTCGCCGTGTGTAGGTCGGCGGTTTGCTTTGCTCGCTCGATGACGTCTATCACGTATTTGTTGCCTATTATCCATCCTATCCTTAGTCCGGGTGCTAGGATCTTGCTGAAGGTACTCATATATATCACTCGACCCTCCTTATCTAGCGTCTTAAGTGGGGTAACATCCACGTTCTCATCGTAAACGAAGAATGAATATGGATCGTCCTCAATTATTACTAAGTCGTACTTTGACGCTATCTCTAGTAAGTGCTTCTTCCTATCTAAGCTCATCGTCACGCCAGCTGGATTATGAGCTACTGGGATTGTGTAGATGAACTTTATTTTCCTTCCTAACCATATTAGGCGCTTTATCTCCTCCTCCAAGATATCTGTCTTCATTCCGTACTCGTCAATTGGTATGCCAGTGATTCCTGGCTTGGATAGCCGGAAGGCGTTCAACGCTGCTAGATATGTTGGTAACTCAACTATTATTTCATCGTCCTTCTGAATAAACGTGCGTGAGAGTAGGTCAAGCGCTTGCTGCGAGCCAGAAGTCACTAGTATTGAATCATCGTCATTGACCTTCACTCCCTTAGACCTCATGAAGTCTATCAAGGCCTTCCTGAACTCTGTTACACCTGCTGTGGGTGAGTATTGGAGGGCTTTGTCACCAGCGTTAAGGATCACGTCTCTCGCTATTTCAGCCAATTCCTCCTTAGGGAATACGCGGGGGTCTGGAAGGCCTCCTGCTAGACTTATGATTCTCTTTCCTTCCGTGAGTTTGAGTAGTTCCCTGACTTCTGAGGCTCTGAAAAGTTCTGCTCTGTCGGCTAGAAGTTTCTCGTATTTAACCAAGTGTTACGCCCCGACATAAATTAGCGTTGGGTTATTTTAAATCTTAACTACCTTATTTTAAGGTAGATTTATTTCTTTAAAATAGGTATGAACTTCAGTCCATAATATATTAAGCCGTAAGGGTCATCACTAGAGTATCTTCTTAGAACGGCTTCCACCCTAATACCTTCCTTAACCTCGCTGGGATCAATATCGACGATCTCCCCGGGAACCACTATTCCTTCGTCTAACTTAACGAGTCCTACTATCCTTGGGAGGTGTTCCTCGTCGCCTTCCCTCCTGTAGTAACTAACTGTGAAGTTCACTAATGTTCCCTTACCTTCCGACTCAATTGTTGTTACGTCCCTTGACCCGCAGTGCGGGCACCTGTCTCTGCCAAAGTATGCTAGTTTGCCGCAGGCGTTACACTTAGTTATTTTGATCCTGTAGTGCGATTCGCGGTTCCTCCAGAATATTGAGATCGAGTGCTTCGTCCTTCACCACCTCCTTAAGAGAGCTAGCCTAGCGTTGTAGTCGGGTCCGGACATGGAATGTATTAACGCGTACTCACCACCATATTGTTTGCCGGCAAACCCATTAATCATTAATTCGTAGGTTTCCGCCACCTGGTACAGGCCTGTCGCGCCTATGGGGTGCCCACGTGCCTTGAGTCCTCCTCCGACGTTCAGGTACTCTAGGTTCGGAATGATAGAGTATGCTTTGCCCCTCTCACTCACCTCTAAGGCCTCTAAGGCTAGGATGCCGTATATGCTGTAACTGTCGTGAACTTGCAGGGCTACCTCGCTGAGTTTGTGTGTCTCAAGTTTCCTCTTTAGTGTCACCCATGCTGCTTTAGTTGCTGGTAGCTCTGTTATGTCTTCCCTTAGGTAGAGGGGAGGTGCTGTCGTTGATGCGATAGCCACTATTTCTAGGGCGTCCTTACTCCGGGCCGATTCGTTAGTGACTAGCACCGCTGCTGCCCCGTCTCCTATGGGGAACGCGTCGAGCAGGGTTATGGGTTCTGAGATCACCATGGCATTACTGACTGCTTCCTTGCTTACCGGGAATCTTAATTGTGCGTATGGATTATTGACGGCGTTAGCATGCATTTTCACGGGCCATTCCGCTATGTCGTCCCTTGTCGCCCCATACTTCCTCATGTATTCCTTCATCACTAAGGCTGCGTAGTTCGGTGGTGTTATATTGCGGACGTACTCCGTGTCGTAGTCTAAGATCTTAGCGTAGTCGGCGTTGACCTTATTTGACGGGTATTCCGTCATTTTCTCCACACCAACTACCAGCACTTTAGAGGCCGCGCCCGACCGAATGATGTACTGTGCTAGTTCTAGGGCCGCTATGCCTGATGTCTCGCCGGTCTCGACCCTTATTGAGGGAGTGTTGTTCCAGCCGAGGTACTGCGTAGCTATTGACGCGATGTCAAGTTGATGCGTTTGGAGGGCGGAAAGTGCTGACGCTATTATTAGGTAGTCTGGTCTTGACCCCGTTTTTTCCTCCATGCATGCAGTGACTTCATGAATTAGGTTCTTGGTTCCTAGCTTGAAGTGCCTTCCTATTTTGGTCATGCATACCGCGCTAATGAATGCCTTACTCACTTACTTCACCCCCCTAAACTATTCTTCTTATTATGTGGCGTGATCTTGCGTACTGTGCGTAACTAATGTACTTCTTCCTGGCGATTAGTTCCTCCACTTTCGGTGCTTTCTCCTGTCTCTCAACAATCTTGTCGG
>JALWZB010000102.1 GCA_027002995.1 Desulfurococcales archaeon
CGCATCGACGACCCCGCTGCCCTTGAAGGGCTCCACGAGTATGGCTGCCTTAAGCCCGTACTTAGGTAGTAGCTTGAAGACCTCCTTAGCGACGCGGTCCTCGTAAGTCCCCGGCCCCCACCACGAGATGAAGACCACGTCAATGCCTGCGTCCCTCATTAACCTCAACTGCCACTCAATGACCGACTCGTTAGCGCTTGAGTAGTAACCTATTGCTGGCTTGTCAACGACGGCCGTAATGACGCTGTCATTCCAGTGCCCCTTACCTAGGCCGTCACAGTACCACACATAGTAGAACACAGCCACGGTAACTCCCGAAGCGCCGCCACCATTACTGCCTACGGGACTACCCTGACGTGAAGCCCACATGGCGAGCACCAGTAAGGTAATAATGAGGATCGCTACCACAGTACTTAACACGTCCCTCCTCAGTCACCACACCTAAACTAATTATCATGTGAGGAGTATTAACCCTAAAGCCCGCCCACCACCCATCAAGCGTAAATTACATGAAAGCAAAAACATTGACGGGGTGAGGGTGATGGTGAGGGTAACCAGTGGGTCAGGGATATCCTCGATAATCTCCGTAGTACTGCTCATACTGATAGCGGTTTCCGTAGGCATAATTATCTACGCCTTCGCCACTGGGTGGGTAGGGAGCAGGCTAAGCGGGACGATAGGGCCCTCAACCATACTAACCATCGAGAAAGGGTGGTGCAACGTAACGCTAAACTCCTGCACGGTAATGGTCAGGAACGACGGCTCAAAGACCGTGAGCATCGTGAGGGCATACGTGATAGACCCTATAGGGCACGTGTACATGCAAACATACTCAAACCCAGTACAGGTGAGTCCGGGGAACGTGAGTGAAGTCACGGTAAAC
Source organism: Desulfurococcales archaeon (assembly GCA_027002995.1). GTDB lineage: Archaea > Thermoproteota > Thermoprotei_A > Sulfolobales > NBVN01 > WAOL01. The sequence goes on from JALWZB010000102.1 coordinate 884, forward strand.
CCAAGCGACCTAACCCTCCACATAGGGTACACCTACAAGATAACGCTAATAGCGAATGACGGAACAGAAGCCTCAACAACGATTAAGGCGACCTAAGCACGTATCGGAGCCCAAAAACACCGTTCTCCCCTCACTATTCACCTAGTAATTACTGAAGCAGAGAATAATGCCGTGCGAGTCTTAGTAGGGCTTCCAAGCGAGCTAACCATAACATTAAAGCTTACGCAGGCTCAGGAAGGTTTGATACAGCACTTTTCTATGCTTCACTCCCTGTGTCATAACAGTGTTTTTGAAAGGTAGTGTTTTTAGGGTGAACGTATACAATTTGTAAACGGAGGACGGGTGTTGAGCGTCGTGATAAGCGTTAGGGTTCCAAGATGGGTTAAAGAAAAACTGGAAGAGTACGGAGTGGACATTGCTAGCATTGTTAGGAGGAAGCTGATAGAGGAGGTCGAGAAGCTAGAGGAGAAAAAACTCGAAAAGCTGCTTGAGTCCCTGAGGGAGAGGCTGGAGCACCGCGTAGACCCGTATCGACTAGCTAGGATCGTTGATGAAGAACGCAAGAAGAGGTAGGGCGGGAATGACTTACGTTATTGATGCCAGCGTGTATGTTCCGCTCGTGCTATCGTTCGGGGGAGGGCTTGTTAAAGCATTCAAGAAAACTAAGATAGCGTTGCTCGACCTAACAGTGTACGAGGCCTGCAACGCGTTTTGGAAAGGACATGCTAAGCTGAACATGATGAGCAGAGACGAAGCGCTGGCCGCATGCACAGCAGCTAAAATGCTAGCAAAACACGCGATCCTATACAGGGTAGGGGACCTCAACGTGGAGGAGATAATGAAGATAGCTATTGAAAACAATATCACATTCTATGATGCCTCCTACATTTCACTAGCAACATCATTGAAAGCTCCAATTGCAAGCGAGGATGAAGACATACTGAACGTTGCTCCAAAGTATGGCGTGAGGATCATGAGACTAGAGGAAGTAAGGAGCGTACTTAAGCAAGGGCTAACCTAGAGTGACAGCACTAGCAAGCGCCATCAACTCACTGCGGGGTTTCCAAGGTCTGTAGTGACTTCCAATTGCTTGGTGTCTTACTTGAGCGGGTTACGGTATCAGCTAAGGTTAGGAGGAGCTCTACGGGAAGCTCAAGAAATATAGAGTGCCTATTAGCGAGGTAATTAGGAGGGCTTTAATTGAGGAGGTTCGTAGGGAGGGAAGAGGGGGGAATTAAGGCCGCGTTGGAGGAGGCCCAAGAAATACTAAGGAAGATTCCACCTGAGGAAATCGTTGTTGTAATCAGGGAGAGCCGTGAAGAGCGATGAAAGCATTATCCGGGGCAAGGAATTATTGGATACAGTAAAGCCCTGAATTCGGGGACCCGAAAACACTCTGCGTGGGCTTGATGCTGGGGGCCAGCCGGTAAGGGTCCTCATCAAGGAACGTGCCGGAATAAAAACACGTTTTACGTTGTTGGGTTGTAGGTTTCTCCTGCGAATAGTATTGTTCCTGTTGAGGTGTCGATTAGGAAGTATAGGAAGGGCCTGTCTGTCCTTATGGTTTCCCGTGGGTTGCTTGGTACCGCCGTTAGGACTATGGTTACGGCGGTTGCTGCTGATGCTTCGGTGCCTTTCTCGGTGACGTTTATTGCTGCTGCGTGGATTACTTGACTTACTCTGAGCACGCCTTTCCCTACGTGAGCCATTTTAGAGAAGTCCGCGTTGCTGCCGAAGACGTCCTTAATGCCTAGGGTTTTTAGGGTGCTCACCATGTTGTACTTGCTCTCCACGTAGAACTTAGGCATGATTACCTCCACTTCCTTGGGTTCCGCCCTCATCACTGCCTGTATTATGCTGTTTAGTTGGGGGTACGTTAGGTTCTCGACGAAGTCCTTGAGGTTCTCAGGCATTATTATGAGCATTGCGATGGAGGTGTTCCTGTACGGTATTTCCACCGCGACGTAATCCCCGTTCTTAACTACCCTGAGTTCCTGCGTTACCTTCATGAAGTCCGCCTCAACATCGCCTGAGGGTGCGTGGAACGTTAGCTTCCCCATGTACTCGAACTCCTTAACCCATAGCCCCTTGAAGTACAGGGCTGAGACCAGCACCGCTTCGGTGTCCTGCGTGAGTTCACCCACTAACTTCCTGATCATCCCGTTAGTTCTCCTCGCGACCCATGAGTTAATCTCGTCACTAAGGCCATTAACGCTCGAGAACTGCTTCACGGTAGCGTTAAAGCATTCCTCAACCCTCGAGACATACTCCTCCCTGAAGGGGAAGTCCTTCCTGAGCCACACACCGTTAGCGATGAAGAGCTTAGCGTCACCCCCACTACCTACGGGTAGCTTACTTACAAGCCCCTCATACGCTCTACATGCAGTAGAGCCCGGAGGTAGGTGGAGGGCCTCAGCAACCTGCTTAGCTGTCTCGGAGCCCGTCCCCTCATACAGCAGGAGGAGGGCTACGTAGAGATTCACCGGTGAGATAACGAAGTTCCCCTCCCCACGATTCATTACCCTAAGGATATCCACCGTAAATTCATTCACTGAATTCGTTAGTTGCGGTAGCGTTACCTCCTTACTCTCAACGGGCTCCACACCGCCCCTCCTCAGAGGGTTCACTATCGCTACTAGGGCGGCAATAACCGCTAACGCAATAACCACCCCAACCACTTGCTTCAACGAAGCACCCATACTTAACACCGTGATTAATGTGTGCCCGTATTTGTTAAAACCAATGTATAGAAATGTGTAGAAAGGGAGGCAACGAGGGTTTCGAACGTAGGGGAACCTCCATGAACCGCATGCTGAGCTAGGGAATTAAGGTGGGCTCGGTAGTTCAGTAGTGCTGATTCTCGGTGCGTATTTCTCCATCAGGTTTTCCACGTCCTCCAAGGTGTATGTCTTGACGCCCTCCTCTTCAACCACCTCGTTACCTGCGGTGTAGATTATGTACTCGTGCCTCCAGTTCCTCCAGGGCGTTCTGCTGGCTTTCTTCTTGAGCCTCTCGACGTGCTTCCTTACGGGGGTTTTCTTGGACCACTTGCACTCTATGAAGTACGCTGTCTTCTCTTCCTCGTTTATGGCTATGAGATCTATTTCCTCTCCCCTGTACCACCACTTACCTGCCCTAGCGTAGCTTACCTTCCCTTCATGGAGGAGTAGGTTCATGTGTTCCCTCGCTATCTGCTCCCATGCTCTTGATGCGTAGTCGTCTATTCTCTTCATTACTTTCCTTAGGTAGTGTTCGGTGCTTAGGGAGGGATCCCCTAGCCTCGGGTATATTTCCCTTAGCCAGAATCTGAAGTAGTTGTCCGTTATGTCGTATAGTCCGTAGCGCTTCTTCCCCTCAAACCCTAGTGGGTACTCCTTAACGATTAGTCCTAACGCGTTCTCGAGCACGTAAAGGTACTTTGAAACCACGTTCACCGGCAACCCCAGGTACGAGGCTATTTCCCCAGCACGCCTCCTGCCGCGGGCTATCGCCTCCATGATCCCTAGGTAGCGTTGGGGCTCACGCGTCTCCATCGCCAGGAGGTAGTGGGGGTCGTGATGCATTATGGATGCGGGGTTAAGGATGCTCTTAAGGA
>JALWZB010000103.1 GCA_027002995.1 Desulfurococcales archaeon
GCCTGGGGGCGCGGTGTGTGGGGTGGCGGTGGGTGTGCGGGGGGCCGCGCCGTTTGATGGAAGGGGTTTACGTCATTTCTGGTTTGTGTTTTCGGTGTCTCTACATGCTTCTTGCTCCAAGGGTTACGTGACGTGATTATAGGCTTCAACCGCTCATGAACCCTTCTGGTAACCCGGTTCCAAGACTTATTCCTCGGTAGACAGGAGAAGACCGGGAAGACCGTTATGAACGGAATTGAAACCCGCATGAACCATGAATGAGGAGCAGTTTACCTTTAAGGTCTGAATCACCTTCTTTGAGGGGCGTCTGGAATGTCGGATGAGAGGTTAGGTCGTCTGCTGGAGATGTTGGCTGACGTTATGCGTGTGGCTCATGCTAGGGGCTTAATTAATGTGTTAGGAGGTAACGCGAGCTTCAGGTGGGGTGATGGCTTCTACATAACGCCTTCCCAAGTACCTAAGCACAGGTTATCGCCGGAGGACATGGTTTACGTGCCCTTCGATATGGAGCCCCAGAAATCATTAACGGGTAAGAAGGCGTCGATGGAGTGGAGGATGCATAAGTACATATACCAAGCTCTCCCTGAGGTTAACGCCATAATACATACGCATAATCCCTTCACGCTGGCACTATACTCCGCCGGGTTAAGCGTGAACCCTGAAGACTATATCGAGGCTTACTCCATAGGGAAGTGCGTCGCGACAATCCCCTACATACCTCCGGGGAGCGAGGAACTCGCTAAGGCAGTCGCGAACGCCGTGAGGAAGTGCAGGGTCGTAGTGCTGCTTGGTCACGGGGTAGTTGCCGCGGCAAGAACCCTCTATCAAGCACTAGACGCTGTTGAAGCCCTCAACGATATCTGCATGGCTGAAGCGCTAAAGCACGTGATAACCTCCTCCGAGAAGGCCAGGATGATTGGGAGGGAGTTCATGCAAGGGACAGGCAAGTATAGAAAGGCCACACCTTAATGCAGGAAGTTAAGGAAGCCAATGACCAGTAGCACTATCGTCGCTATGACGGTCCCTCCTTGAATTAAGTGGTTAACCCATGATGGGGCACGTCCCTTCAGAGCCTCACTAACTAACCTACCGCCGTCCGAGATGTAAAGGGGTGCGGCGTTGATCATGCTTAAGGAGATGTTAACTATGCTTAACCAGAATAGGAACCTAGCGCTGTAGAGGGCTAAGGCCGGGGTTTTCCAGGAAGGTAAGTCAGCGATGTATATCCCTATTTTCTCGTTCGCCGGTTTATGAACGATGAACACTTCGGTATGATTCTCCACGGGCTTAACTATCTCTCCTCCTATGACCTCTGCCCTAACGACTTCAAACACGAGTGTAGCGTTCCTCGGGTATATGGGGGCGAGGAATTGCTGTAGTTTCTGAATCGAGTCTATCCTAGTCCCGTTGATTGAGACTATAATGCTTGGTGCCGGTAGCCCGGCCTTAACCGCCGGGGCCTCCGGATTGTTCACGAGTGAAACAATTGTTAGCTCGGTCGTTATCTGCGCTGACACCACGGGCATTAACCCCATAGCTATGAGGAATAGGGCGGTATTCGCCAGCACCCCAGCAGTGAGGACTGCGGCTTTCGCCTTAAGCGACGCCTTCTCGAAGTCCTCCTCACTCGGACGTACGTAGGCTAAAGGGAATATAATGAACAGGCCTATCCCCCATGCCTCAACACGCCAGCCCTCAGCGTAAGCTACTATAGCGTGCATTAGCTCGTGGGCTGCGACACCAATCGAGAGGGCTAGTAGGATGTAGAGGAAGGATCTCAGACCTATGGTCACGCCCGGTATTATGGGTACGAACGGTGATGAAGCTTGCGCTGCGCCGCGGATGAATAGCGAGGATACTATGCGACATATTGCGGGGAGCACCTGCCAGTAGAAGAGTGCAAGGACAACGGCGAAGTTCACGAGCCCAGCGATGAGGATGCCAGTCCTGAAGGCACGGGATTCGCTTAGCCGCTTGAACCTCGGCACCTTACCCATATCGACAAGTATCATGAGCGGCATCACGTTAACGCCGCGTTTCCTAAGCCTCTCCGCCGTACCAGGCTTCAGCATTACTGCGAGCGATACCGCAACCTCGGCAACAACGATCGCTATCATCACCACGTACGCAGGATCTAGCATTAAGTTAGCCCCTCACCTACACTAGCGGTAGCGTTAATTAATTTGCAGGTGGAACGCAATGACTTATAAGGTAGCCTCAATAACGTGAATGGTTGATAAGGAATGTCAAGAAGGAAGAGAGGAAATGACAACACGGCAGTCGGCATACTCGTGCTTGCCGTGCTGATGGTAATAGCCATAGCGCTAGGTTGGTATGGCCTACAAATAGAGGAGGCAGGCAAGACAACGTCAACACCTACATCATCAACACAGACAACACCCACCACCTCATCAACGACGTCAACCCCAACTAACACAACAAGCCAGCTATTCACGGTAGTTAACATGACCACAACTACCTCCGCAACAAATACTAGCACCAGCTAATCCTTCCCGATAGGGCCGTGTAGAAGTAAGCCCTGCCCTTAACTTAGTTTGAGCTTCACTAACTCACAGGTCCTTGCGGGTCCCCCAGCAAGGGTTCTTAATACGTCCCTCGTAATCCGAGAGTTCACCGACGTAATAGTCTAGGTTGAGGAGGAAGTCCCTGAATGCGTGTATGGGGACTATAAATGATCCGTTAACGTATCCCCGCACACCCCCAGTAAGGGTCACTACTACGGGCACCACCCACTTGGCTTTAGCGAGGATCCTAGCCCCTTTCCTGAGTTCCGCACACTCACTGCACATTAGCTCTACCTTAGCTCTATGGGACTTTGCTACCTCTCTCAACTTCCATGATTTGCTGTAGCCCGGCGACCAGTGCTTACAGTCGATCGCTAGGGAGTAACCGGATACCGCATCAACCGCTAATACATCGACCTCGAACCTGCGGCTCCGAAGCCTGACGGACCTCACCCCCTCGAACCCTGACCTACTCAAGTACTCAAGCACTAGCTCCTCGAAATCCCTCCAATCGAGTAGGGCCGCTACTCTGAATGGATCTGCCCCCCGCTCCATCGCCTTCAGGGCTACCGGAACTAATGACTTAAGACAATACCTACCGTCAAGGCCCACGTAGAACGTGTCGAAGGACTTCATCATATCAAGCGAAACCTGCCCTCCTTCATCGGGGTCGACGCACCTGCCCCTCTTAGACAGCGTCTCTATTAACCCGACGAGTTTGCGGAAATCATCAGAAAACCCCCTAGGGCTCGTCACCGATCCGAGATCACCTCCCTCATCATCTACGAAGTTCGATTCACCGGTCCCTTAAAATGAGTTTTTAACGCTCCCATCATTTAGAGAGAAGCTAAGCTTATATGCTTAGGAGGCAGTGGTTAGGGAGGGACTGGGTGCAGGTATTCAGGGAATCGTATGCCGCTATATCGAGATTCATTATGAATGCTTTAGACCGCATATCAGATAATGAGATAAAGCAACTAGTCGATACCCTCGTCAACGCATACAACGACGGTAAGAAGGTTCTCGTCATAGGTGCTGGCCGCTCAGGCCTCGTGGGCAGGGCATTCGCGATGAGGCTAATGCACCTGGGCTTTAACGTTTACGTGTTAGGGGAGACGATCGTTCCTGCCCTACACCCGGGTGACGTGGTTATCGCAATATCTGGTTCCGGGCGTACGAAGCTCGTCGTTACGGCGGCTGAGGTGGCGAAGTCCGTTGGCGCGACAGTCGTGTCGCTGACTACGTTCCCTGAGTCACCACTTGGGAAGCTTTCAGACCTGATAGTGCAGATACCGGGTAGGACTAAGGTGAGTTCGGAGGACGACTACAACGTTAGGCAACTCATCGGTATTTACGAACCCCTAGCACCTCTCGGAACGCTCTTCGAGATAACCACAATGGTCATTCTTGACTCCGTGGTCTCCGAACTCATGATGAGGCTAGGGAAGACCGAGGAGGATCTTAAGAAGAGACACGCTAACATCGAAATATGATAACGGGGAATTGACTAGTATGAGCACTAACTTAAGTGGTGAGGCTCCAGGGAAGCTGAGGTCCTACGGGGATTCCCTACGTCTGTTCAACGAGGCCGTAGACCTTCTATCGAAGGTTAAGGATGACAACTGGAGGGAGATCATGGGGGAAGTGCTGAGGAAGTTACTGCAGGCTCTAATACTGCTTAAGGGAGGGGGTTTCCGACCCCCTTCAGACCTCACATACTTAGCTGCCCAAGCGCTGGAGGTAGGTGCTATAGACGATAAGCTATTCGCATTAATTGTCGAAGCTAACTTAACGCTAAACGACTACTCACGCTCAGGAAAGAACTTCGTCATTAGGGTTGCGTCCGCCCTGCTTGAGAGAGCTGCTCAGCTTGATCCATACTTAAGCCAGCAGATGCTTTTATTCAGATACTAGCTACCTTATACCGT
>JALWZB010000104.1 GCA_027002995.1 Desulfurococcales archaeon
GGTAAGTGGGTTTCACCAAGCGAGTTCAAGCTACCCTATCCGATGACTAGCAGGGTACGACTATTCAACACCACGTATCAGGACTACATTGCTGAGTTAGCTAAGGAGTTAGTTACTAAGTGTGACGTTGACGGAATACATTTAGACTACATAAGGTGGCCTCACGTCGTCTACAGCTTCGGGCCAAAGGATTACGCCTTAGCTAAGGAGCACGGCATAAACCTGACTAAGGTCGAGAGGTACGTCATACTAACGTACTATGGCATGCCGAACGAGAGCATAGCTCCTCAGCCCGGCCTAATATTCGAGAAGTACTACGTCGAGAAGGACCCAGACGTAGTTAAGTGGTTCGAACTCCGCAGGCAGGCCGTCGTAAGCATACTTGAGAAAGTGAAGGACGCTGTAGAATCAACGGGTAAGAAAGTTACATTATCAGCAGCAGTCATGCCTGAGGAGGGTCCTGACAACATAACGTTGTGTCGCACTGACCTAGAGACAGGGCACGAGTACTGCGCCGTCATACCTGGTCAGGCGTGGCAGTGGGTGCACTACTCCCAGCACTACTCCGACTTCGCTAAGCTTGGGTACTGGCTCATACCGATGACCTACTACAAGAACTGGGGCAAGAGTCCGGCATGGGTAGGTAGGGTAGTCAAGTACGCTCTCGGAGTAACTAACAACGTTAACCCATCGGACAAGGTCCTAGCCGGGCTTCAAGCTTACGGCGGGGTTAAGTACGAGGACGTGAAGGCAGAGATAAACTACGCGTTAAACGCGGGCGCTAACGGTTGGGTCTACTTCGTATGGAACGAGTACCGTGACCTAGCATGGTCAACCCTCATAAGCAAGTACGGTGCCGAGCTGGAGAGTGCTAAGAAGATACTTAAGGGCCCGGTCATGCTCGCCGCAAGCATAACGGGATACGCTACCGCCAAGGATGAAGCTGAGTCTCTCCTCAAGGAACTCACCGCGGCAGGAACCGACTACTTCAAGCCAAACCCTGAGGTGCTGGCAAACGAGGTGAAGGCGAAGACCCTAGAGTTAGTTAAGGAGCTTTCCGGTAAGCTAGTAACTGAACTCGAAACCATGGAGCCTGCCGTGAAGAAGCTCGGGGCACCGTACACCGGGTATTATGAATTCGTCCTCAACAGGGCTAACGAGTACTTCAGCGAGGTGAGCGAATCAAACAACCTCACCAAGGTTACCGAGCCGTTCTCCAACCTCGTAAATGAAGTAGTACCAGCCATAGTTCTCTTGAACTCAGCCACGAGTAATCAGGGAGCCCTAACATCGCTTCAGGAGCAACTAAAGAAGCTTGAGAACGAAGTATCTGGGATAGCCTACAAGGACTCGGCCGCCATATCCAACCTGCAGAGCAAGGTAGGCAACCTAGAGAAGCTCCTGGAGGACCTGAAGACCTCAATTAAATCAATTGCCGGAAACGTGAGCGAGTTAAACAATAGGTTAGGGCAGACCGCCAGCAAGGTTAAGGAACTCGAAACAACGAGCTCCAACACACACGACGAATTAACGGCGTTGAAATCAAAAGTAAGTAGTCTTGAGGACGACCTAACATCCTTGAAGAGCTACGTTAAGGGTGAGATAAGTAAGGTAAGTCAAGCAGGGCAGGAAGCCATGAATGAAGCGTCAAGCGTTAAGGCACTTGCCACCACCTCAATAGCCCTAGCGATAATAGCGTTAATCTTAGCAACCACAACCTTAATAGTGGCTCGGAAAGGAAAGTAACTAAAGACCCTTTTTGCTTAGGACAACCCACCCATAATGAAGCTTTTACCTTAGCCCTAAGCTACCCTAGCTTAAACCTGTACCCTGTCAGTTTAAGCATGAATCTTCGGGCGTTCTCAAGCATGTCGTGATCATTATTGAAGAACACGTAGGCCTTCTCAACACTCAGCTCGCTTAGGATTGAGGCCACCTCATCTAGTTCCTCGTCGGTGTAGTAGTGGGCGTACCAGAATTCTCGACCATGCATGCGTACGTAAGCTGCTGGCCCGGATGACCGTACGTATGTTGCCTGCGGTGAATCAACACTAACGTATGTTACTCCAAGCGAGGCGCAGAACTCTACCCACTCGTCACTAAACCATGACTCATCCCTGAACTCGACAGCTACGCGCCACTCCCCAACGTCCTTGACCGCTTCCTTGAGGAAGGACGTGAGTCTGGTGATGAAGGGTTTCGTGGGTCTTGCCTTAGGCGGTAGTTGGAGGAGGTAGAAGTCCACGTACTTGTCTAGGGGCTTCATAGTTCTTAGGAAGGCTCTCCAGGGCTTTAATGCCCGCTCATTGAGTAGGTGGACATGAGTCACTAGCCTAGTTACCTTCACCGCCCACCTCATCCTGCCTTTGGTGAGGCGCTCTGTCTTACTTGCCCATGACTTAACCTGATTAGGGAATGGGAATCTGTAGAAGCTCGCGTTGAGCTCAACCGCGTTTAGGTTAGAGTACTTAGCGTACCAGTCGAAGCCATCGGGATTCCAGTCATACATCCACCCACTGGTGCCGACGTATGCCGTAGGCGTGGGCACCCGCCCCTCACTCGCACTTGAGTCCACTTTCCTTCATCGCCTTCTTAAGTATTTCCGAGCATTCTGCTAGTGCTTTACTTAGTATTTCTTTCTGCTCGTCACTTAACGTGCTGAGGGATTCCATGATCGCTCCTAAGCACTTCATGAGTTCCATACCGCCTAACTCGGTGAATTGGCGGACAGCCGATGCTTTAAGCAAGACATCCCTTAACTCGTCCATGTGCTTCTTAAGGTATTCCTTGCCTCTTTCCGTGAGGCTGTAGACACGTACGGCCTTCCTACCCTTCCCGCGAGATTCCTCGATTACCTTAATTAGGCCTTCCTTCCGCATGACCTTGAGTAGAGGGTAGAGTGACCCTGGGCTCGGTGAGTTGACGCCGAATAACTCGCCTATGCTCTTCATTAGCCCGTATCCGTGCATTGGCTGCTTCTCTAGGTAATGCAGTACGAGTAGCCTCAGCCTCTCGACCTCGATGGGTGATTTCCTTTCTGGCGCCAACCTATCGACCGACATAAGTCTTTTACTAGCTAGCTTAAGTGCGTTGCTGTTAGCACTGGTACCGGGTTGAAGAAAAATTGGCGTACCGGTGAAAAATATTTTTAGTTATCCCTTACTCTACACTTCATGGTGTCCTTTGAGTGGAGGGTTTTGTGAGCCTAGTGCTCTCCTGCCTGATCCCCCTGTACATCGTCGCAATAGTCCTGTATGCTGTTAGGGTGTTAAAGGGCCCTACGGTGTCGGATAGGGTTTTAGCTGTGGACGCCTTGGGCTTCGACCTAGCGGCGTTCCTCACGATTCTTTCTGTGCTGTTTAGAGCGCCCATAATGGTGACGACCGCGTTAGTACTGGCGCTCTGGATCTACGCCCTAGACATCTACGTAGCAAAGTACCTGGAGTCTAAGGAGATGGGTGATTGAAATGATATGGGAGACCGTGTGCTCGGTGGCTGGCCTCATACTCGTGGCGATAGGTGCTTTCTGCGACATAGCGGCAGCCATAGGGATTAACAGGTTCCCGAATTTCTTCGTTAGGCTCCATGCCGCCACCGTTGGGGCCATAGGTGGTGCTGTGGTACCGGCTTTCGGGGCCGGCCTAATAGCCCTAGGGTCGCCTGAGTTAGGGAATTACAGGTTTTTCGTTGCCGGTGTTTCCTTCACTACAGGATTAATGATAATGATTTTAGGGCAGGCAGGCGCTCACGCGTTAGCTAGAGCCACGCTGAAGGCTAAGGCAGCGCCTCTTGAGCCATGCGTACATAACGCGTTAAGGAGGAGGGAAGAGGTGAGGGGTGAATGATTGACCTTATTGCCGCACTCTTAATGGCTGTGGCTGCGGTAACGTCCATAGTGTTCACGTACTTAGCTGTGGTTGAGAAGAACTTAATTCAGGCTGTGGTGTTCTCAGCTGTTCAGAGCACCATGTACGCACTGATCTACTTCCTCCTAATGGCCCCCGACATCGTGCTGGTTTACCTGCCCGTGGGTGTCGGTATATACCCGGCCATAATTTTACTCCTAATTAAGAAAACTGATAAGGTGGATGAGTAGCCATGAAGGTCACGGATCTTGTCGTTGCGGCCTCGATCGTCGCGCTTGCCCTCCTACTTAGTTACGCAATGTTCTTGGGCGGAATAGGGCCGGTACCCGTGAGGTCCGAGTTGAGGACCTTAGCCTTGAACTATATCCTACTAACATACAATCCCGCGAAGATCATTTACAGCGCTTTAGCTCCTGAGGGGGTCACGGCTATCGTGTGGGACTACAGAGGGCTTGACACGTACTTCGAGACAGCCGTTATGTTCCTAGCGATAATTTCAGTCGTCGCGCTAACACACGGATGTAAGGTGAGGATAGGGCTAGGTAAGGGAGGGATGTCATTAATAGTTAAGACCACCACACGCATACTAATGCCACTCATAGTGCTGGCCGGCGTGTCGATAACCATGCACGGATGGCTAACCCCTGGCGGAGGCTTCCAGGGCGGCGCGACAATAGCCGTAGCTACGGTCCTAGCCCTCGTCACATACTCCATTGACACCCTAGCGAAGCACGGCATACGTAAGAAAATACTCCTAGCGATGAGGAGCACGGGCCTCATAGGCATAGCGCTAACCGCTGTCGCCCTACTCATTATTGGTCTTGCTGTCGGTGTTAACGCATACATCTTCCAGAACCAGGAACGCATAGGCTCACCGCTAGCGTTCCCAGCCTACTTCAGCGGAACACCTACCGGAGGATCGTTACTTTTCTATAACTTGTTTGAGGCGTTTGCTGTGAGTGCCGGTCTCTCGTTAGCGATAATAGTGACGTCTCTCCGGGAGGAGGAGGTTAAGGAGACCTTGAGGGGTGAGGGTGTTGAGTGAGTCAATCATTCCGTACCTACTGACAGTGGTCTTCGTTTCCTTCGTGATTAACCTAGTGATAGCTTTGTACGGTATCTTCGCCAGACCGACGCTCGTGAAGAAGATTATAGCGCTGACGATATTCTCTGATAGCCTCAATAGCTTAGCCATATTCGTGGGTTACAGAGTAGTTTCAGGGAGGGTCCCGGCACCGCCCGTCGTCGTGAATTACACTAACCCTCAAGGGCCCGCTCAGCTGGCTAAGGTCGCGGTAGATCCGCTACCTCAGGCCCTAGTCCTCACAGCCATAGTGATAGGCCTCGCGGTCACGCTCTTCATGGTTAAGGTGACGATGCAGGTTTACAGGGTCTACGGAACGACTAGTGTCCGCAAGCTTGAGCGTATCGAACACGGTAATAGGGGAGAGGAGGACGAGGGGGTGGTTGAGTGATGAAGGCGTTAACGTACGTGGGGGCTTTCCTGTTCTTCCTAGCCTTTTACCTGCTATTCTCCGGCTCCGTAAGCTTGTATGACATCACGGTTGGCTGTGTGGCTTCCGCAATACTTACGGTGCTTTACGCCAGGATAATGTACGGCAGGGATCTGAAGCCTCCTGACATCGCTAAGGTCGGGCACTTGATCAAGTACTTCTTCTGGTACATGTTTGTGGCGGAGCCTAAGGCTCATGCAGACGTGATTAAGAGGGCTTTAAGCCCTTCCATGCCCATAAATCCAGGCATAGTTGAGGTTCCCTTCGACGTTAAGAGTGACTTCTCGATAACCCTCATAGCTGGGTCAATAACCAACACTCCCGGCACCGTGACTGTTGAGGTCGATAAGGAGAGGAAGGTACTCTACGTGCACTGGATCGATGTTAAGGTTACGGAGCCTGAAGCCGTGCGTGAGCACGTCTCACGTGACTTCGAGAAACACGCGTCACGGATTTGGGGGTGATGAGGTTTGGACGTGAACGTGTTTGTAGGCATCCTCCCGCTTTACCTGATCGCTGCCGCGTTCGCCTTACCTGTCTTCACGCTCTTCATCAAGGATAGGCGGTTCTTCGAGGGGTACGGCATCGTAGCTGCGGGCATAGCATTAGTGATTTCCGCTAAGGTCTTCATGGATGTGACTAGGGAGGGCATACAAAAGTATTACTTCGGCGGGTTCCCACCGCCTCTTGGTATCGCGTACGAGGTTGACAAGATGGGGGCGTTACTGGGGCTCGTGGCGTCCCTCATAGTCTTCATCACCACCGTCTACAGCGCGTGGTTCATGAGGGTTAAGGGTGTTGAGTGGTACTACGCGCTACTCCTAGGCATAGAGGCGGGCTCCGTCGGCGTGCTCTACACGGGCGATTTCTTCAACATATTCGTCATGCTTGAGGTGCTATCCATAAGCGCGTACGGGCTCGTGTCATTCTACAGGTGGAGGGGTAAGTCCCTCAGCGCCTCCATAGAGTACGCCATAGTGGGTTCGGTAGCGACAGGCCTCTACTTCCTCGCGGTGGTCTTCCTTTACGGGGCATTCGGCACGCTCAACTTAGCGGACCTAACCGCGAAGGCCATGAGTGACGGTGGGTACGTTAATCAGTGGAGTGGAGGGTTATTCGGCAATGCTGTCGTTGCTTCCGCGGTGGCGTTAGCGTTAACGATGTGGACGATAACCTTCAAGTCAGCGATCTTCCCGAACTACTTCTGGTTGCCTGACGTCGTGCCTGAGGCACCCACACCAGTCTCAGCAATATTCGTCGCGGTTGCTGAGGTTCTGGGTGTGTACCTCTTCGTCAGGTTCATGTACACTGTCTTCTCACCGCAGAGCCTGCTAAGCGGGGAGTTGAGGACGTACTTCCTAGTGTTCCTCCACATACTCGGCATAGTTTCCGCATTCATAGGTGCGTTAGTCCTCAACATTCAGAGTGACGCTAAGAAGTTCATAGCGTACAGCACCGTCAACCAGATGGGCTTCGTCTTCATGGGATTAACGCTAGGCACCAAGGAAGGAGTAGTGGCTGGACTATACCACCTACTCTCAAATTCCTTCGGCGAAGCCCTACTTTTCTACTGCGTCGGCGTAGCGATATGGCTTAAGGGCAGGTCATTAACCGATGCGGGAGTGCTGAGACGCAACCCTGTCATCGCGGCGGGTTTAGTAGTCGGTCTCCTGAACCTCTTCGGATTACCTCCCTTCATGGGGTTCTTCAGCAAGTACATGCTGTTCAAGGCGTGCCTTGATAGGGGGTACATCGTGAGCGCCGTGCTAATCCTAGTCATAACGGGCATATCGTTGATAGGGTACGCAAGGTTCCTACGCGGCCTACTCTCCGGGCCTTCGGAGGCTGTGCGGGGCAGGAACCTCATAGTGCCGCTAATTATTGTGGCGTTCATTACCGCGGTGATAGTGTTGCTGGGTGTGGGCTTTGAGTACGTTATACACTACCTTAACGGCGTCGTTAAGATGGCATTCAATTCAGGAACGTACGCCATGAATGGGGTGTATCCTCCTTGATGATGTTAAAGGAAAAACATTCAATCAAGAATTTTAACATTCTTTACGAGCAACCAACAAAATTTTTAACAGAGTACCAATAAAGACAAGGTGAGTAGAAGATTGAAGTTTGCATTTCTTTGCAAGGAGAAGGGCTCCGAAGGCCGCGGTAGAGTAGCGATAGTGGGCGCGGGCCCTGCAGGTCTCGCGGCGGCCGGATACCTTGTGTGCAAGGGTTATGATGTGGAGGTATTCGATAAGTTACCTCTACCCGGAGGCTTAATGACCTTCGCAATACCATCCTACAGGATCAGGCTCGCGACCGTGCTGGAGGGCGTTGAGGACCTCAAGAAGAACTTCGGCGTCCAGTTCCATCTGTCCACTAAGGTCGTGTGCGGTAAAAGACATGACGAGGGTGACGACTTCGTGAAGAATGAGGTACAGCTGAGCAATCTAGTCAACGAATTTGATGCTGTACTGATAGCGACCGGGACCTGGCAGTCTAGGAAGATGAAGATCCCAGGCGAGGACGCCGAGGGTGTTGAGACCGCGCTAGAGTATCTCTTCAAGGTTAGGGCTCATGAGTACGGTTTAATGCCTGAACCCCCCGTACCGAGGAGGGTTATTGTCGTTGGTGGCGGCCTCTCAGCAGTGGATGCGGCGGAAGTGTCGCTTGAAAGGGGCTCCGAGGTTGTTTACCTGATGTATAGGAGGAGTATCCAGCAGGCACCTGCGGGGGTGTATGAGATAAAGAGGTTGATTAGGAAGGGAGTGAAGTGGATGGAGCTAGCCAACCCGACGAGGATAATTACCGAGAACGGTAAGGTCAAGGCTGTTGAGGCCATAAGGATGAAGCTAGGTGAGCCTGACGCCAGCGGCAGGCCCAGACCTGAGCCAATACCTGGAAGCGAGTTCGTTGTCGAGGCTGACGCGGTTATTGAGGCGATAGGTGAGTACTCAACCCCACCGATAGGTGAGGGATGCAGTGAACTAGGCATTGAGGTTGACAGGAAAGGAAGGATTGTGGTCGACGAGAACTTTAGGACAAGTCACCCGAAGGTATTCGCCGCAGGCGACGTGGTCACGGGTCCCAGCAAGATAGGGGATGCTTCACTACTCGGTCTCAGGGCCGCTAAAGCAATACATCTCGCCCTGAGTAAGGGCTCAACTCGTTTGTGAGGGGGGTGAGCAAGGATGTCCGTGCAATCAGAGGGTAAAGCCTCAAGGAAGGTTGGTCTTCAGGAGTTAAGGCTAATAGACTACGAGAGGTGCATGGGGTGCGGCACCTGCGAGGCTGTCTGTGGCTTCATTCACGACGACAGGCCCTACATAAAGCTGTACGAGTTGTACCCCGGCTTGGTGAGGCCAATATCCTGCTTCCACTGCAGTAAGGCACCCTGCATTGAGGCGTGCCCGACAGGAGCCATGAGTAGGGACCCTGAGACAGGCGCTGTTTACGTCGAAACAACGCGGTGCATCGGCTGCATGGCGTGCCTCTACGCCTGCCCCTTCGGCATACCTGAGTTCTCCAGGGTCTCTAACACCGCTACCAAGTGCGACCTATGTCGTAAGTTAATGCATGAAGGCTTAAGGCCGGCATGCGCAGCAATGTGCCCTGCTGAGGCGATAGTAGTCGCACCGCCTGAGGAGGTGGGTAAGGAGGTTAGGGTGAGGGTCCTTAAGAAGATAGTTTTACCTAAGCTCGAGGCGCTTGAGGAGAGCCGTAAGTAGCCCCCTTAAGCGACGAGGAGAACCGTCATGAATGCACCGTTAACGTATGACGCGCTTAGGTACGTAGTAATAGCGGTCTCAGCCGCCACCGTGCTAGTTGGATCGTACATAGGTTGGAGACATAAGACTGCGGGGGCGTCTCTACGTTCGGCAGGGTACTTACTGTTGGCGTCCCTACCCCTTATATCCACATACCTTTTTGGAGCCCCTTCCCCTATCCAGCTTGTTTCGTACCTCATGATCTTCATAGCTTCAGCCATATCACTGATAGTCTCACTGTACACGTCCTCGTACGTCAAGAAGTACGGCACTAATTCCCTCCAGCTATTGATCGATGCGTTCGCCCTCTCCATAATAGGTGTGTTTGTGGCTAGCTACCTGCTTGAGTTCGTGCTGTTCTGGTTGCTTGCGGAGGCCATAGGTTTCTTCGTGATAGTGTATGATGCCCTAATAGGTAGGGAGACTAGGGCTTGGCGGGCTGGTCTAAGGTACTTGGCAATCTCCATGATCCCCGCTGATGTCGGCTTAATGACCCTGCTGGCCCTGGCCGGCCTAGGCAGAGCAGTCACCATACCGATGTTCAACCTCGGCCTCGACCTAAGCAACCAGGTAATAGTGACGCTGGTTGCGTTAGGCTTCATGGCTAAGGCAGCGATAGCTCCCCTCCACTTCTGGTTAGCTGACGCACACTCAATAGCGCCGGCGCCGGGTTCCGCCTTACTCAGCGGTGTCATGGTTAAGATGGGTGTTTACGCGTTGCTGGCTCTCCCGTACATGGCTAACGTGCTGTCCAGCACCTACTGGATCGTGCTTGCCGTCTTCGGCGCCATCACAACTATCTACGGTGGTCTGCAGGCGCTAGTGCAGAGTGACATAAAGAGGATACTCGCGTACAGCACCGTATCCCACACCAGCGAGATGGCTATACTCATAGGCCTCTTCCTGCTCTCAGGGAATGATGTTTTCTTCGCCGCCGTCATAGCGTACATGGTTGCCCACGCCCTCTACAAGGCTGGCCTCTTCATGGACTCCGGCTTCATAGAGTTCCACCTCCACACGAGGGACATTAATAAGCTAGGGTTCGTGTCCAGGATAGCGCCGAGCGAAACCCTAGCGGCGTTACTGGCGGTAATGTCGTTGATAGGCATCCCGCCCACCATGGGCTTCCTCGCGAAGCTAATCACGCTCCTCGCCCTAGCAGACAACATAATGTTCGGCATGGTCTACATTGGCGCACTGGCAGTAATCCTTGCCGGCATGGTCCTGGCGTTGGGTTACGGTGTGAGGTACTTACTCGTTCACTTAGGTTCCGTGGAGAACCCGGAGACCGAGAAGCCGGAGAGAATCGAGCACGTTATGAGTGAGGCGGTGATGGCTGCCGCGGCCCTAGGCTTAATACTGCCGTTAGGGTTAGCCCCCATAATAGTGAGTAGGTTAGCGATGCCCGTGCTGTACTTAGTGCTCGGCATAACGCTAATGATCGTGCTTGTGATCTTAGCAGCGTTAAACGATATACTTAAGAGGGGAAGGAAACATACTCCTTGGTTAGGAGGGGCGACACCATGAGTCATGTCCGTGCCAACTTACTTTATAGGTTATCCAGGCTTGTTAACAGGATGCTAGCTAGGACAGCCCCTCTCTCTAAGTCTCTTAGGAGAGCCCTCCTAGAGCTGGCACAAGAGGACAGATCCAAGGAAGGTAAGGGTTCCTCACTCCTTGAGAAGGTCGTGAACCTTCCTGGCAGGTGGGAAGGTCTCGAGTACTACGTTGTTAACGCATTACGGGGCACGGCCGGAGGGATCACGTCCTTCCAGAGCTCTATTGAGAAGTCGTTTGCCCTCGCCTCCTTGCTTGCGGGTGTCCTAACCGTGGTTAGCTTAATGGTTTTGGTGGTAGTGCATGTATCTTGAAATACTCTTGGCAACCGCCCTAGCGGTTGCCGGGGTGGCGCTCGCCCCAATATATGATTCGCTGGAGCGGAAGATTAAGGCTAGGCTGCACTCTAGGGTCGGCCCACCAATACTTCAGACGTGGTACGACGTGCTTAAGCTGCTGGCGAAGGAGTTAGTGATACCTGAGGGAGGGTACTTCACGGCCGCTGTAGTGCTTACGGAGTTGTTCCTCTCGATAGCTCTGCTAGTGTCTGTGAGTTTCCTGCTGTTCTTCCAGTCGCTAACGATGTACGTTCTCGTCGCTGTCTTCATATCGGCGCTAAGTGCCGCCACGCTA
The DNA here is from genome assembly GCA_027002995.1 of Desulfurococcales archaeon. GTDB lineage: Archaea > Thermoproteota > Thermoprotei_A > Sulfolobales > NBVN01 > WAOL01. Next base: position 11,335 of record JALWZB010000104.1, read on the forward strand.
GTGAAGTCCGTGACGCAGAACAACCTATTCTCTGTCATAGGTGGTTTCCGGGAGTACTCAGTGGTGCTTAGTGCGGAACCGTTCCTTATACTGCTTGTACTGTTGATAGGGGCTAGGGGCGTGACTGACTTAAAGAGCTTGATTGGGTTAGCACCCGTTGTGCTGACGACGTACGTCATGACCGCGCGAATACCCTTCGACATAGCTGAGGCTGAACCCGAGATAGCTTCAGGAATAATGATAGAGTTATCAGGACCTCTCCTAGCCGCTAATGAGTTATCCCTCCTAACACGAAGGTACGTCATGGCGGCATTACCAGCATACCTCTTCCTCCCATGGTTCGTTGCGAACCCCTTACTGAGGGTCGGGTTAGGGCTCGCCTTAACACTACTAACTTGGGTTATCTTCGCCATTGTGGCTGTCCTGCTGGGCAGGACTAGGGCCGCCGTAATGCTTAAGGGAACCACGGTCGCTGCTCTCGCGTTAACCTTACTATTCATAATTGTGGAGAGTGTTCCTTATGGGTGAGCGGGGCAGGTACCTGCCGGAATGTCCTGAAATGAGTGAGGTGGTGCGTAAGCTTACTGAGGAGTATGGCGGGCACATGATTTTCTCTCGAGAGTCTGAGGTCTACGTTGAGGTGCCGCGGCATGAGCTGAGGGATGTCGCTAAGTACCTCTACAACTCGGGGGCGTTCTTGAAGACCTGCGCGGCCGTTGATGAGCGCCCACTCAACCGTTCCTTCGCGCTGTACCACATATTCGGCATGGATTCGAAGGGTTACGATGTGATAGTGAAGGTAAGCACCCCGGAGGATGACGCTTGGGTGCCCAGCATAGTCGATGTGGTTCCGGCAGCGGATTGGTGTGAGCTTGAAGCACGCGACATGATAGGCATCGAACTCAAAGGTAGGAGGCTAGTCCGCAGGTTAGTCCTTCCTGAGGACTGGCCTGAAGACGTACACCCGCTCAGGAAGGAAGTCCCTCATGACTTCAGGCCACCATCAGTCAAGGCGGAATCCGAGTTCCGCCCGCCTGAGAGGGGCATACCAATAGGGCCGTACCACCCAGTGCTTCATGAACCCGAGTACTTCGAACTCCTCGTTGAGGGAGAGACCGTAGTCGACGTTTACTACAGAGGTTTCCACGTCCACAGAGGCATTGAAAAGCTAGGTGAGTCCCCGAGGTTCACGTATCAGAAGATACCGTTCCTGGCTGAGAGGATCTGCGGCATATGCGGGTTCGTGCACTCAACCTGCGCCATAATGGCTATGGAGAAAGCCGCCGGGATCAGGCCGCCGGAGAGGGCTGAGTTCATTAGGACGGTCGTGCTTGAGCTTGAGAGGATCCACAGTCACCTGCTCTGGGTCGGTGTCGCGGCACACATCCTAGGTTACGACGCGGGCTTCATGCACACATGGAGGGTCAGGGAACCAGTAATGATTCTCTCCGAACTCATAACGGGCAGCAGGAAGACGTACGGCTTAAACCTAGTGGGTGGTGTTAGGAGGAACATAGACAAGGACAAAATGGAGAAGATCATGAAGATTCTGGAGAGGGTTGAGAAGGGGTTTAAGGAGCTAGCTAACCTCCTCGTCTCCGTGCCCCAGATACGTAGGAGGGCGCAGGGCACTGGCGTGCTGACCAGGTCTGAGGCTAGGGCTTTAAGCGTCGTCGGGCCGGTGGCGAGGGCTTCAGGCCTTTACCGTGATGTCAGGAAGGACTACCCGTACTTAGCGTATAAGGAGGCATCCTTCAAGGTCCCGCTCTACACCGAGGGCGATAACTTAGCTAGGGTGCTTGTTAGGGTGGAGGAGGTCTTCGAGAGCATCAGCATAATAAAGCAGTTACTGGATAAGCTACCTGGAGGCCCTATAATGCATGAGAAGTGCTCAGCAATAATCCCTGTGGACGAGCTAATACCTCCCGGGAAGTACGCCGTAGCTGCTATCGAGGCGCCGCGTGGCGAGGACGTCCACTTCCTAATGACTGGGGAGGGCAGGCCTTACAGGTGGAGGGTTAGGGCCCCCACCTACCAGAACATACCTGCATTGAGGCCCATGCTCAGAGGCGATCCCTTAGCCGACGCACCATTAACGATCGCCAGCATAGATCCTTGTTTCTCGTGCACTGACAGGGCCCTCGTGATCGACGTGAGGACCGGGAGGGCCCGGACGATTAAGCTGTGGGATGGAGGTGCCGGTACGTGTCGATTATGAAGCTAATCAGCATAGCGGCTAGGGCTAAGGTAGTCACTAGGAGGTACCCATTCGAACCCCCCGTAGTTACTGAGGGGTTCAGGGGTAAGATTGAGGTCGACCCTAAGCTCTGCTGGGGCTGTGGCGTGTGCACTAGGATATGCCCGCCCAACGCATTGACGCTTAAGAAGCGGGAGGACGGCACCCTAGTGCTTTCGTACTTCATGGGTAGGTGCATATTCTGCGGCATGTGCGCTGAGGTATGCCCGCGGGGAGCGATAACTGTTACGAAGGAGTTCGAGCTCGCGTCACTGACTGCGGAAGACTTGGTTAGGGACGTTAAGCACGACGTGGTTAGGTGCAGGATTTGCGGGCGCGTCATAGGCCCTGCCGTGGAGATGAGGGAAGCGACCAAGAGCGTGGGTGGTGCAGGAGCCAAGTACTACGACCTCTGCCCTGAGTGCCGTAAGCTCGTGGTTGCCCGCGGAATAATGACTAAGGTGGGTGTTAGGCCTTGAGCGGGGACGGCTCGAAACTCCTGGCTAAGGCCCTCACCAGGCTAAAGAGAAGTATATGGGTGTTCCACCTTAATACAGGGTCATGCAATGGTTGCGACATAGAGGTTCTGGACGCGCTAACACCTTACTTCGACGTCGAGAGGTTCGGCATAAAGCTAGTTGGTTCCCCGAGACACGCTGACGTCTTCCTCATGACTGGTCCCGTCACTCGCGAAACCCTGCCTAAAGTGTTAAGGGCGATTGAATCCATGCCCAGACCCC
>JALWZB010000105.1 GCA_027002995.1 Desulfurococcales archaeon
GTACAGAGCTTTTCGGGTTAATGTATGCTACATCATCCAGTCCTTCCCTCACCCCCTCACCTTTGAGGATATATCCACGTAACCTGTACTTGCTCAGCAATTCAGTAAACTCCTCAGTTGGTTCCCCGTAGGTGAGTAGGGCTGCGCGGACCTCACCGACCTTGCCGTGCCACCTGCTCGTGAGTAGGCGGACCTCGTTCTCGGGGTTGAAGTCATCTAAGCCGGCGTTCATTGGTGGGGCTAGGGTCACGTATATCCCAGCGTCGTGAGCCGCTCTGGCGATGTTGTCTAGGTATATGTCGGTGACTAGTGCCGAGGTTATCCCTCGCGTCATCATTTCCATGAATGCCATCGCCGCCAAGTAGTACACATCGGTTCTCGTTAGGGTTGTTAGAAACTCCTTAACGTATTCCCAGTCAACGTCAGTGACCCTGTACCTGAAGGGATAGAGCGTCACGGTGGTGAAAGCTGTTGAGAGTCCCGGCATCACTAGCCTTCCGGCGCCGTTGATGAGGAGTTCAGGGTACTTTAGGTCTTCGGGCGGTTCTCCCTTCCCTACCTCTATGATCTTACCATCTTTGATGTACACGTACCCCCTCTCTATTACGGGGTCATGAACCATTGATAGGGTTAGTATCGTCGCTCCATTAATTAATATCTTAACCATTTACGGTAACCCCGCACTATGACTGTTACGTTGGTAATAGTCTTTCCTTCACAAGTAGCACGCCTTTAACTCACTTCCTCGCAAGCCTCGCTATTAGTTGGGGAGTCACGTACTTCTTCCCGATCTTGCTTAGTTCCTCGTCCCACTCAGCCAGTATGCGGACGGCCTCATTCCCCACCTTAACGGCGTCCTCAACTCCTGCCCCGGCCACGAATTCCTCGGTAACCCTGTTCGCTATTACGGCGCATACTGCCCCAGCCCTAGCCCCGTATATGTTGGATAGCGTGAAGAGGGTGGCCGCCTCCATCTCGAAGTTAAGGACGTTCACCTCGGCTAGGTCCTTATGTATTGTTGCCCACCTCCTCGGCAGGTACCCCTTGTACCCGGGCCTCCCCTGCCCTATGTAGAACGAGTCGCTACTTGCCGTTAGTCCGACATGATACCTCACACCAAGCTCCTCGGCCGCACCGATCAACGCTAAGACAACCTCATAACTCGCTACGGCAGGATACTCGGGATCCACGTATATCTTGCTTGTCCCGTCGTACCTGACTGCCCCCGTACTGATTATCACGTCACCCACGCGTATCTCCTTCCTCAATGCCCCGGTTGTCCCCACACGTATGAAGGTATTTGCCCCGACCCTCAGGAGCTCCTCTATCGCTATGGCGGCTGCAGGTCCCCCAATACCCGTTGATGTAGCGGCTATTCTCACCCCTTTGTACGTCCCCACATACGTTAGGTATTCTCTATGCTCGGAGAGTTTCCTGTGCTCGTCCCAGAAACTAGCTATTATCGGTACCCTCCCCGGATCTCCTGGAAGGAGGACGTACCTAGGTATCTCACCTGGCTTAATTGATATGTGGTACTGCCTACCTGTCTCGTCTTCCGGTGTGGATGCGGACTTAAGCTTCTTGCCTGTTTCCACGTAGAACACCATGTAATTCATGCGAGGTTACGCTTTTAACGTTGTTCAGGCACCTGCGTTTATTTTTTAAATTTCCTAAAGTAATGTAGTGCTGAAGAGGTGCTGAAGTGTTGGTAAGGAAAATACTGACTAAGTCCTCAGTGGTTGGGCTTAACGCTTATACCTCGGACGCCAGGTACCTTGGGAAGGTCGTTGACTTCGGTGTCGACCTTCAAAACCCTTCGAATGTGACCCTAATAATCGAGGGGAAGGACAAGAGGTACGTGGTGCCGGTCTCCTACATAAAGGCTGTCGGTGACATCATAATACTTGCTGAGAACACACCGCTAGAGGAGCTATCTGAAAGTAAGCCTTCGGTATCAGCGTCAACACAACCAACAACCACCGCAACCACCACATCACCTACGGCAGTATCGACACCTTCCTACCCCGTAACCCGGCGACCAGTTCAGCAACCCTCGACACAGCCCGTAATTCCTCGGTGCCCTACCTGCGGTGCGGCCCTAATATACTACCCTCAGTACGGGAGATGGTACTGCCCAAAGTGTAGGAAATACACTGAGGTCCCACCGGCAGTCCTCAACCGCGTTCCCAGATGTCCCACGTGCGGCAATTACCTATCATATATCGAACAATACGGAAGGTGGTACTGCTATAAGTGCGGCAAGTACGTCAACGTTTAAGCAACATAAGTTTTTAACCTGTTAAGCCTAACTTCAACTCTTCACAGACATCAACTTCCTAAGCTTCCTATACACGGTCGAGGTTGAGATACCTAACTCCTCCGCGATCTCCTTAGGGGACTTACCCTTCCTGTAGAGCCTCACTATCTTACGCTCAAGTCTCTTCCCAACCTTCCTCCTCTTCTTCCTCCTCTTGAATCCACCCTGCCCAGCAGTAACGACCTCACCCTCATTACCATCACTACCTACGCTACCCTTAAGCTCCATAACTTTACGTGAGGACTTCACCTCACCCTCTTCAGCGACAGGAGCGCTGGGTTCCTCACTAGTCACAGGCGGAACCTCATGGGCTACGGACGCCTCACCAGCAACGCTGGCAGGCACCTCCACACTTAACACGGACTCCTCCGAAGCCCCTTCCAAAGCTATCTTAATCCCTACCCCCAAGAAGACCGCCGCCACGGACCCCGCTAAGACAATGTACGGTAAGGCCTCAGACAACCGCTATCACCAATGCATCTCTTCGAAAGTAGAAAAGTTATAAAAGGTCACGCTAAACAGTGCCATTCCTAACATCTGATGATAATTACCCAGTAAAGTGCTGTGGGTTAGTTTCAAGGATAGACATTTCTGTTTGCTCGTAAAACTTCATCAGCATGAATCTCTTTATCCTAATCAGCAATTAGTTATATTTTAGTTATGTTAATTTAATTATATTGTTTAATGCTAGGTTTAATGCTAGCCTAAAGAGGCTCCCCATATCTTTTCTTATTAGCTACGGTAGTTAATCATAGCTCTTAACTTTCCATAAAGATCTTAGCCTTAGAGCATTGTACCCCAAAATATTATAAGTGAGTAAATAGCTACTTTTAGTTTTTTAAATTTGTACCAATCCACTATTCCTTATTCCTCTCTCTGACCGAGTTCTTTATCAAGCATGTAGAGACCTTGAGGTGAGTTCCTAATCATTTTCACTTTAGCGAGAAGATCACTTGCTATTTTCTCTTCCTCAATTTGCTCCTCAACAAACCACCTCATAAGGTGCTGAACAGGTTTATCATTAAGTTCTTTAGCAAGATCATCTATCCTATACAGCGCCTTAGAGTTCTCTACCTCTGCCTTGTAGAAATCCTCCGCTATTTCAAGAACCGAATCCCATTCTTGCTTTGGCTTAGGGATTCCTTCAATAATGATTCTTTGCCCACGATCATTAAGGAAATCATAAATCTTCATTGCATGTTCGATCTCTTCCTTAGCTTGAATTTTGAAGTATTTAGCAAAACCAGGTAAGTTTTTGTAATCAAGGTAGGCAGCCATAGAGAGATAAAGTAACGCATTGTAAAGCTCCCTATTCAACTGCTTATTTAGCTCCTCAACTAATCTAGTTTCCATAATATTACCCCCAATTAACTGGGGTTAAAGGAGAAATAAAACTTTTCAGTTAATATTTTTAGGCCTAGACTCTAAAAACATAACCTTGATTAATGCATTTGTCAATCTCTTTACCTCACCTGCAGAATCTAATGTTCGCTTCTTAGGAATATTTTAATACTGCCTTATCCCCGTTATAGTCCATGGATGCAATCATAAGAAACTTAGACAAAGTTAAAAATCTTCATAAACCATTTACCTAAATTAAAACAAACAATGCTCTAAAACTACCCTAATGTAGGGACGGGCAGTGAAGCGAATGAATTAAATAAAGTTCATCTATTTTCTTTCTAGGAGCATCTCACGTTTATTATATTGTGTGTTGTTGTCCTTAGATACTCCTGCATATTATGTATGTAATGTAAAAACTAAGTTTGTTTACTGTTTGAGAGATTATTTGGCTAAAGGCTGGGTGGTGGACCGGCCGGGACTTGAACCCGGGACCTCTCGGTTGCAAGCCGAGCGCTCTTCCAGGCTGAGCTACCGGCCCTCGTTTCTTTGAATATTAATTTGAGATTTAAGTGTTTCCACTAACCTCCGTGATTCCTCATTGCTTGGTGGATTCAGGTAAATTAGGTTTGTTGTGGGGTTGTTTATTGGGGGCGGAGCCGGCTGGCGGCTACGGGGGTTTACGCCCCTGAGGAAGCACCGCCCTCCGCGCGGCACGGGGACCCCGTAAGGGGTGCGGGGAGACCCGCGGCAACGGCGCAGAAACGACACGGCCGCCCTCGGATGTCGGTGATGCGGTGAGGACCCCCTGGCAACAGGGGGTCAGTAACCCGCTGAGGATGGGGGCGGATGCGTTGAAACGGCCGTCCCCCCGGGAGCAAGGCCGAGCAGTGCCGATGAGTTGCCGCGTGAGGCACGGGTGGGCCGCATAGCTGAATGCCGCCGTAGTACAGAAGGCGGGCTATAGCCGGCACCGCCCCCTTTAAACAAGCCCGTACTTCCTCAAGTACTTCTCCTGGATCCTGAGTACTTCCTCACGTGTTGATGCGTTGGAGTACTCCTCAAGCATCTCCTTGTTTAGGTTTAGGAAAGTTTTCCCCCACTTGAACTTGCTTAGAGTTTCCAAGGCTTGACCCCTTAGCCCAACTATGTATAGGGCTGCAGCAACCGCCTCAACACTACTTAGCTTCGTGAAGACTGCGTAGTTTATTGGGTTCCCCGCCCTGAGTAGGGGGAGAACCCTACGCCTACATCCCCTTAACCTCCTAACCACCGCGGTGATGTCATTAACTCCTCTGTTCCAGGATGAGTCTATTACGACTAAGCCTGACTTAAGTACGAACTCCCTATCAATGGGTGCGAGCACAACACGTGAGGTTGGGTCGAGAACAACAGCACCTCTCGGAACCTCCTCTGGGGAAGCCCTGACGGCTAGTCCATGCCTAACTAGCTTTAGGGCTGTTGAGAGCTTCGGGTTGTCACCCCATACCCTGATGACGTACACCCTCACCTTCATGGACTCACTCATCGCTTCTCCATCAACGAACATTCACTCTAGGAGGTTAAGCTTTATATTTCCTTCGAGTACCCTTAGGGTGGGGACGGATATGGCTGAAGCAATAGTACTCATAAACACAGACATAGGTACAGAAGAAGAAGTGCTGCAAACCTTAGCGAACATAGATGGGGTTACTGAGGCTTACATCGTTTACGGTGTTTACGATATCGTTGCCAAGGTGAAGGCCGATACTACCGAAGCCCTCAAGGAAATAATATCAAGCAGGATAAGGAAGATACCGAAGGTAAGGTCCACCCTAACCATGATAATAGTTGAGGGCAAGAAATTCCAACGCTGATGAACGTGGTTTTTACGGAAGTACACGTAGGTATCGATGATTTAGACTCACCTTCAGGTGGGTGTACCACCCACGCCGCATACAGGTTAGCCAAGGAGTTAATCAACAGGTACGGAGCGAGGTTCATCGACTACCCAAACCTTGTGCGCCTCAACCCCGCAATACCTTTCAAGACAAGAGGGAATGGTGCAGTTGCGCTCAGGTTCACGATGCCAGAGAGCGAGTTCAGTAAGGCGAGCGGGTTCATAATCGAGTTCTTGACCAACTACACTGAGGAACTACCGCATAGACCAGAGACGGAGCCAGGGATAGTCATCGTTAAGGGTAGACCCAAGAAGGAGTTCAGGACCCTATACCTCAAGGCCTTAACGGATTATGTCCCGCCAGACATAGTGATGGACGCCCTTAGGGAGTCCGGGGACGTTACGTGGCACCCCAGCGGATGGAGTAGGGGATTAGTGGGTGCTGCGGCGGCCGTGGGGTGGTTACCTCCCCATGACCACACCTACGAGTTACTTATTTACCGGTTGAACTGCGGGTCAGAGCGGTGCGTCGACCACGACTCAGTCATCACAATGGATAAGGAGACGCGGGGCGAGACCTTCCTGAATATCGACCCTGAATCAGGTAGGGTACTAATAACGCCTGGAGGTCCAGACCCGGTGCTGTGTGGTGTGCGGGGCAGTAGACCTGAGGTCCTGCTTAAGGCGTTAAACATCATTAAGGTGTGCGAGCCCATTGAGGGATGGGCAATATTTAGGACGAATCAACACACCGACGCTCACCACGTGGTAAGGGAGGCTAGCTCAATTAGGGCGTTCCAGACCGGCTGCATTTCTGGTACGGTGTCCTCTAAACCCATTACGCTTGAGGGTGGAGCCACCCTAGTTAAGGTCTGCGATTCCTCCGGATGCGTTCACGTGGCTTCCTTCAGGGAGAGCAGGCTTTCAATCGTGTTACAACACGTTAGGGTTGGTGACGTGATTAAGGTATGCGGCTCAGCTAAGTTTTGGGAAGGGATCGGGACAGTGCTTCAGGCTGAGAAGATTGTTTTGAGGTACGTGCCGAGATACGTCACGAGGAACCCGCGTTGCCCGGTCTGCGGTAGGAGACTTAAGTCACTTGGTAGGTCTGGTGGGCTTAAGTGTGTTGGGTGCGGGTTTAGGGTTGCGGGTAGATGGGTTGAGTACGTTACTGTTGAGAGGGATGTTGAGGAGGGACTGTACTTACCCCCGCCTAAGTCGTTCAAGCATTTGATGAAACCCCTGGATAGGTATGGGCATGAGCACCTGTGCACCGAGCTTAAAGCGCCTTGGACCGAATGGATTAGGTAAGTCTAATTAGATAATTTAGGTTAACGGGGAATACTTTACTTCCTTACTTCCTTAAGGTGTCATGAACGTGACCACATACCCTAGCACTGCGACGAGCACTGAGAACCCTATTGCAATCCACAGGACACCGTATGGCGAGATCTTAACCTTCGCGTCAACGTCATCGAAGAACCTCACTAGACCGGCTGCGGTCATGGGTCCGGTGGTCTTCCTCCTGCTCTTCTTCCTCTTAGTACCTCTCCTCTTAGGCATCGTAGCACCGTAAAGTGATTCCCACCCCAACTTAAAAACTTAATACGAGAGCGCCACGCATACGATGTGGGAAACGCTTTGAGCGGCAAGGACGAACTTACGCTGAGGTTTGTTCAGAACCTCATGAAGAAGTACTACTACAGGAGAGACTCAGCACGCGGACTATACGCCACATTTACATGGCTCGTTGAGGAGGTTGGTGAACTCGCCGAAGCGCTGCTCTCAGGTGATAAGGAAGCAATCGCTGAGGAAATAGCTGATGTCCTCGCCTGGCTATCCTCAGTATCGAACCTTGTTGGCGTTGATATTGAGGAGGCATTCAGGAAGAAATACATGAATCCTGAACCTCCGTTATAGTGGGATAAAATTCCCACTCCACAGGAATCCAAGGGGTCCCAAACCCACAACAACAAAGATGTGTGACACGCATTACCACCACACCTCCCACCCCCTTCCAGTTCACTTCTAAACACATTCAGAGCTACTCAGCTTGAAGATATGGTTTGTCCTTAGAGTTACAAAAATATAGAGAATATTGAAAAAGAGAAAATGATGAGAGATAGTGTTTGTTTATATTCTCCTCATTATTCAATTATACAAACTTCTTTCTTAAAATAGATAGTAGTTTCCAGTAGAAGTATAGGGGTGTGGGGGTCTTGTTTCCTGCCCCTAACTACGTTTGAGTGTATGGGTTGGAATTGGGTTGCTCTGTAAGGTTTGTTGTTTTGGGTGGGAAATGAGTGGGTTCCAAAAGAAGGGTTGGGGTTACTTGCCGGCTAGTTTTAGTATGGTGTTCCAAGCGTCGTCGACGGCTTTCTCCAGTATCTTTATGTCGTCCTTGGTTAGTGTTCTGAATCTTCCTTGTAGTTTGATGTATTCCTCAATGGGTTTCCTTTTGCTTTTGTCTGCGTAGGGTCTGCTTGGTGGGCTTATGGTTACTTTCCCGTCTTCGGCTTCGAATAGGATCCACATGCCTGTCTCTACCGCTAGTTTGGCTACCTCGACTGTTTTTGATGGGTCGAATCTCCACCCTACTGGGCATGGGGCGTGTAGGTGTATGAACTTGAAGCCCTTGATTGACGCTGCCTTCCTTAGTTTCGCTATGAAGTCGAGGGGGTACCCGACGCTAGCTGTCGCTACGTAGGGTACTTTATGCATGAGCATTATTAGTGGGAGTTCCTTCTTATTCTCCCTCTTCCCCCTCCATGTCGTGGTGGTCCACGCACCGTAGGGTGTTAGTGAGGACCTCTGTATCCCTGTGTTCATGTATGCCTCGTTGTCAACGCAGATGTGGATTATGTTGTCATTCCTCTCAGCAGCGCCTGAGAGCGTCGCGAACCCTATGTCCGCGGTTCCTCCGTCACCTCCCCACGCAACCACTACAGCGTCCTCGCCAAGGATCTCCTTGGCCGCTGATACTCCAGCAGCTACTGCATCCGATGACGCGAACGGGACGTTGAGTGTCGGGTAGATGAATGCGCCGCCCGGCATTAGGCCCTGAATTATTGAGGTGCATCCGGCAGGCACCACTAGGATAACTTTCTTCCCTAACGCCATACCTAAGTACTTGAGGCCCAGCGCCTCAGGGCATCCTGGGCATGATGCATTGCCGGGTAAGAGGAGCTTTTCCTTGGGTAAGTCCCTCAACGTGACCGGCACACTCCATCACCTCCCATAATACCATTCAATAAATCTCGAGAACTTACCTGTCTCCTCGACCTCCGCGACGGACTTCAGCACAGCGTCAGCTATGTCCTCATACGTCACGTCCAACCCGGTAATCCCTGCTAGAATGTTCTTCACGGGTACACGGATCCCTGCAGCCATTAGGTGGGCGGCAACGTCAAGGAATAGTGGGCCTGCCGAGCCTGCCGACACTGACCTGTCGAACACTATGACGCTCTTGGCGTTAACCACCCACTTAAGTATGTCCTCACGCGGGAATGGTCTAACGTAACGTACCTTAATCAACCCGACTTTAATGCCGTTTGTCCTTAGAGAGTCCACAGCCTCACGCATGTCGCCTACCCAAGCACCCATCCCAACGATGAAGTGGGATGCGTCCTCACACCTGTAGCACTCGATTAACCCTCCGTACCTTCTCCCAGTCAGTTTACCCCACTCCTCATCAACTTCTTCGATGACTTTCTTAGCTGCTTCCAGTGAGTTGTGGATGTCCTCCCTCATCCTCATGTTCTCCTTAAGGTTGCGGGGCACGTTACCCATTAGCAATGAGTCACCAGGCTTGAACACGTATGGCTGCCTTCTGGGTGGTAGGAACGTGTCTACGAGCTCCTGGTCAGGTATGTCGACTGGTTCGGTCGTGTGGCTAAGTATGAATGCGTCAAGACCAACTATCCCGGGCAGGAACACACGTGGGTCCTCAGTTATCTTGAACATCTTTATTGTCTCGTCCAGAACCTCCTGGTTGTGTTCAGCCATCATTATTAGCCAGCCGCTGTCACGCTGATCCATTATGTCTGAGTGGTCGGTCCAGATGTTCCAGGGCGGACCTAAGGTCCTCGTAACTATGGTCATTACGAGAGGTATCCTCGAGCCCGCGACCCACCACACCATCTCATGCATGTACAGTAGTCCCTGAGATGATGTGGCTGTGTATGCCCTAACACCTCCTGACGCAGCACCGTACGCCGCGGCTAGTGCTGAGTGCTCTGACTCAACCCTAATCATCTTCGCGTCCATCTCACCGTCCTCTATGAACTGCGCCAGCTTCTCAACAATCGTTGTCTGCGGGGTTATTGGGTACGCAGCCACTACCTTAACCCTTGAGAGTTTGGCGGCATATGCCGCCGCGTAATTACCTGTTAAGGGCTTAACCACCATCGCGATCACCCTTCAGGAACCATGGTTATGGCGTTCTTGGGACATACAGACGCGCAGATCCCGCACCCCTTGCAGTAGTCGTAGTTTATCTTGATGAAGGGTCCTCCCTCCTCATTCAAGTCGATGGCGTTCTCGGGGCAGTAAAGCCAGCAGAGCCTACACTTGACGCATTTGGAGTCATCGTACACGGGCCTCATAACTCTCCATGATCCTGTCTTACCCGCGACACCTACGCAGGGCTTCGATATTGGGAGAACCTTACCCTTAACTCTCCCCTCACTCAAGGATCTTCACCTCCTCGTAGGCCCTTCTAGCGGCCTTCGCGTTCACCTCACCCCTGCTACCACCTAAGTAATCCTTTATTGCCTCCTCAATGATGCCTATGTCGAACCCTAGCGGCCTTGCTAGCGCGCCGAGTATAGCAGTGTTGACTAAGGGCCACCCAGCAAGAACTAGGTTTAAGTCTAAGGCGATTTTACTTGCGTTCACGTAATAAACCCTGTAACCCTCACCGAACTCAGGCTTTGACGGAGAGTTAATGACTATTACCCCACCCTGCTTTAAACCGTCCAGTACGTTCACTAGCTTAGGCAATGCTGGGTCAAGCACTACAACGATGTCGGGGTGTCTGATCATGGATCTCACCCTAATCCTTCTCTTCGAGATCCTGGCGAACGCCATTACTGGCGCTCCACGCCTCTCAGCACCGAAGAACGGGAACGCCTGTCCCCATAGCCCTGCTTTGTAGGCGGCGTAAACCAGTATGTTTGCCGCGGTAACAGCTCCCTGCCCTCCCCTACCATGGAATCTGATTTCAATCATTTCGTCACTCAAGCTCAAGTTACCGCCTCACGTAATCATTCATTGAACTGTGTAAAATATATTACCCTAACTAATGTAGAAAACCTATGTTCAGTAACGTCAATTTTGCACAAATATTTTAAAAAATTTAAGCATGATCTCCTCACTTAGTTGAAGTCATCCTCACGAGGTCCTGTGGAGTGTCAACATCGGCGAGTATGCCGACATCCTCAGTAGGCACGTAAACAATGTAGCTACCAAACCTCCTAAGGAAGCCCTTCAACCCCCTAGTCTCCTCTCCTATCTCAAGCACGTACCTGAGTAATCCCTTACTAATCACAAGGGGGTGCCCACCCTTCCCTGTCCTAACGTACCTAGGAATAACTACGAAGTCACCGCCCGACCTAAGGGTGGACGCGACCGAGATCAAGTTACGGAGGGTGGTTGGTTTAATGAACGGGAGGTCACCCGGGTGAATAGCTACGATATCTGAGTACGGCATCACAGCAGCCACGCCTGCCTTAACGGATGATGACATCCCCTCCTCATATCTCCTATTAACCACGAAAGCCACACTGTCGAAGTTAACAGCGTTGATCACTTTCTCCTTCTCGTGACCCACGACAACCACGATACTGTCAAATATCCTAGACTCAATGAACTTCCTGATAGTATGATGTATTAAGGGGGCCCTAATACTGTCGAGCTCCACCTCAGTAACTAATTTATTCCCAGGGAACCTGGTTGAGAGGCCTGCAGCAAGTATCACTGCTGTCACGATCATTTTTGGTTCATCCCAATCACCATAGGTACGCACTCTACTAAATATTAGGGTGTTATAACGGTAAATCGATGGGAGTTAGTATGGGAAGGAGCTTACCTGATAACGAGTTAATCAAGAAAGCAGACGAGCTACTGAATTCAGGTAAGCCCATAGCCATAGCAACAATAATAAGGAAGGAGGGTTCAGGACCGAGAGATGTTGGAGCGAAGATCATAGTCACGCAGGAAGGTGAGGCCTACGGAACGCTTGGCGGAGGGTTCTTCGAGCAACACGTAGTTAGTGAAGCTGTGAAGGCAATAAAGGAGGGGAAACCCAAGACGCTGAAGTATTCGTTCACGGGGAAGGAGGTGGAGGGAGCCATTAATACCGGCTTAATATGTGGCGGTGTGGTGGAGGTGTTCATCGACGTGTTAAAGCCTGTTCCCAAGGTAGCTGTGTTCGGTGTTGGGAGGGTTGGGGGCCCTTTAGCAAGGATAGCAAAGTTCACGGGATTCGACGTGATCATAGCGGACACTAACGAGGAAGTGATAAGCGAGGACCTTAGGAAGATAGCGTCACATGTAATCGTCGGCAACCCCAAGCATATTGGGGGCGAACTCAGCAAGCACTTAACCGAGCATGATTACGCGGTCATAACGTATGGCGAGATCAACGCTGACTACACAGTACTGAAGGAATTGATAAACTCCAACGTCGGATACGTAGGGCTACTTGGAAGTAGGAGGAAGGTTACTGAATTCATTAAGAAACTCATTGCTGAGGGAGTACCCGAGGAGAAGATACTGAAGAAGCTTTCTGCCCCTACAGGGATAGACATAGGGGCGGAAACCCCCGAGGAGATAAGTGTCTCCATAGTCGCTGAAATCATAGCTAAGTTCAGAGGTCATGAAGCTCCAGGCAGGCTCTCCATAGTGAAGACTGTGCTGGAACGTTTGAAGCAAGGCAAATAGTTAACCTAGTTAATGGAAAGGATTTACGCCCGCGAAATAAGTTAATGTCTCCTCATTAACATTATTAAAACAATTAACTATAAATCAGTCAATCACGGTAATATTTTTATTATAACAGGCTAAACTTTAGATGGTGGTATATATACCGCGGTTCAACGTCTACATACCAAAAGACGTTAGTGATGCTCTGAACGTACTCTCCCAAAGAAAGGACTTAATACCGATGGGTGGTGGGTCAGACCTCCTAGTACTGATAAGGAGCGGGATGGTCAAGGCGGACACGGTCCTCGACCTCTGGCCACTAAGAAAGGAACTAGCCTATATTAAACGAGAGAATGCCACCGTCAGGATAGGGGCCCTAACAACCGTTTCCGAGCTCTGCGAGTCAGACCTAATCAAGGACGTGAGGTACGCAGGCCTGGCTGACGTTTGCAAGAAGTTCAGCACACCATTCATAAGGAACATAGCTACGGTCGGGGGAAACGTGGGTGCGGCCCACCCATTATCTGACATAGCGTTAATGCTACTGGTGCTTAACGGAAAGGTGAAGCTACTAAGTAAGAATGGAGAGAGGGAAGTAGACATAACGAAGTTCTTCAAGGGTAAGAGACAGACCGTCAGGAACCACGACGAAATCATAGCTGAGGTAAGCTTCACTGAAACACCACATAACTCCTCAACAGCCTTCATAAAGTTCGACAGAAGATGGGGACATGCGATGGGCTACGTCCTTGTTGGGGCTTACATGCAATTACGTGGCAACATGATTGAGGACGTGAGGATAGCGTTCGACAGTATGGGGAACCCATACCCGGAGAGGGCGTGGAAGACTGAGGAGTTCCTTAAGGGGAAGGAATTCAGTGACGAGCTAATCAAGCAGGCGCTAAACGATGTCCTACCCAAGGAAATGAAGAGGATAACAGACTACAGGGCATCAGCGGAGTACAGGCTTGACCTATCAAAGGTTCTTCTGAGACGTGCACTCCTCAAAATAAAATCAAGGATTGAGGGTGGTGATTAACGTGAGCGTGATCCCGCGTGAGGAATGGGATAAGTACCCGGACATAGAGATATCACTAAACGTCAACGGGAAGGACTATAAGGTGAAGGTAAAGCCCTACGAACGCCTACTCGACGTTCTGAGGTACAAGCTAGGATTCACCGGTGTCAAGGAAGGATGTGGACGCGGAGAATGCGGGGCTTGTGTAGTCCTAATGGACGGTAAGCTAGTCCCATCATGCTTAGTGTTGGCTGTGAGGGCCAATGGTAGCAAAATACTGACGGTTGAGGGGCTAGCACCTGAAGGAAAGCTCCACGCAATACAGAAAGCGTTACTTGACACGTACGCGGTGCAGTGTGGCTTCTGCTTCCCTGGAGTTATACTGGCGATAAAGGCGTTACTGGACAGGAACCCCAACCCAACCGATGAGGAGATCAAGGACGCGTTAAGCGGTCAGCTATGCAGGTGCGGGAGTTACCTGAGGTTCATAAAGGCGGTGAAGCTCGCCGCCCAATACATTCGTGAAGGTAAGGAATACTTCGATGAGTCAGAGGTGAGGGGGTGAGGCCCATGTCCGAGTTACCTGAGTATGTGAGGATAGTGGAGGAGGTATTCGATAAGTATAAGGATAAGGAGTTCCTGTACGTAGGTAAGAGGATACAGCGCTGGGATGCTATTGAGAAGGTCAAGGGGAGGATATTATTCACGGCGGACTTCGCCAAGTACTACAGGAACGCCGTATTCGTCTACAGTGTCAGGACGAAGTATGCTCACGCTAAGATAAAGTCAATAGATATCAGCGAGGCTCAGAGGTACCCTGGAGTCCTACGCGTAATAACCGCTAAAGACATACCTGGAGTCAATGATGTGGGCTATGTAATACCGGATCAGCCACTACTTGTCAGTGATAAGGCAAGATACATAGGCGACATAATAGCCCTTATAGTTGCGGAAGATCCTAACGTAGCTAAGGAAGCTGGTGAGCTGATTAAGGTAGACTACGAGAAGCTACCTGTAATAACGGATCCACTCCAAGTGATTGACCTAAGGACGCTTAAGGAGAAAGAGCACCCCCTAATCCACGAGGAGAGAGGTAGTGACATAGTTGCACACTTCAAGATAAGGAAAGGAGATATTAAGAAGGCCTTCAGTGAGGCCGACGTGATCGTTGAGGGAGAATACAGTACGCCCTTCCAAGAACACGCGTATATGGAGCCTGAAGCCGCCATAGCGTTACCTGAAGCCGATGGGGGAGTAACCATAATAGCAACCACTCAGTGCCCCTTCGACGTTAGGAAGGCTGTAGCTAAGGTACTAGGAATAACTCAAAACAAAGTTAGGGTAATAGTGCCCGCGGTTGGCGGGGGTTTCGGCGGCAAGGAGGACGTAGCTAATGAGTTAGGCGCGAAAGCAGCCCTAGCAGCATTAATGACTGGTAGGCCGGCAGTAGTGATACACAGTAGGGAGGAGTCGATAATAGGCCACAGCAAGCGTCACCCGATGAGGGCATGGTACAGGCACGCGGCCAAGCGAGACGGAACACTACTAGGGGTGGAGGCTAACATAGTATTCGACACGGGAGCATACGCGTCACTAGGTCCATTCGTGGCGTGGAGAGCAACAGTCCATGCAACCGGACCCTACAAGGTTGAGGCAGCTAGAGTAGATACGCTCTCAGTATACACGAATAACGTCTACGCAGGAGCCTTCAGAGGTTTCGGATGTCCGCAGACAGCGTTTGCGGTGGAGTCGCAGATGGATGCCTTAGCAGAGGAGCTAGGTATGGACCCAGTGGATCTCAGGTTAAAGAACATACTCAGAGAGGGCGACAGAACGGTACATGGGCAACTCCTCACGAAGGATCATGGCGTAGGGCTAGAGGAGGCTATACGAAAAGCAGTCGAAGCTTCCAAATGGTACGAGAAGAGGAAGCTATTCAGCAAGCAGTCAGGGATCCTAAGGAAGGGTATAGGCATCGCGCTACTATGGCACGGCAACTCCATAGGCGTTGAGGGAGCCGACTACTCCTCAGCCACCCTAATAATAAACAGGGACGGCTCAATAACGTTCAGAGTCGGCCTGATAGACATGGGTCAAGGATCGCAGTGGGGCATGGTCCTAATAGCCTCGGAAATCCTGGGTGTGCCGCCTTCATACTTCAGGATCGAGCAACCAGACACCGCGGCAACTCCTGACTCAGGCCCAACAGTAGCGTCAAGAAGCACTGTGATGGGCGGCGCAGCAGTAGTAAATGCAGCGTACAAACTTAGGCAGAGACTAAACAAGGTAGCCTCCACACTCCTTGGATGCGACCCAGATGACGTAGAGATAAGGGCGCCCGACGTATACTGCAGGTCAAACCCAGAGAAGAAAGTGTCATGGAGTGACGTGGTGGAGCAGAGCTTCTGGCTAGGAATACCGCTCCAGGAGTTCGGTTACTTCAGGGCCCCGCCAGCGGAGTGGGATGAGGAGACAGGTCAGGGAGCCCCCTACATAACCTACACGTTCGGAGCAATAATCGCTGAAGTAACGGTTGACCTAGAGACCGGCGGTGTTAAAGTCGATAGAATGGTGACGGCATACGATATAGGGAAGGTGATAAACAGAGTTGGCGTCGAGCTCCACGCAGAAGGTGGTGCGATACAGGGCCTAGGCTATGCGTTAATGGAGGAGGTAGTGCACAACAAGGACGCGTACGTAATGAACGCGAACCTGTCAACCTACTACATACCAACGATACATGACGTGCCTGACGAGATAATACCGATATTTGTCGAGGCAAAATACAGGAGAGGACCCTTCGGAGCTAAGGGCCTAGGCGAACCATCCATAAACGGTATAGCACCGGCAATAGTGAACGCTGTCAGCCACGCAACCGGATTAAGGTTCCACAGCATACCGCTAACGCCGGAGAAAGTCTACATGGCCCTAAAGAAAGCAGGTAAAACACCATTCTAAGCACATGTTTTTAACTTAAAACAATTGAAGAACAGTTAATACTACATGGATGTGAGAAGGATTGAAGGTCACCATTCGAAGAAACGAAATAATAATTGAGGAGATAGCCACCCACATTACCGCTGAGCTACTGACCAAGCAGTTAAGCGAGTTACTAGAAACACGCGAGAGGAGGATAGCGTTCTTCTATGAGGGCGGGCCAGGCCCGTTAAACAAGGGGATGATAATTAAGGTGAGGCTCTCCAAGGAATTAGGGGGAAGCGACTTAGTAGCAGTGAAGAAGTTTTTCGAGGTCCGCGGGATACCTGCTAAAGTGGTAGTGTAATAGTCAATAGTCATCACTTAAAACTAATCGCTGACCGTGTATCAAGCGTTTCCCCTCTCACGGTACCTTTACTTAGTTTTTAGTGTTTTTAGTTCCGTGGGTGGGTTGGTCCTTGGTGTGGGTTTATGGCTTCGCCCGCACCGCGTGGGCCCGGTCGAGGGGAACGCCACGGGCCTCCATCCTCGGAGGGGTGCCTCACCAAGAAGCGGGTCATCAAGCACAACCATACACAATCCCCACCAGCGCTTAGAAACATTTAAAAATACCGTTAAAGCTGAAACAGCCGTAGCAGGTTTTATATGATTGTATATGTTTTCATGCGGTTTGGAGGAATGTTATTGTAGATGTGCCGTCGCCTGGGGTCGGCGGTGAGCGCCTCCCCAATGACGGATGAAACCCGACCGACAGGGGAGGAACAAGGATGAACCGATGACCAAACACATAAAAACATATAAAGAGGCGAACCCTACTTGAGGTAAGCAATATTTCCACCTATTCTAACATTTCGTGGTGACCTTAGACGGTCGAGAAACCTGCCCGTAAGTTAGTTGTCAGGGTAAAGGACATCATGACTACGCCCGTAGTGACGGCAACTAAGGAGTTCCCCATAGAGGATGTGGCTAAGTTAATGTTTGATAATAGAATAGGTAGTGTCGTAATAGTGAATGACGAGGAAAAGATCGAGGGAATAGTGACGGAGCGAGACATGATCTACGCCATAGCTAAGAACAAAGTAGGTAGGGGAATACCCGTCTACACAATCATGACGGAGAACCCCATAACAATAGATCCGGACAAACCACTCATAGATGCCGTCCGTAAAATGCGGGAGGCTAAAGTAAGGCACCTCCCCGTAGTGAGAGATGGTGTGCCGGTAGGAATGGTTTCATTAAGAGATATTATAGAGGTAATGATATATTTAGCCTCTGGAGGAGAGCACCTGGGAAGGTGACATGAGTTTGAAAGTCAAGGTCCTAGATCATCCCTACATTCAAGCAATACTCACCGTGCTAAGAAATAAGGACACGAAACAGATAGAATTTAGGAAATCGCTTGTTCGGATGGGTAGGGCGTTTGGGTTAGAGATGATAAAGGACTTTGAGACTGAGGAAGTTTACGTTGAGACACCCTTAGGGGTTAAGGCAAAAGGACTGAGGATAAAGGGTGTTGATAAGGTAGTGATAGTAACGGTGCTTCGTGCTGCATGGCCCATGGTTGAGGGACTCATTAAGATATTCCCGCAGGCAAGGCAAGGAATAATATCCGCTAGGAGGATTGAGGAGAAAGGCATGACACCCAACGGTCGATTTGACGTCGAAATATCCTACGCAAGAATACCTAGCATAAGCAACGACGATACAGTAATACTAGTTGACCCAATGGTCGCCACAGGCTCAACAATGGAGACAATACTGAGGAAGGTCGTCGAGAAAGGAAGAGCGAAAAAGTACGCTATAGTATCAGTCATAACGACTCCCCACGCCATAGAAAGACTATCTGAAGTATGTGATGAGCTAGGGATAGACGCGGTGATGTACACAGCATCAATAGATCCTAAATTAAACGACAAGGGCTACATAGTGCCGGGATTAGGTGACGCTGGTGATAGGGCCTTCGGCGGGTGAAGGAGTTAATAAAATTTCCATTACAAATCAAGGAAAGTACGTAGTTAAAATTTTTAAAATAGGTTAACCTCAGTAAAACGAGTCCCCATACCGGGTGATGGGCATTAGTGCGAGTAAAGCACTGAGATGGTGTGTGCCAGGTTTAGATGATGAGTTAGGGGAGATACATCCGGGAACCCTAATAGTACTCTTAGGTCACCCTGGCGCAGGTAAGACGACGCTTGCCTCTAAGGTAGTATCCTGTAACATGGATAGGCTAGGCATTAAGGTGGTTTACTTCAGTACATCCGAAACTAAGGAGAAATACTTCACGTACATGGAGAACCTAGGTTTGAGGCTTAAGGACTTTGAGAGTAGGGAGTCACTGAAGTTTATTGAGTTACCGACATTCTCAGGGGAGATGGCGTGCGACATGTTCGTTGACATACTCACCCGCACGGTTACGGAGGAGGATCCGGACTTAATAGTGATAGATAGCGTGACACCGATACTCTGGTACCTTAAGGACGACCCATCCCGTCGCTCCTTTCTGCATGCTGGGATATATAAGGTGGTCTCGGAATTTCGTAAAACCATGATATTAATAGGTGACTTACCCTACGGTAAGGAACGCGTTGACTTGGGCGGCATAGAGTTCGTGGCCGACGTGGTGTTAGTGGCAAAGCTACTTAGCGAGCGCGGGAAACCCACACGAAGGCTTGAGATAAGGAAGTTCAGGGGAAGGAGTGTAAGAGTAAGTGAGTTTCCCTTTGCCATTGTTGAGGGGGCCGGGATAAAGGTAGTAAAGCCTCCGCATACGTGGAGCCCCAAGCACAAGGTTCGGTCTAAGCTGACAATACTTAATGGTGATCCCCTGAGTAGGGCGGTAGGTCCGATATTTAGGGGTGAACAAATCCTGGTGACGTACCCCGCAGGATCAGGTGTTCCGTTAAGATTTGCAACGATGATTGCGCGTAGAGCGGTAAGGGATAAGCTAAAGTTACTGGTAGTGACGAGTTCATCTTCGGCGGAGCTCATCAGCGCATATATATACTCAGCATTAAGAGCGCTTGGCGAGGACTGCTCTAAGGAGGACTTCAGTAAGTATGTGAAGATACATGTTCAGGACCTATTCACAATGTCGGTTACAGAACTCATGGGTAGAACTTTAGTAGTGTCTGAGGAATATGACCCAGATATTGTATTGGTGCTGGACGTGACGGTTGAGAGGGATGTGCTGTGGCAGAATATGGAACTATTCAATCAAATGAATTATGTGTTTGTATCGATAGATAGGTCTAATGGGGTGGTAACCTTTAGGCTGTTTGGAACCCGCGGGAACGATGTTAGGGAGGCAGGACTCCTCGCGGAGGTGAGTGACGTGGTCATACAGGTAACGCCACAATCATGTTGCGAATATTCTGTGAGAGTTATTAAGAATCCCTTCAGGAGACCGAGTCCTTCAGCGATCCAAGAGCTGGAAAGGGAACTTAACTCAATAGCGCCTCGTGAGGAGGAGTTCATCCAAAACTTATCAGGAATGAAGAACGGTTAGGTCACCACATCAAGTACCCTGTAAAGTAACTCTTCATAAGCGCCTTGCGGTAACCCGTCAACCATAACTTTAGACGCGCCAGTAATGCCGTCCACGGCCCCGTTAGATACTGCGGACTTCAAACACAGTATCTCATCGCCGACCGTATGCGCGTAATTCAACTTACCGAGCAACTTAAGTAGAAGTAACTCCATAGCGTAGGCACCTACATTCGAAATCACTGACGTTATTAGGTAGTCAACCACGGAACTTGCGGCTATACCGCCTCCGCAAGGACACCTGCAGGTGTTGCCGTAAGGCACTACCCTCCTAATGGTATCCTCAATAACACCCATACCAACTTCATTTCCTCCATCACCGACGGATATTGTGATAGTGTCGTAGGTTCTGGCGACGTTTATAACCTCCTCGATGTGTGAGTGGTATTGTGAGATGTCGATCCCTTTCATAGAGTGATACACTCCTAAGTAGTTATGTCCAGCCTTCTCCACGAACACTATTGCTGAAGGTGGTAGGTTATCGAATATTTCTGTAAGGTCACACCTAGTTAGAGGGTATGCTGTCCTCAGAGTAAGTATGGGGACCCAAGCATTACGTAGACTACGCACGCTAAGAGGACATCCTCTCGTAAACACAGGCTTTAAACCAACTGTCCTTAAAGACTCCTCAGTTACTCGGATTAGGTCTGTCCGCTCGTCAATTATTAGGGCAGTAGTCACGCCAAGCCTCTTTAAAGCCCTAGCAAGGAATATTGCCCCAGTAACCCCATCCGTTTCCTGCACGTATTTTGGAGGTGTGGCGAAACCGAATGAAATGAAGATCACGTCAGCCCTGTGACGCTGTATGACGTCTGCGAGAGTCTCGCATACCAGCAGGAGCGGGTTAACACCGTACTTGCTGGTGGTGGCTTCGCAGAGCTCACCTATTACCCCACGTTTGTTGATATCCACGCATATAATATCACGTAACTTGCTGGCTAGACTCACGTTGCTCAGGTCACATCCCCCTGCTATGGTTCTCCTAAGGGAAGTATAGTCTTACGGTTGTGAGGTGTTCACATCGGATATTCTTCTGAGGTTTTCTCATAATGTAGCATTTTACAATGGATTTTGAGTTAATTGCGAACGTTAACTATTTGGATTGTATTCATATTTTTAAGCTGTTTGCCTCAAAATATACAGGGGCTGTGATGATTAATGGTGATAGAGAGGTCATTCGAGGTAGTCACAGTAGTCCCCCCTGAAGACGTCCTTGAAATTTTATCCGACCTCGAACTCAGCATACCAATGTGGTCTATTTACGAGTCAATGGAGCTAATTAACGATAGTGAGGCCTACGTTACGCTCAGGATCTCCGGCTCCACCTACAGGTTAAGACTGCGGTTGAGGAGGGAGAGAAACCGAATAATAATTGAGGGGGCAGGTCCCATAACACTCACAATAGTAATAAACGTCGAAAGACGTGGCGCGGGGACTATAATAAGCGGGAAAGTCGTGGTCAAGGCAGGGTTCTTTAAAGAGCGAATACTTGCCCCAGGAATAGCTGCGTTCATAGACGACACTAAGAACAAGGTGATGTTTCAACTACCAATGATTGCTGAGGTGTATAGGGAAAGGAGAAAGGTCATGGAGAAACCCCCCGTAGAGAGGGAGAAGCCGAGAGAAAAAGTTGAGGAGGTTAAGAAACCTGAGGTTAAAGCGCCAGCACCGATCCAGCGTGAGGTTAAACCACAGCCTAAGGAGGTACGCAAGTACGAAGAAGCCCCCGAGAAAGTGAAGGAGAGGAAAGAGGCACCAGCACCTAAGCCTGCCAAAGTACCAACACGAATCAATATTGAAGCAAATCCTGACAAGCTAAGCGACGAGTTAGTACTAGGCATGATATTACTCAAGTCAGAACTAATCGACACTGTAAGGATCAGCTTAAGCGGTGAAGAGATACTGAATCAGGTCAGCAGAAAGTATAGTGACCTCAAAGAAGACGTACTATACATAAATATTAGGTCTCCAGACGGGAAGATTAATATGAAATTCCTCATAGAGAAAGGGGCGTTAACAGGGGTCAGAGTAGACCTCCAGGACAGGGTACTAAACGGTAAAGAAGCACTGGAACACATAATGAATTTACCTAAGATAGAAGGGAGGATGTATATATTTAAGGTTCCTCCAGGCGTTGTGTAAAAACAGAGTGTAAAAATGACATGGTAGGGAATGCTCTAGCATCACTTAATTGAGAAGATTAAGATATTAAGGTAAGCTGTTATCGATAGTAGGATGTAAGGCGCATGAAATGATACCGGTACTAATAGTAATCGGTGCACTAGGAATAGGATTCATCTCAGCCATGGCTGGAATAGGTGGAGGAAGTCTACTAGTGCCGTTCCTTGTCTTAGCTCTCGGTTACGACGTTAAAATCGCGATAGCGACTAGCCTTATGTGTATAGTTGTCACCTCATCCTCAGCCTCAAGCGAATACCTTAGACGTGGATTAGTGGACATGAACACAGCACTACTACTGGAACCCCTCACAGCGTTAGGAGCGATAACAGGTGCTTACGTAACACTATCGCTACCAGCAAACGTCCTCAAGGTAGCCCTCGGTGCCCTGTTCCTATACATATCGACCGAAACAATATGGAAAGCATTACATGAACAAAGGGGATGCGAGAAAGCTCTCAAGAATGTGACGACCCTCCATAAAGCAGTAGGCTCTACCTTATCTTTCATGGCGGGATTAACCTCCGGGATCTTTGGAATAGGTGGGGGAGTGATTAAAGTACCCATAATGACGTACATAATGAAGCTCCCCATAAAAACGGCGGTAGCGACAAGCTCCTTCATGGTGGGTCTAACAGCAGCTAGTGGAGAAATAGTCTACCTAACGAAAGGTCTTACAGATTCCCTAACAGCAACACTACTCTCCATAGGCATAATACCTGGCGCTATCCTCGGAGCAAAGTGCCTAAAGAAAACAAAGCCAAAATACGTGAAGATAGTGTTCGGCGCAGTATTGCTGTACGCATCCTTAAGACTACTCATATCGATAACCCCATAATGGGAGGGAGATCATGAAGTACAAAATACCATCACTAATCCTAAGGTATGGCACAATCACTGGACTAATAATAGCGATACTGGGAGAGACACTAACAACAATAAACCCCGCATTTAAGCCACTGACGCATTACGGGTTAGGAACAATAATAGCAACACCCATAACGTCATTAACAACAATAGCCGCCATACATGCAATGAAACATGATCTAAAAACATTCGCACTAGCTACGCTTACACTAGCAGTAATATTCACAACAATAATTATTATGCTAACAAAATCATAGCAAAACAACGTCCGGATCATCTAGATATCTTTCGCTATTCTGCCTTAGACTAAGATGCTATACCATCTCCCCTAAGAATACCGTACTATTAACTCGAGGTATAATAATAATAATTTTGTTAGGAGATTGGTGCGGCGGCCGGGATTTGAACCCGGGATCTCCGGCTTGGGGGACCAGAACAATATGAAAGAAAACATATCGAGCGATATGAAAATGATGCAGAGATGATAATCAATATACATAACCATAAGATGCTATTACTTGATAGTCGATATGAAAGGTCTATGTAGGGCTATTGTTTACTACCTACTAGTGCTTACTTCATCTTTATTTTGCCTATGTAGAGTTTCATTCTAGGATATCTCTGTAGCTATCTTTGTACACATACCCTTCTATGATGGGTTTTATACATTGCTTCGAGCTCGTTTTCAAGAGGATAGTGTTTTTCAGTCTATCTAGTTAAGTGTTTACGTAGAAATGGATCGTATAGTCCTGTTTTAATTTGAACTCTTAAGTGTATTGGATAGTAGTAAATAAGTTGTTCATAGAGCATATTCAATGCTTAGTACGTATCAAATCCAGTATGAATCTTAGGAAGTGCTCCACAGCCTTTATCGGGTCTTCAGGTAAGTGACTCTCCTCAACCCTATCTTCACTACCTCTATGAAAGTGTTTTGGAAATGTCCTTATATGCTGATGTTTTTCATGAGGTGCGTTGTCGTGTCGATAAACTGTTCCATCAATATGCCTTCTCTCGTAGTGTAAGCTATAGCGTCCACTAGAACTCCAATAAATGTCAAGGAAACTACTATCAACGAAGACAACGCGCACCTTCGCTACTACTCCAGAAGCTAACTCTACTTTAGCAACCTCACGTATGAAATCTCTGTACCTCTTTGAAGCAACTGTTATGAGATAGCTATATATGGTCTCGAGTACGTCCTTTTTCAACTCCTAGAGCCTCAATGCTTCACTAAGTTTTTTCTTTTCTTCGAGGAGTCTTTCTAGCGTTATTAGGTCTTCCCATGCAGGATGCTCAGCAACCTTACCTCTGCGTATATATCTCTCTAACTCCTCAGCACTTCGAACGCCGTACTTAGTGAGTATCTCAGCTATCTCAGCCTCTATAAGAGCAAGCTTGCGTCTGAGCCAAACTTCCACAGCTTCACGTTCAAGTCTCTCCGGCGAAATTCCCAGACGGCGTGCTACGACATCGACAACCCTAGCCATACCTCTATCCACATATAACTTCGTGCGGAGCACGATAAGTTTAGCGGATGTATCTATGCACTACACTATCAGTTCTGATATCCATGTATGAAAATATTAATATGAATAGCTGTTTGAGTCCTGCACAGGGGTGTTAGTGTGAAAGAGGAGTTTCTATTGTTTGGTGCGGCGGCCGGGATTTGAACCCGGGATCTCCGGCTTGGGGGGCCGGCGTCCTAGACCAGGCTAGACGACCGCCGCGCCATGATTTTTGTTTTGGGTGAGGCTTATAAGTTCTAGTTATTTTCTCTTTATTGATTTTATGATTTCTACGCTTTTTTCAGGGTCTTTCTCTACTATTGTTCCTGTTACTATGATATCTGCGCCTGCCTTTACGGCGGCCTTGGCTTTCTCGGGTGACCTTATGCCTCCTCCGACGATGAGTGTTAGGTTCTTCTTTACTTTGGCTGCGTACCTTATGAAGGTGGGTGGTATTGGTTCTGGCGCTCCGGATCCTGCTTCGAGGTATGCGTACTTCATTCCCATCATCCTGGCTGCTAGTATATATGCGGCCCCTATTTCGGGGCGGTCGTACGGTATTGGCCTTGCTCTCCCAACATATCCTGCCGCACCGCCGTACCCAACTATTATGTAAGCTGTGGGTAAGGTTTCTAGTCCATATCTTTCTATTATTGGTGCTCCGAGTACCTGCGCACCTATGATGAAGTATGGATCGTCTGAATTTAGGAGCGAGAGGAAGAGTATGGCGTCAGCATACCTGGATATACCGGTGATGTTTCCTGGGAATAGTATGACTGGGACTCCCAGCCCCTTAAGTTCCTGAACTACAGTGTCAGCGTCCCTTTCCGAGACCCCCACAGACCCGCCGACGAGGAATGCGTCTGTTCCTGCCTCAACCATGGACTTACCCAGTTTGCGCACGTTCTTTATTGCTTCCCCGCAAGCCTTGTCAGGATCTATTAGCGTGAAGTGTAGCGCGTCTTCCTCAGCGATCTTATTAATGATGTAGTCATGCACCGATGACCAGCTATTCTGTGCCTTCCTCAACGCTTTCCTCCTCGGGAGTCTCGTAAGCTACCTCAATCTCACCAGAGGTAAATTTATCTAGGAACTTCGAGTATATGTCCACAGCGTCAAGTATCGGGGGTATGTCCTCCATAATTGCGCGTAACCCGCATGAAGGGTTGAGGCACTTGATTACGGCTCTTTTCCTAGTGAAGCTCTCGTCCTCTTTGTTAACAGTGTATTCCTCAACATCGATAACCAGGTTAGGTAACCCACAGGCTGGGCATTGAAACACCTTAGGTAGTCGGCGCCTTTGCGGCCTTATTTTCCTATAGCGTTTCCTTCTGCGCCTACCCATTAAACCACCGTGTTAGGGGATACGTGAGACCTATAATTAAGTTACCGCCGCTTGAGAAGTAATTTACGTAACGTATTAGATTTGCCATCTAGGATAAGTTCGTATATTATATCATAGAATTCGTCGGTACTCAACCGAAGCTCCTTAACAGCACCCTTCCTCTCGGCAACCTCGGTCGCCACGAGGTGGTAGCAGGCAGGTCTCCTACGGCGTAACGCGACGTTGAACTCAAAGTCCTTACACGTGCAGAAGAATCTCCTCACGATGAAGTAATCGCGGTCCCTGCCCTTAAAGAAGGTGAAGCTCCTGCCCCCAACGCTTACCCTTATTACTCTCTTCTCATGTATTGCTGCCTTAGATCGGGGCGGTATGTCTAAGTTGTCGCCAGATAGGTAGGTTAGGGTTCTCGCATATCCTTGAGCTTCGTGGAGCATGGGTGAGCACTACCTCGTAACTAGTGCTTCGTTATATGAGCTTCAGGGATATCGTTATGCCGTACTCGCTCTCAAGCTTCCTTAGCTTTCTCCTTAGTCTCTTGAGCGACCTGAGGTCCTCTCTGGGAACGAGTATTGTGACGTCACTGCCCTCTACACGAATTTCGGCTGTCGGCACGATGTTATGGAGTATTCTACGTAGCCTGCTTTCCAACCCGGTGATTCCAAGCCCCCTGACAGGAACCACTATTGTTTGCTCGCCGAAGGTGTATATCTCGTATTCTAGCTGACCGGTGAGGAAGTCCTTCACCTCCACCACGGGTCTCGCTAACTCAGCTTCCCTTAAGCCTGTGGGTAACTTCACGGTCATATTTAACTCGTATACTTTCCGAACTTCACCCTCCTCGATGAATATGACGGTGTCGATTATGGATGGTATCATGCCTAGGTCGACCCTACGCAGGAACCTCTGGACCGCGTCTATAGGCGTGGTTGCGTGTACGACGCCAATCATGCCTATGCCAGCTAACCTTAAATCAACGTAGAGTCTGAAGTCGTCATCGGTTCTCATCTCGTCAAATACCGTGTAGTCTGGTCTCGAGAGGAGGAGTATGTCATGTAACTCGTCAGGCGATGCATACACTTTAGAATACTGAGTTACGTCTGGGGGTAACCTCATGTCACGCGGTGATTCAATGGTCTTTACAACTTTTCTCTTACGCATATAGTACTCGGCGAGTGCTTGTGCAAAGGTTGTCTTACCCATCCCTGGCGCGCCAGCTATCAGTATGCCTTCAGCGCGTTCCTCCAGCCTCCGCACTAGCTTGGGAGGTAGGTTATAGTCCTCTAGCTTGGGCTTGGCTAGCGGGCGTACTGCAGTGATTTCCCACCCGTCACTCATCGGCGGTCTAGTAATTACTATTCTGTAGTCGCCGAGCTGAACGATCGTTGATCCCATCCTCTCAACCTCTACGACGGCTTCGGACGTTGTCCTGGCGGCCTCTATGATCTCGTCAGCTATTGCCTCTACCTCCTCCCTACTGAGTGGTGACTCACTTAACTGAACTAAGGACCAGTGACCAGGATACCCCTTCTTAGCGTACGGAGGTGCACCCTCCTTCAAGTGTACTGACATAGTTGAATCGTCGAAGAACCTCTCAAGTAGTGTTAAGCGTGCCCTAGGTGGTGGAACGTAAAGCACCTTAATGCCTAAGGACTCAGCAGCTAACTGCTGGACCTTTGACGAGGTTATGAGTGTCGCGCCCGTATCCAAACAATAGCTACGTGTTAGAGAGTCTAGCGTTGAGTACTTCCTCCTTCCAGACACCTCAACAACGTCAAGTTCGATGCCCTTACTCTCACACGCTGCCCTAATTAGCCTCAGTTCCTCAAGACCTATAAGGCCAACAGCACGTCCCTCCTTAGCCTGCTCCTCAAACGAATCCACTACCTCCTTGAGTATCACGAGCCTGCCCTTAAGTTTCCCGTCAATTACTAACCTACGTAGTGTGCCGTCAGTAATCACGCTCACGTCAGGCACGAACACCTCAACACTGATTTCCCGGATTCCCAAGACATCCATCCCTATGATGAAGGACTAAGCGAGTTTATAAGCGCCTAGGCAGAAACCGATTTTAACCCGTTATACCCCACAAAATAATGGGTTGTGTGGCTCCGGTAGCGCAGATCGGTAGCGCGCGGGGCTGTGGACCCCGAGGTCCCGGGTTCAAGTCCCGGCCGGAGCCCCACCTACCCCTTAATTAAGCCACCGGCCCTAGCATATTTCGAGTTTAAGATAGTTATGGTGTCAAAGTTCTTCCTCCAATGCTTGTCTGAAGCTGATGGCGTACATGAGTAATGTACCTATCTCCCGCCTGAGGACCCTTAGGTGTATTGGGTATAGTCGTAGGGGAGGGCTCTCAGGTTCATTAATATTGAGGATTCTGCAAATCAGCTTTATGGCGATGGGGTCCTCGACCTCAGCAACCATTTCCTTTAGCTCGGCCCTCATTTCGAGGATTATCGGTAGGAGGAGGTTTCCGCAGAGCTCATTTCCTAGGATGTCGCAGGCCTTCTGGAGTTCGGAGTACCTGAACATGTGGACACTACCGTCACGCAGTGGGACATGAGGGTATTCCTCGTTGAGGAGTTTCTTGAGGTTCTTCCTCTTCTTTGGAAGCATGTAGTTGACGGCCTTGAGTTCGTCGCGTAGTAAGCGCTCTAGAACTTTATCGGTGGTGTTGCTTCCGAACTCTTCACTGTTAAGTGGAGGCAGAGGTAGTCCCCTCCTTTCGTGCGAGTATTTGTTTCACCTTCTTCATCCTCGTCTTATCTTCACGCTCTCTTTCCTCGAACTTGAATTCCAGGAACTTTATGGTGTTCTCCATCCTAGGTATTAGGACGTTCTCTAATGCATTAACCCTTCTCTTAACACGCGCTACCTCGGCGCCTAACCTAGTTATGGAAGCCTCTACCTCACCCAGCCTAGCTGTGAGGTCCAGTAGTTCCTCGAAGCACCTGCTAGTAAGCGTCAGCAGTATGGGGTACTCTGGACCCTCCCTGGGCTTACCTCCCCTCCTTACCTCAATTAACGGTACGCGGACACCGGCAACTACACGCGACCCTATTATACCCTCAACCTTACCGTACCTGGTGCGGGCGTAGGACTCCATTAAGGACGGATCGATGAGGGGTGTTGACTTAATGAGGAGAGACCCGCATTCCTGCACCTTATCGCAGATCTTCTGACGTAACTCAACGGCATCCTTCATCAGCATTATAAGTTCCTGCGTCAGTATTATGAGACGATCCTTCAGTACCTTATGTAACCTCTTAGCTACCTTAACCCGCTTCTTTAACCTGATTAACTCTATTTTCGTCGGCCTAGTTACCCTCAACGTCTGCTGTGACACTCGCCTCACCGCCCTTCAGCGCCTTACGGTACTTGGGGTGGTACTTCTTGATGTTCTCCACGCTGATTAGCTTCAGGTCCTCCTCCGGCAACATTGATAGGAGCTCCCAACCGATATCCAGGGTCTCCTCAATAGTTCTGCGCTCAAACTCACCTTGGTTTATGAATTTCCTCTCGAATAGTTCTGCGTACTCAAGGTATTTTTTATCACGCTCGCTTAGCGACTCAACACCTATTATTGCGGAAAGTTCCCTCAGGTACTGGCCCTCCGTGTACGCCGCTATTAACTGCATGAATACCTGGTAATGATCCTCCCTGGTCTTGCCGGGACCAACGCCGTCTTTCATGAGCCTGGAGAGTGAGAGGAGGGCATCTACTGGCGGGTAAACACCCTTCCTATGCAGGTCCCTTGAGAGCACTATCTGCCCTTCAGTTATGTAGCCCGTGAGGTCGGGTATGGGATGCGTTATGTCGTCGTTAGGCATCGTAAGTATGGGCATCTGCGTCACCGAGCCCTTCATACCTTGAATCCTCCCAGCCCTTTCATAAATCGTTGCGAGGTCCGTGTACATGTAGCCCGGGTACCCTCTCCTCCCGGGGATCTCCTCTCTAGCAGCACTTAATTCGCGTAGCGCTTCGCAGTAGTTAGTCATGTCGGTCATCACTACTAGGACATGCATGCCGTGGCGCCATGCGAGGAACTCAGCCGTGGTTAAGGCCACTCTAGGAATGACGATTCTTTCGATCACAGGTGAGGCCGCTGTGTTGATGAACGCGACAATGTTCTCAATGTTTCCCGTCCTCCTTAAGTTCTCTATGAAGAAGTACGCCTCCTCGTAAGTTACGCCTATCGCAGCGAATACTACGGCGAAGCGTTCTTCCTTACCCTTAACCCTCGCCTGACGCACTATCTGCGCAGCTATCCTGTTATGGGGTAAGCCAGCCCCACTGAATATGGGAAGCTTCTGCCCTCTGACCACCGAGAATAAGCCGTCGATGGCTGAGATACCTGTCTCAATGAACTCGGAAGGCGGCTCCCTGACCGCAGGGTTTATCGGAGCACCGTTTATGTCTAGCCAATCTTCCGGAACTATTGGGGGACCGCCGTCAATAGGTCTTGCTAGGCCATCAAAGATACGGCCAAGCATGTCCAGTGATACAGGTATCCTGAGTACCTCACCCTTGAACCTTACGTGGGCATTCTTCAGGTTGACTTCGCTGACCCCGCCGAAGACCTGGAGAACGGCAACGTCTCGTGACACGTCTATTACTTGCCCGAACCTCGTCTCACCGGACTCTAGGATTACTTCGGCTACTTCATTATACTTGATTCCGGGGACGGGTTTAACGAAGAGCAATGATCCCTTAGCGCTTAGTGCTTTCCTAACTTCCTTCACGTAGAGTTCTGTCACTCCCCACCCACCTCCTTAAGTAACCTCTTAATGCTCTCCTTAATCTCCGCGATTAGTGCGTCGTGAGTATCCTTGAACTGGTCATAGGGTACCTCCTTCATACGGGCTATCTTAACCCTTACTGGTAGTGCCCTAATCTTCTCGAGTGGCACGCCGTTACTTAATGCTCTTAGTGCCTCATGATAGAACGTGAGTATGACATCCATCATGAGCACAGTCTTCTCTGGCGGGCAATAACTATCTATTGGATGGAAAGCATTTTGCTGTAGGAAGTCCTCCCTAATCATTCTGGCTGCATCGAGCAGTAGCTTATCATTGTCAGGTAGTGCATCGGGCCCAACTAACCTAACGATTTCCATGAGTTCTGCCTCACGCTGAAGGATGTTTAATGCCTCGTCCCTAAGTCTTCTCCACTGGGGGAATGATTTCCTCCACCAACGCTCAACAGTCTCCACGTAGAGTGAGTAGCTAAGTAACCAGCTCACCGCGGGGAAGTGCCTGCGGTTAGCTAGTGACACGTCAAGTGCTATTAACGTACCAATATACCTTAGGGTGTTCTGCGTGACTGGCTCACTGAAGTCAGCGCCAGGAGGTGATACCGCACCGACTATGGTCAGCGACCCCACACGCTCATCCTCACCCAAGCATTTCACTCTCCCTGACCGCTCGTAGAACTCGGCGAGCCTTGACCCTAGGTATGCGGGGAAGCCCTCCTCACCAGGCATCTCCTCAAGCCTCGCGGAGATCTCCCTCATTGCCTCAGCCCACCTGGAGGTTGAGTCGGCAACTAGGAGCACGTCATATCCCATGTCACGGAAGTACTCCCCTATAGTGACTCCTAGGAACACGCTTGTCTCCCTAGCCGCTACAGGCATGTTTGAAGTGTTAGCAATGAACACGGCCTTCTCAGCTAGAGGCCTTCCTGAGGCCGGGTCCTTGAGCTTAAGGAAGCTGTGGAGGGCATCCGCCATCTCATTACCTCGCTCTCCGCATCCCACGTAGATGTTCAGCCTAGTGCGTGCCCACTTAGTAAGCGTCTGGAGGAGTACAGTATTATGGTAAATGACCGGGATTTCACCTCCTACAAATGTATGTATATCTTCAACTACTAAGTCATAGACTTCGCCTTCATAGTCAATTACATTCACATGCTCTATTTTTTCAAACGTCACGTAATTAAGCACTGGAATTAAAGTTCTGAGTCTCTTAACGAGTAGTGATGCCTTATTTTCAATACCGTCATTGAGTGCAGGCAGTGAGGCTATCTTAAGCATAGTTCCGTAACCTAACCTCTCACTGTTATAAATATAATTACCTATGCGTATACCTCTTGCTTCTAGGAATCTCTTAGATAGAACTCCGTATATTGAACGTATAAAGGTCGAATCTAAGGATACTGAGTCCCTTAAGGCTCCTTTGGGTCTCTTTTTGCTTAAGTACTCCCTCAGGTTCCTCACCTTAGGTATATCTAAGTTAATTGCTGACAATACTTTCTCATGGAACTTCCTAAGTTCTCTTACACTGGTTATGAAGAGTCTGTATCGTCTATATTTCTCATCTTTGCTAACTGAGTATGCTATCCCCAGCTTTAGTAGGAGGTAAGTGAGACCTGATATTAACTTATGCGAGGCTGATGTTAATTCTAGCGTGCTTTGATGAAAAGTACCATCACCTAGATATAATCCCCTAACGAAAGCACTTACTATGTTAGGCGGTGACTTCATTACTATCCTAGGAACTACCGCGTCCTTAGATTTAGTCCTCTTAGGTAAGTCGAAGATATCCCTAAGCAGCCTAGCTAGGAGAGCTGACGTAACCTCGATGCAGTAAACAGTATTACATAATTTTTCCCTTCCTCTAACCCCGAATACTTCATATAGAAGTTCATTAAATCTTTCCCTTAATTCCTTAGAGTTATTAAAGAAGACTACTCTATTGTTAATTACTGAGCCATCAGAGATAAGTAATCCCAGCAATTCAGCTAACTTCTCGCTCATCCTCTCTGGAATTATTAAAACTGCTTTACTTCTCCTTAGCCCTAAAACCCTCGGGGTGCCTAGGTCTATATTGAAGCAGCCTTTGATTGAAGTTATTAATCTTAGTGGCACGCCCTTTTCTTTTTTATACATTATGTTCCTCAATGTATTTAGTGATAGTCCTAAGGTCCGACATAACTTACTTAATTCTTTACTACTTAACTTCTTAAGGAATTCCCTCACCTTTTTATTAAGTTCTTTATCCCTACTCACCACATCTTCATACTTAGCTAAATTCTCTAAAGGTATCCTAGGTTCATTACTTGAGATATGTGTTAACACGAGTCTGGGAATAACTAGGTGCATTTCAGGTTTTAGGTCTATAGCTCTAACATACCTTATGGATCCAAAGGAATCCACTATGGGTAGTTTGTGGTTAGGTGTTACTCTTAATGACTTACCGGTAGATGTCCTAATTTCCACTAGTTTATCCGTATAGCCTCTGTATATGTGCGTTGCTTTAGCAGGTTTTAACTTGACACCGTCAAATCCTATAACGATAAGGGGTTCTTCGAGCTCTATTAACTCCTCTTTATCACTCAGCTTCATTCTTCTTCCTTTAGCTTTACGGTATATATCATCTATGGGAACTATGTCCCAGCTAGCTAGGAGCACAGGTGTGCCTGGCGGTACGCATTTTCCGCTACCGAAGCCTCCGGGCACGGCTGCCTTACCGCCCCTGGCTATCGGGAACATCATGTCAAGCACTCGCTGCCCCGTGATTAAGGGCTCTGTGGGTTCAAGCCTCCTTACGTAAGGCCTTGGTTTTCTCACGGGCCACTTCTGAAGCATAGTTAACTCAACTTCCTTCCCATCTACCTCAACCACCGCTATGGGGTCGGTTATTGTGTAGTCCCCATCACTAACAAGTTCCCTTAACTTCCCATGGATGTTTGGTGGAACCATTATGTAGTGGTCAATGAGTTGAGTCTCCTTGACTACCCCAAGGATTGTTCCCGGCCCCACTTTGTCGCCAGGCTTCAATTTACTATTCCTAGTGAAGTGCCACTTAACATCACGCGGGAGTGCCGGGACCTTCACACCCCTCTTCACGAAGGGACCTATGAGGCTCCCAATAACTGACAGGGGGCGCTGAAGCCCGTCAAAGACTTTACCAACGATCCCAGGCCCCAACTCAGCGAATAAAAGGCTTCCTGAGCCCTCCACGGGTTCTCCGACCTCAAGACCTGAGGTATCCTCGTAAACCTGGATGTAAGCGTGGTCACCATGTAAGCCTATGATCTCGCCTATGAGGCGTTCCTCACCAACATACACCACCTCGTAAACCATGGACCCACTCATACCTTCAGCCACGACCAGCGGGCCTGAGATACGCCTTATCTTACCC
Source organism: Desulfurococcales archaeon (assembly GCA_027002995.1). Classification (GTDB taxonomy): domain Archaea; phylum Thermoproteota; class Thermoprotei_A; order Sulfolobales; family NBVN01; genus WAOL01. Next base: position 33,996 of record JALWZB010000105.1, read on the forward strand.
ACGACCAAAGGTATCACCCGAGTTCCAAAGCTATACCTAAATAACGTCTTATTAAGGAGGAATAATACTCCTTAACCTTCGCCTTAGAGGCGGATGTGATGTCAGGAACGTAAACAACAATACCCTTACTTAATGATTGCCTCACCTTCTCGAAATAGGGTTTGAGTTTATCCTGCACAATTACTAGTGTTATACCTTTCTTGGATAAATCATCAACCACGGCATTCAATGCCTTAAGCACCTTATCATCGGGAGCGTTGATACTAACTATGTACCTCTCACCAGCCCCTCCTAACGCGAAACCAAGCGTGAAGTACTCATCCCCGACAACGCATATACTACCCTTACTTACCGGTAATTTTGCCATAGGCGTTCAACCACCTACTAAGTACTTCATCAAGAAAATATTTGCCCAAACCAAGAGCCTGCGATTTAATAAACGATGAAAGGAGAAACGCCTCATACTCCTTCGCAACCATATACGCGATAGTCACATCATGTGAAAGGGGACTGAACGCCATCTCATCAACACACATGGCATATCTTAGCGTAGCAATGATGAAATCAACCTCTAAGGGATCACTGCCTTCAATAACTTCGGAAATCTTGGAGGGTAACTTCGGAAGATCCGCAGAGACTTCCTTACCTTCAAGGAATGCCTCCCTAACCCTTAACTCGAGCATATCAATTAACTTGAGATTCCTCAAGCACTTATCGAACTTCACCTTAGGCTGAATATTACTGGCTACGGACTCTATTCTGCGCCAGTAGTTCTCAATTACGGAATCGCGTAGGGAATTAACGTTAAGTTCATGGATAGAGCCTTCAGGGCTCAGCATGAGGGCATCAGCCACTATCATCGCAGGTACTGAACGATACTCTCTGAGTACAGATATTAAATGTTGTGTGCTCTCAGCGCTTGCGAGTCTTTCCGGTAACCACTCACTAATGAAGGGAAAGCGGGTTAGTACCCTCCGATTTGACGAAAGCTCTCGCAGTGCCTCAAGTAATCCTAGGAGTTCATACTTTTTCATAAACAATGTAATGAACTGGACGACGTTCTCTCCGGGCTTAGTTAACTCAGCGATGTTCGTTAGATCGTCATGCCAGCACTTCATGAGTGTGGCGAAAATCTCCTTAAGGGACGCTTCCCGAAAGTCAATGCCGGTCCGTACCTTCAAGCATTCGATAGCCGGGTAGGGGCTCAAGGATTCCAAGAAGGTGTTAATGTCTGCTAGGTTGGACTCGTTTAGCGAACGCAATAAATCAGGGGTTACGATGTGTTGAAATTCAACCTTGATTTTCTCAAGGAAGCTTAGGTTGCCTGAACTCATTTTCGGATTACCCTTTCAGACTGGAATATCTTAGTGTTGAGCATATTCATAATTTCAGGCATTGCCTTCTCAAGCCGCGTAGTGTAAGTATTATCAATGGCATGCTCTTCATCAATGCTCTCAACGAGTACACCACCTAATCTTCTCGGATCACATAATTCCACAGCAGTCACAACGTCCTTAAAATACTCTTGAACAACCTCCTTAATTACATCGGAGTCATTAGGGACTACCTTAACTATCACATCACCAGTAAAGACACCGCTCTCGATACTTTCCTTAAGAAGGACCTTAAGAGACTCCTTACGCTTAGGGACAGGTAACTCTGTTAACTCCCTTCGTACCTCTGCCAGGATTTCATTAAGTATTCTATTTTTAAGCTTCAGAAGCTCAGTATTAAGTTCCATTAACTTGCTGACATACTCCGCGTTCTTCTTCTCGGTGAATTCCTGTAGCGCCCTCCTCTTAGCGTTCCTTAACCTCCTATAATATTCCTCCTTAGCCTCGGTAATGATTCTCTCTGCTTCTTCCTTAGCCTTACGTAGTATCTCCTCTGCCTCCCTCTGCGCCTCCTCCAAAATCCTCTTCCTTAGTTCCTCTAGGCTCATAACGCATCGCCTACACAGGCAGGCCAGCCACCATGGTGAGAAGTAAGTACCCGAACACTAAACCAAGGATCCCGAATAGCTCAACGTAGGACGCGAGTATCATCGTGTGTACCCATATTCCCCCCTTAGTTTTCGGTACCTCTATAATGCCCGACATACACACAACGCCCTGCATCCACGCGGATGCGAACTCGGCGCAGAATACGGCTATCCCTATGCCTAGAAAAGCCCAACCCTTAAGGGCGGTTAACTCGCTAACAGAGGGAAGCACTGACGTGAGACCCAGCAAGGTGAAGATCAGACCATAGAACGTCTGAGTCATGGGTAATGCGGATAGTATCAACACTTGCTTGAAGTACCCGGGCTCCTCAGCCAACACTGTAAGCCCAGCCGAAGCTGCTCTTGCAGTTCCTATGGATGATCCCGCCAAACCTCCTGCCAGACCCAAGGCTATGCCTAGTGTCGCAACGAAATTCACGATATCCACGGCGTTGCACCTTCGATATTATAAAATAAGGGGCTTATAAAGAATATTATATAATGAACTATACAAATTTTTCAAATTCATAACGTAATGATAGTAATGTATAACAACGGTTGAGGGTATTCCTCGAAGAGAAGTTAAGTATTATATTATGCAAAAATAGTGGATGATCCTTAGCAGGACCAGGATTAGGAGCTGTGAATTCCGCCAGAACCTATGAGGATGGCGTCCTCAACCTTTATTGTGAAGGGCTGGAACTCTTTCCCATCCCCCTCATAGAACTTGGGGAGGAACTCCACGAAGCATAATCTCAGTGAGTGAACAAATGCGCCAATTATTCCGAATGCTATGTTCAGCAGGTTAGTTAGTACCATGACGATGAACGCTGCTATAGCGCCGAGAACTAATCCTAAAGCATGCATTGGTACTGCCGATGAAACAGCGCCGCCGAGTTCTAAGGAAAGACTATTAAAATTCTGCGCCAGTAATGTTGTAGCCAGGCCTATCCCCGCTAGCCTCGTGTACGACATCACGTCACCGAGTAGTCCTGTTAGGTCGAAGAGCCAGAACAGCGAGCCCAGTGCCTTGTAAGCTATTAGCTTACCAACGATTAGTAGGGATAACCCAACAACTATGCCGTACACTAGGTAGTTTGCAAAGGAGTTCAAAGGCGCTGGTAGGCTAACGTTGAGGAACTTGTACAGGACGTATGGTATGCCGAATACTTCGCTTATGAAGAACCCTATCTTGGAGATGACCTCTCCCTTATCTTTTAATTTAATGTATTTTATGAATGAGAGAATATGTGCTATGTTAACGTGTACTAGTCCAATAATCAGTGCAAGGTTTATGAAGAACATGGGGTTAAGTAGCGGTAGTAAAGCCTGTAGCGTTGATCCTGAGGATGCAACAAAGCTTATCCTACCGTTATTGAAGACTATTGAGTACCCGGCAAAGCTGTTGGAGAGTAAACCAAAGAATATCGACGATAATGAGAGGTAAGTGCAGAGCCTCTTGAACAACCTGTATCCCTCAGAGTAGGGGTTCTCTATGAACCCTGTCTTCTCTAGAAGGTAGTTAACTATGATGAACATAGCGGTACCGTAGACCACATCAGCAAACATTAGACCGAAGAATAAGGTAAGGGAGTACGTAATTATTGGGGTCGGGTCATACTCATTATAATTTGGAACGCCATAAATCTTCGTTATCATTTCATAGGGCTTAAATATGCGCGGGTTCTTAAGCTTCGTCGGGGGTGTCTTGCCGGGTGGTGGAGGAGAATCAACGACATACACGTACTTCAAGCCGGTGTAAAGGAAATCCTCCAACCACTTCCTGCTCGAGAGAGGCACCCACCCCTCAACAGCGACTAGATACCTTCCCTTCAAAGCGGAGAGGAGAACCTGTAGCCTATCCCTGTACGCTGTGACCACTACCTTACCCAGGGCCAGATCCTTTGAGACCTTGCTTACAAGCTTCTCGAACTCGTCCTTAAGTTTGCCTAGCTCTGCACGGAGATCCTTGATACGCACCTTTAACTTTTTCAGAAACTCTGAGACAGTGAAGTGCTCTTCGGGTATCTCGATTACCTTACCTCCAACACTCCTGGAAATCTCATTAACAGCTTCCACATCACCCTTTGGGCCGGCAACTATGATTACTGCCTTCCTATACTCCTTTAAGGTCACTATGTCAAGCACTACTCGCTGCCTGAGGTCTTCAGGTAACTCAGTGAGAAACTCGTCAACAAGATCTTTCTCCAGCAGTATTGTGTGTGCAGCCACGATATTCCCGTTAAAGGATACGTTGTCAATGGGGGCATTGCTGTATTTCGGAATTGCAGACAATATTGATAATACCCACAGGATTTCCTCAGACTTAGTGATTTCCTCACTGATTTGCTCAATCTTAGCCTTAATGCTCTTGGCTTGTTGTAAAGCTTCCGAGAGTTTGCTCAGCAGGCTTAGGAGGTAGTCGTGAAGCTTACTTGCTGATATCTCACCATCTAACTTGACGAGGATCTGTCCGGGGATGATTGCGTCGAACTCGCTGAGTACGCGTTCTAGCTTACGTAGTCTCTCAGCCTCCTTAGAGAGGGCCTCACGATCTTTTTCGCTGATCTCGGTAAGTACCTCGGGGTGTAGGGAACCAGCGCTCTGGAGGGCCTCCAGCAATTTCCCAGCAAGTTTCTTCTCAGTAAGCACCCTTACGTAGACTACCTTCTCTGGGGTAGATACGATCATCTTTAACTCCCTTGAGCAGTCCCCGCAACCAACTCTACAACCTTGGAAACAATTTCACCCTTGTACCGACTATATCTCTCCTCTATTACCCGCTTCCTCCTCTCGAAGTCTTCCTGTGCCTTTTCAAGTTTCACACGGAACTCTTCCTCAATTTCCTTAATCTCACCCTCGCTCAATGATGCGTTGATTTCTGCGCTCCTCAATGACTCTGCTTCCTCTTTAGCTTTACGTAGTATTTCCTCTGCCTCCTTCTTAGCTCTCTCTACGATCTCCTTAGCTTCCCTCTCAATATCGCTTAAGGAAGACAACCTCTCACTCCCTAAGATTTGTTAGGGGTTTTCAAATAAGCTTTAGCTTACCGAAGGGAGGTCATCAGCCCTCACACGGTTCTTCATGCTTTTTAAAGTATTTAATCCGCTCCGGAGTGGTCCTCATCATGCGCACGCTAATGTTTTTAGAAACTTAATTAACATTACTTCGGGATTGTTGAGATGAGTGAGGAGTATATCGTCAAGTTTGAGCATTCTAGCGCTAAGCAATTAGTGACGGTCTTGGAGGCGTTAGGGAACATCGTTGATGAGGCGCTATTTAGGTTCACACAGGAGGGCTTGACCGTTAAGGCGCTGGACCCAGCGCAAATAGCGTTGATAATCATAAAAATGCCCTCGGAGGCATTCCTTGAGTACAGCATAGAGAAAGACCTGGAGGTTGGTGTAAATGTTAACAACCTCATCAAGACCCTACCCAAACCTAAGAAAGGCGATAAGTTCGTGTTCAAGGCCAACGAGGAATTCTACGAAGTAATAATAGAAGGTATGTCAACGAAGAGATACAAGTATAGATCCATAGAGGTTTCAGCACAGGAAGTTGGTGAGATAACGCCTGAGTTTAAGGTTTCAGCACTCGTAGTTGCTAGGGCCTTTAAGGAGGCCCTCAAAGACCTTAAGGGTGCTGGCACAATAACTTTCGCCGCTGAGGATGATCAGTACCTCTACTTAAAGGCGCTAGAGGTAAATGCTGAAGCAAGGCTTTCTAGGATGGGAGGATCCATACTTGAGATGGATGTTAAGGAACCTTCACGAGCTAACTATGATGAGGACTACATATTAAAGGTGCTCAACTTGACAGGCGTGACCGATGCCGTAAACATAAAATTTGGGAGTGATGTTCCCCTCTACCTTTCATTCACCCTTGTTGAAGGGGGGAACGTTGAATATCTACTGGCGCCAAAGATGTAATGATAAGATTTTTATTTGACTGATGATAAAAAATTAAGTGGGTGCTACCTTGGCCGTCTTAGATTTAGACGAGATAGACAAGAAATTAATAAATATTCTCCAAGAAAATGCCGACCTAACGTACGCAGAGCTAGGAAGGATGCTAGGCATAAGTTCTTCTACAGTCTATATGCGTGTTAAGCGCCTCAAGGAGAGAGGCATTATTAAGAGAATCGTTGCGGAGGTCTCGCCAGAGACCTTGGGATATAATCTAAGATCCTTAGTCTTCCTTGCAGTAGACATAAAGAAGTATAATGATATAGTGCAGGCACTCCTTAAGATTCCGCAGATAAAAGTAATTTACGACATCACAGGAGAATGGACATTCGCACTAGAGATACTTGTCAGGGATCATAAGGAGCTCTCAGAACTTCTCGACAAAATAGGAACCATTGAAGGCGTCCAGCATACATCAACAGCAGTCGTGCTACGAGTAATTAAGGAGGACAGAAAGGTAACGCCACCGTGAAGCCCGTATTCGGGTACTGCTACTTCACGGTAGATAGGTCAGGGCAATTCACGGAAGTAATAGTTTTTGAGTATATCGATGAAGACCAGGAGTTTACGAAGATCTTATCAGATAATCTTAGGCTACGTGAGGAGTTAACTAAGGTAAGAGAGAACATGCAATCGTTTATCGATGCTGAGGAAGTCAGGGTGAATGGAAAACGCGTTCGCCCGCGAATAATTAAGGCTTTAGCGGGTATTGCGGGCGACCCGTGTAGACCCTATATATCATTTATCATTAGGTTCAGGGGGACCCTTAAGCCTGGGCTGAACGTGTATGAGGATAAGTACGAGGAGGACGTTGCTGAGTACGACTACACGGTTACATGGGTTTTACCCCCAGGAAGCCGTGTTGTTGAAGCTGAGTTTGGGTTTAAGTATGAGGTAGGTCCCGATAATGTAATTTCGTTTAGGGTTCCGAAGGGTTCCTCTACTCCTGGGTATGAGAAGATACTGTTTTACCTCCCCCCGCTTTCCGAGAAGCACGTAACTGGCGCCAGTAGTACTGAAGAGGGCTCTTAACACCGCATTCCGCCACACACATACCTAGGGTCTTCATCTTCTCACAACTATACATACTATACTTTTTCCTAGACCCTCTTAAACCCGCCAAATGCTCTACTTGGTAACGAGCTATTCTCTCGTTGAAATCCGGGAGATTACGCATCAGGTCAACCACGTAATCAACGTCCGCACCAATATTCAGGAGAAACGTGGCCAAGGCGAAACGCTGGTGATGTGAGAGGTGTTCGCCCTTAAGTAAGGTATTCATGATCTCCGTTATGCAAGGAGGAAAGAATTTCTCCACGATCTGACCCTTGAGTTCCTCCATGAATTTATCTTTTTCTGTGCTTAAGAAGCCACGTACGCTACGTACAAGTTCCCTAAGCTCATTAACTTCAGGCATGACGCGTTCCGGGTCAATACTTGCGGTTGATGTAAGCTCGCTTGCTAGCTCAATAATCCTTAATTTGACGGCGTTCTCAAGTAACCTAGCAGCATCACGCTTGTTCAGGTATACATACCCGCGGATCACGTACCTATTCACTAATTTCCATTTAGGATCTGAAACAAGTGATTCCGTTAACCGCAAGTAAGTAGGGATTGTCACTCTGAAAGGATGACACTCAACTATCTCCTTGCCTGTGCGCTTCTCTACGCCCACCACCACTCTATGGCCGCAGATGTTTGACTCTGAGCCAAAATACTCTAACTCAACCCCAAGTTTTCCAGCTATTATGCTGATTACCTTATCCCTATCCCCCAGCATGAAGTTAACAGCACGCTTGGCCTCAACATCGGCGTATTTACGTAAAGCCCAGGGATCTACGATACTAGCGAACATTAACGCCAAGTAAAATGAAATAACCTCCTGATCCTCATCAAACGAAACCGAGTAGGTACCTTTCCCCAGCGCTGACCTAACTCTTAGTAGTCCGCGCTCCTTGAAATCATGTAAGTCGAGTAAGTCATTAAGTGTTAGCTCAGTTCCGTAAGTATGTAGAAGGTACTCCTCTAAGGAGACCATAAAAGGATACTTAGCGTAGAAGGGTCTTTCCTTAGGCATCTTCTCCAAGCCCCATCACAAGTCGTAACAACGCTATAATAGGTATCTCATCAGAAAGTCAATCACGGTAATTAATACAGGAGCGCTACGTATTAAGAATGACTCTAACTAATAGGCAAGGAACTCAATTAAACATTGATTTCTGGTAGTAAGTTCTCTCCCTTTATCTTAACAGATATCCTTGAGAGGGCTTCATAAGTCTTCTCGTCAACCAGTACATCCTCACCCTCCACTAGTATGCCTAGACCCTCGAACGGCGAGATTGGTGGGTCAGGGAGGTGAGGATCAGGTTTATCCCTACCTACGTATACCCACCTGATTTTCCCTTTTCGTTTTATTACGCGGTACCAGTAACGCCCAAAGTACAGGTACTTCAACTTCCTCCCGCCAACGACCTTGTGTACTATGTGAAGGGGTTTCAAGTAGTAACCACTATCCTTTATCCTGTCATTATACTCATATATCCTAACGCGGTAGGGAGAGTATAACTCCATCACTATCTTATACCCGCCAACTATTCTTAGGCTCTTCACCATGATCTCTCTACTCTGATTACCTACTACATCAGGTATTAAACTTACGGATCATTCTTTACTCAAGCAAATATCCGTTAGTTTGAGTTTAAACCTCTTTAACTCTTTATAGACATTGTTCTTAAATTTCTCTAGCTCCTCAGGAAGGACTCCCCGCTCGGCAGCGATTTTCTTCACCTCATCCTCAACTACGGCATACTTCTTATATTTTTCATTCAGAGCTTTCCACGGTATGCCTTTGAGGGCGTCACCTATTCTCGAATCGTACGGTAAGGCCCCCTTAATCATGAGCACAGCTATTATCGGGTAGCCCACGTACCCTCTATACACTGTACCGTTATCGGTGCTACACGCTTCCTTCCGCGTTAGGTTGACGTAGACCGAGTATCTCCGGCTACCGTCGGATGACACCACTACAGCATTCCTCTCATCGGTGAAAGTAATCCTCCCATCCGCTATCGCACCTGCTGCTTCTAGAACCTTTATCTTGGGAGGCATTCTGAGGTAAGGCAATGCCTACCACCCAGTATTCCATTCCTATAAAGTAAGGAGTACTGAACAGCGAAAAACCTTGTGGGTGAGTTTCCTTATCCTTCCTTGGCTCTAATTTTCTCCGCGTAAGCCTCGGGGCTCAGGAACTTGCTCTCATCTATGGGTTCGGCAGGCTTTATCTTAACTAACCATCCCGCGCCGTAGGGGTCCTTATTTATTAGGTCAGGTGTGTCGTAGAGTTCCTCATTAACCTCTAGCACTTCACCAGAGCATGGAGAGTACGCGTCAGCCACGGACTTTACGGATTCCAGTGTAACTATAGGCTCGCCCGCATTCACTGACGCGCCTGGTTCAGGTAACTCAACGTTCACCACGTACTTTAGCTTCTTCTGTGCGTAATCTGTTATGCCAAGAGTGATTGTATCGTCCTGAACCTTAATCCACTCGTCGCTTTTGGTGTAGAGTAATCCCTTCTTAACGAGGTACTCACCAAGTTTTGTCTTTACTAGAATATCCTCTGCACTCATGGGGTTTCACCGAATCACACTATATTAGAGGGAAATCAAGTATTTTAGCTTCATAGGTTTTGCCGCGAATGTCTATGGTTACCTTGAAACCTATGTAGGAGTGTGTTGCCTCAATATATCCCATACCAATGCTTCTCCCAAGTACGGGGGAGTAGGCCCCGCTAGTCACGTAACCCACAACTTTACCATCGATTAACACATTGTTCCCGTGCCGGGGGATCCTCCTAACGCCTTTCTTAAGTTTGAATGCCACCCTAAACTTACTTACTCCTTCCCTGTAGATCCTCCTTAGGGCCTCCTCTCCCAGGAAGCCCCGCTTCTTGAGACTAAGGGCCATCCAGTACCTCGCCTCTATAGGGTTCACATCGTTCCCTATGTCAACACCTATGAGTGGGTACCCCATCTCCAACCTTAGGCTATCTCTAGCTATTAGCCCTGCGGGCTTAGCCCCCGCTTTGACCGCTGCCTCAAATACGCGTTTCCCATGCTCGACCGTGGTCATGATCTCATATCCGTGCGAACGCACCTCTTCACCCGTCCAGCCAGACCTACTCACGAGTATTGCCTCCTCCCCCAGCACGCTAGGGCGACGTAGGAATTCAAGTATACTTAAGCTCTCTGCTTCCTTCACGCCTAGCTTCTCAATAACTTCAGGAGCTCGGGGACCCTGAATAGCTATAAGAGCGGTACTCAGAGTGATATCCTCGATCGTGATGTTATATCCCCACTCCTTAGCCCACTTAAGGATCCAGACACGATCTTTCTCGATGTTAGGCGCATTAACAACGGCAAGCCACTCGGCATCACTTAAGTAGTACAGCATGACGTCATCAATAATATGAGCATTCTCATTAAGTAGCAGTACTGGGCCACTCATGCGTCCTTCCTTGAACTTACTCAAGTCCTTAGACACTAATTTCTGGAAGAACTCGAAGAGATTGTCCCCGCGTATGAGGTACCTCCCCATGTGCGACACGTCGAACACTGTAACGGAGTTGCGGGTTGCCATATGTTCTTCAAGGGGGTTCCCGTAGTCCATTGCGGTTATCCATCCCGCAAATTCCCCTACATTGGCATCGTGCTTTCTAAGGGTTTCTAGGAGTGGTGTCTCCCTAGCCGTTTTTAACACCTTGAAATTCTCGCGGTGATAGCTGATTAACTTTTACCTAAGCAAGTACATTGCAATATATAAAAATTGAGACGTAGTCACAACATTAATCACAGCCTCATGCGTGGATAGTTAAACACTTTTAGTGATACCCCCTAATTAGTAAGGGAATGTTAGAATGCCACATTACTGGATACCGAACTCCACTAAAGAAGTAAAGCGGGAGATGCTCAAGGAAGCAGGGGTCGATGACATTGAGGAGTTCTTTAAGGACATCCCGGAGCAACTTCGTTTGAAGAAGGAATTACGCGTAGGATCCGGCAAGCCACTACTCGAGCATGAGGCCAGAAGGAAGTTCCTTGAAATACTAAGTAAGAATAAATTCACAGGATTCACGGACGCTCACCGAGTGTTCTTAGGTGGGGGTGTCTGTGTTCATTACATTCCCTCAGTGATTAAGGCCATAGTGTCCCGAGCAGAATTCTATACTGCCTACACACCGTATCAGCCCGAAATAAATCAAGGTATACTTCAGGCATTCTTTGAGTACCAGAGCCTAATGGCGGAACTCTACGGCGTTGACATAGTAAATGCCTCAATGTATAATGTGAGCACTGCGGCAGCTGAAGCAGTTAGGATGGCACTCAGGGTTAAGAGGGGAAGGAAAAAGATACTTATAGCGTCCTCAGCGCACCCTGAGATTAAGGAGGTTATTAGGACCTGGGTTAAGGGGTTAAACATCCGGTTAGAGGAGATCCCCTACGGACGGGAAGACGGTGAGCTTGACGTTAGTGCACTCCACGCAAAGCTCAGCGATGACGTAGCCGCGGTTTATGTGGAATCCCCTAATTTCTTCGGTATAATTGAGCGTAAGCTACGTGACATTATAGAAATTACCCATGATGCAGGGGCACTCGCTATAGTGAACGCGAACCCGCTCTCATTAGGGATATTCAAGGCTCCTGGAGAGCTCGGTGCCGACATAGTGGTCGGAGACGCGCAACCTCTGGGTGTAGGTCTGAACTACGGTGGTCCATCAGCCGGAATATTGGGTATTCAGGATAGGAAGGAACTCTTAAGGCAGCTCCCTGGGAGGCTTGTTGGCATGACTAAAACTGTTGATGGGTCGGAAAA
>JALWZB010000106.1 GCA_027002995.1 Desulfurococcales archaeon
AGGGCGCATACATGATAGGAATGGGCTTCCCTCCAGACCTACCTCCCTGGGCCGCATTCACCTTACTCCCGCTAGCCGTGATAGCCCTCGTAGTAGCTGCTGTGATGATGCCTCCTCCGATGAACATGGTTTCCTACTCACTATTAGGCGTAATTGCTTTAGCTATCGCATGGCTTGTCATTAGGCTGGAGAGTCTGGCGATTGAAGCTTACAGTGAGCCGAGAAGGTTTCAAGGCGTCCTAGGGTTCTTTGGAATGTATTTGCACGCGCTTTTCACAACGTACTACTCCCTAAAGTACCTGATGAAATTGCGGGGCGAACGAGAGAAACTTAGGGCTAGGCTCGAGAACGTTTTAAGGCACTTCGGCTTTGACCCATCGCTAGCTAGGCTAAAGCACTAGACATTAGGTTAATTACTTAGAGGAAACCGTTTCCCGCCTACGGTCATTATAGGTTTCCGTAGGTCGGTTCATCACGGTTTCCCCTAGCCCCCTCCCCACCCGACCAAGGAGCGGGTAACGGGAACTAGGGGTCATCAATAGGTTTACAGGAAAACAACTTATAAGCTTATTGGGTATGTCCCTATGAAGCAATTTGAGTATATCACGTTAAGGTTGCCATTTCATGCCGTTGGGGGTGAAGCTAGGCTTATCTACTGGACTGCTTGGTTATGTAGGTTATGTGCTCATAAGTTACTGAGTACAGTTAAGGAGAATCCATTACTTGCTAGTTTATCGCAATACGATTTCATTAAGATTGGAAGAAAACTATGCTACGACATCGTTCCTAACCGTAGGTACATAGATGGAGTCTCAACACTAATGCACGCATCTCTACAAAGTGCTAAAACATTAAAAGTGGACGTTACCAAGCTAGAGTTAAAGCCTTGGCTATTATTCCAAAGTGAGGCAGAGCCTTGGGCTAAAGGAAACTTAAACATACAGTTCACAGACAATAATAATATAAGAATATCGGTTTTCGATAAAGACAAGCAGAAAGATATATGTAAAACCAGTCATACCTAAAGGCTACGCCAAACTAATTCATGTATTAATAGATAAAGCCCTTAAGAAGGAAATCGGCTACCCCGCTAGAGTATATATCAAAGATTATGGCGATGAACTGAAACATCTTTACGGGGAGATACAAGTTATGGTCAAGTACGAGTCTACCTAGAAGTTATGAGAAGATATGAAAAACCATTAGGAAACAATATAGCTGGTGTTGACGTTAACGTTGATAGACTTAACCTTATAGTCATTAATAGGAAAGGAGATATAGTCTGGAAGTACACGACTAGGTTCCCACAGGTAACAGGTAGAGATTGTCCTAGGAGAAAGGCTTGGAGCATCATAGGGGAAGTCATACATAGAGTACTTAAGAACGTTTACTCTCATGGAGCATCAGTTATAGCAGTAGAGAATCCAGAAATTATTGGTTACCTTAGGTACTACTGGATAAGGAACGGTGATAGAAAAACGAGGAACTATAACTACAAAGTCTCAATATTCAGGAACAGCATCATAGAGAGGATAATGTGGAAGGTGCCACTCTATGGATTAAAAACAATACCCGTCAATCCAAAGGGAACCACGCATTCAGAAGACCATGAACACATTATGAAACGCTACGGGTTGGATAAGCATACAGCATCAGCATACCTTATAGCCCTAAAGGCTAGAAGAAGCCTACAAAGACCTTAAAAGACCTATAGGTCAGAAACTATAGCAGACCCTCCTCCTTTAAGGTACTTATGATTTCCTCAGTCTTCCTCCTATCGAACGCTTTCTGGCGAACCCTATCCTCCAGTCCTCTAACCCCGAACATGTATGAGTAATCGCTTAGTAATTTGCGCTTACCCGACCACTCTATCAGCGGTATGGGTCTCTTGAAGAAACCGTAGTGTCCCTCCTCACTAAGTATCACTACAGGTAAGTCACCTCCACGTGCGTAATGCGGAGTCTTAATCACTCTCTCACCATATTCCTTCACCGCTATTTCCCAGACCCTGTCGGTGCCCTCCTTACCTATGTCTATGTTCTCCCTAGACGTGATAGCCGTCAGGTCGGCTATCTCATCCACCTTCATGTATGCTACAACGTAGACTCCCCGGTCAGCACGCATGAACGCCCTCCTGATCTCGGTGAATCCGTGCTTAACGTTGAAGAACCCGCGCGGGTACCTAGCCAAGCCTGCCGCGAAGAAGATATAACATTCCCTTTCTTTATACTCCCTGAAACTCTTGGGTATTCTTCCCCCCGCTGAGCGCCAGTAATCACTGTAAACCCCTATGTCAAGCCTGGGGTCCCAGTGCGCGACAACCTCATTAATGTGGTAGCTGGATCCCCCAACTAAGACGTAGTCACTGGGTAAGTACCTCGAGAGGTCGTCAGGAAAGCACCTACACGGTATCCTATCGTACCGAAATTCCTCCACTACATCCGGCTTTATTAACCGTCCCTTGAATTCGGGTACAGGGAGCGCCTCAAAGCAGTCCTCAAACATTGGTGAGTAGTAACCACCGTCCGCTGTCTCGAAGAACACCCTCAGTAGTAAGGACTCACCTATTTCAGCCATAACTCCACACGCCAATATTTTTTGATAAGATTAATTATAAGATTAATTAAAAGCATGCTACCCCACCTAACTAATGTTTTTCCTCATCCATAGCGTTAATAATGGCATCAATAATGTTCTTCAACTCACGAAGCGACTCCTTAACCTCCTCCTCCCTCATGCCGCTAGCCTCAATCATCCCTAAGGCCTGCCTAACCGCCCTAGCGAACGCTTCCTCGGAACTAACGCCCCTTTTCCTCCAATGCCTGTAGAGCCGTAATGCCGAGATCACGGCTCCCTCAACATATCTCTTCCTTTTCTCACTTTCAGATAGCCACAAGAACCCCGCCCTCCAGTGCCTGGGAGGAACTTAGTGGAGGCCACACACATTTAAATAATGCGATAAATCTTTAAAAATGAGTGTACTGGTGCCGGGGGCCCTGAGAGGGGGGACCTACGAGCTTCGGGAAGGGAAAAGACTTTCAGGTCCTACGGCACCGCTCCCAACTTTATCATCATATTAGTGCTCGATCATGACCTGTATAGTATGGAGTATCTCGACCGTGACCTCAATTTCCGTGCTGACGATCGCACCACCCTTACCAGCGCTCACGCTCACCTTATGCTGTATTTCCTTCAGTACCTCAATGCTTGTCTTAATTATCTTCAGTGCTTCCTCCATATTGCCGTTCTTTAGGAGGGATACCACTTTGTTCAGGCTTACTTGAACCTCCTGGATCTTACTTATCTGGGCGGGTGTTAACACCCTACTTACTTTACCTAGAGTTAACACCCTCTCTAGTTGCTTCATCGCGACCCTTAGCTCGGCTTCAGCAGATGTTAACTTGCTTGTCTGGGCCTGCCTAGCCACCTTCTCCATCATATGGAGCCTTCCTCGGATCTGCTCCATTACTGCCTTGAGGTCGCTGTCCATTTTCCTTAAGAGGGTCCTCACCTGGTTTGCGAGTTGCTTACTCATTCTTTCCTGCATCATCTTGCTTACCATGGCGCTAAGTTGAGTCGCTGTTGCGTTGATAGCGTTTAGGCACTCCCTAATCCTCTCCGGGCTACCCTCCACAAGTCCCTTTTCCAACTCGCTGTAGTTGCCCTGTAATGCCTTCATGAGCTTACCCATGTTAGTGACTTCCTTAGCTATGTTGCCAGTCATGCCTTTGGTCATGAATTTAAGTTCCATATATGTCATGTTTGCCTGCATTATGGTAGTCTTCAGCTTCGCCAAATCCCTTATAACGGTCTTCAAGTTGAATGCGTGCTCACCACAGCACTTAACTTCGTGCGATATGCTTGTCAGTACTCTCACCTGGTTGGTTATGTTCAGTAACTTCTCTACTTCAGACATGTTGATAGGTGTGGTTGTGTTCATTACTTCCTTTTCAATCTTCATGAGTTTCTGCGTTAGGTTCTGTGCGATTCCCATTAGCTCTTGCGCCATTATTGTTAGGTTCTGCTCTTGTGCCTCTTGTGCGGCCTGAACTATCTTCTTAACTTCTATCCACATTGCTTTGAGTTGCTCCATTATTCTGATCCTCATTATTTCCTGGAGTCTCTTGGCGGCGCAGTTGTTGAGGGTCTCACGCACGCTTACTAGGTCTTTCACTACTTTCTCCAGCACGCTGGTTACGTAGGTTGTGTTGAGTGTTTCAGTTCGGTTCACTACCTTAGCTAGGTACTCAGCTAATTCGTTGAGTGCCTTAATGTCGTTCTGTATGGTTGCCTTGAGTTTCTCAGCAACCGTTACGTTTATCGTGCCTCTCTCCTCAGCCCTTATGGTTGCGTTCAG
>JALWZB010000107.1 GCA_027002995.1 Desulfurococcales archaeon
GACACGGTGAGGGCCTGTAGGGAGGCTCAGCCACTCAGTAACGGTAACGTGCTTGTGGCTGTGAACACCCCTCCCTTAAGCATTGTTGACTTGAGTGAGTGCGTGGGTGTGGGGGAGGTCAGCGTGAGCGTGGATAATGAGGGCGTCGTCATCGAGAATGAGTTCTTCAGAGCTGTTCTGAGGAGTGATGGGCGCCTAATTAGCTTCTTCAGTAAGGAGCTTGGGAGGGAAATGCTTAGGGCGCCTAGCAACGTGATTGTCGCGTACGATGATAAGCCTAGGGAGTGGGACGCGTGGGAGATTGATGAAGACTACGACAGGCTCTCATGGGTCGTTAATGACGGGGTGACCAACCCTCCTGAGGTGCTTGAGGCAGGACCTTTAAGGGTGCGTGTTCGCTTTAGGTGGCGCTTCAGGTCCTCGGAAATCATTGAGGACGTCATCGCTTATGGTGGGAGGAGGGAGCTCCTGTTCAATATTACGTTCAGGTGGCGTGAACGCAACATCATGCTTAAGGCTTGGTTCGATGCTGACGTCAACGCTAGCCACGCGCTATTCGATGTGGGTGCAGGGTACTTGGAGAGGGCCACCCACACCAACACTAGTTGGGAGCGCGCTAAGTACGAAGTGTTCAAGCATAAGTGGGTTGCGCTGGAGGATGACCAGGCATTATTCGCGGTGATATCACACGAGAGGAACGGCGTTACCGTGAGGTTCAGTAAGGTGGGCTTAACACTGCTTAAGTCACCCACCCTGCCGGACCCCATCGTTGATAGCGGTGAGTTAAGCACTTACTACGCCATCGCGTCCCTCCCCAGTAACGGTAAGCTACTCCTGACCCGGCTAGCCTACGAGGTGAGTAACCCAGTACGTGTTGTAATAGCGCCGAGCACTCGTGAGGGTAATGGTTTGAGGGCTGGCTACGTACTGAGGGTTGATGGTGACGTGATCGTTGAGAACGTGAAGAAGTGTGGTGACTCAGATAAGTGCTTGGTGCTGAGGATGTACAACCCATTGAATAGACCCGTTAAGGTCGTGCTTCGTTTCGGGATCCCTGTCGTTGGTGTGTGGGAGTGTAACCTCCTTGAGGAGAAGGTGTGTGAGGCACGAATTAAGGAGGGCAAGGTCGACCTAACCTTCAGACCGTTTGAGATAAAAAGTATACGTATTCGTTTCCCGCCCTAACTAGTTGCCGTTATGGATTGCGGGTAAGCAGATCCTAATGACCTCTCTCAAGACGTAGCTACCGCTTTGTAGTGTGTTCATCTTTACCTTTAGACTCAAGATGGCACGTCCTGAACCTCAGCATATATTACTGGGGCTCGGTAAGTGCTCCCCTGAAATCCGTATAATGCTTTCCCTTCATAGAATGTTAGCGAGAGCGTGTCGCTTGTATAATGTGACTCTACTTTCACGAAGTTTAGACTCACGTATATGTAAATCACCTTCGACGCAAAGCTGAGAAGCCCAATGTTCGGCACGCAACTAGGCACGTTAACGCCTAGAGCCTCAAGGATGGACTTCACGTCGAACCCCAGTGAGAAGTATATGTCGTTGCTTACGCGCACCCAGAGGTTATGTACCTTCACTTCGCCAGTCCCATAGAAGCTCTTCCAGTACTCTAAATCACCAGAGATCTTGCTAAGATACTTATCAAGGAAGCCATTACCGTCGCCAGGTTCATCATCAACCATGTAGGCTGACGGAGCTACGTACTTATTCGCTGACGGGTCGTAGCTCAGGTTAATGTTCGAGAAGCTTATGTAGGCAACCTCACTAGTTGGTTGCCACGGCGTGATGTCGCAGAAGCCTGACTCGCACTCCTTCACGTACTTGCGGAACTTACCTATCATTAAGCTTCCATACGTGCCTATCGAGACTATCACGTTGTCGCTGAACCCTATAGGCTGGTAGATCCACCTAGTGTTATGGAAGTCTTCCTCATTGAAGATCTCGAAATTTGTTACTTTAGAATCTATCTGGAATGAGTATCCGAGGACCTTGGGGCTCTCATAGGTTACCCCGTTATTCGTGGATACTGTACCCACAACGGTTAGGCCAACCCACTCACTATTTATGTTTGCCAGCTCATAAAGAGTTATAATTTCGAACATCCTCCATGCAGTTAGGGAATCGCTTTTAACAGTTATTAGTGGTATGAACGTGTTCTCCCTATACCCGTAGAGCTCCTCGACCTTCCAGGTTGTGCAATAAGATGATCCTACGCCCTGCCCTCCGTATATGTCCTCGCAGTTGGTGAGTATCTCACTTGGTGCTGACTCAGCGCCTGCCTTGCTTGACTGTTTAATTGTGGTAATCTTGGTAATCTTCTCCAGCTTCATGTTCTTAACGGGTTTCATCGCTTGTAGGTTAAGTGTTATCTTGACGTCAGGTATGAGTCCTTGGAGAACCTTGTCAACGTTTATCGGTATTACCTTAATTGCTGTGTAGAGCCTTCCCTTATCGTCTACTGCGTCGATGAAGAATATGAATCCATCCCTATACCCCTTGAAGAGTCCTCTGGAGCGCCACTCGTTCATAACGTCCTTGAGCTTACTGAATTCTGATGGATTCAGTCTTAGAACCCCGGTACCTCCAGACCCACCTATGTACGTGAGTCTAGCACCGGGTTCAATTCCGTAAATGTTCACGACAGCCTTAAGTGGTCTACCCGAGGAATCCGTTACTTCTATGGAGGGCAAGGTAGGCCCGATGCTTATCGGCGGTGGGCTGATGAAGTCAACGCGGACTCCGTAGGAGGGGGAGTATGAGTAAGCTACCAAGGGGAGGGTCGTGAACGCTACCGCCATGGAGAGGGAGGTTGCTAGGATTAAGGTGATAATGGCGTAGGTGGTTAGCCTCCTCAAGCTGGGCACCCTAGTCTCAATTTGGAGATATGTTAATAAATATGTGTTTACCCAGTACTAGTAAGAGATCGCTTTATTCTCGATTAAGGTCTTAATGCGTAACTGTAAATGCGGTACTGCCTCCAGTACCCTGCAGTCAGACCTACAGCCGACTATAGGCGACCCATGTAAATTACAACATTTTAGAGCGCATCCCGCCTACGCGTTCTAGGGCAGTGAAGTGTTTGTACTTACTTCTTACGGGTTGCTATACGTATTACTATGATACCAACTATAGCTGTTACCGTCATGGCGAGTCCGGAGAGGAAGTATGGGAAGTACTGTGGGGGTATTGGGAAGTTCCATGACTTACCACTCGTGCTGGGGTTTGCGGTGGTTGATCTCTGCGTGCGTGTGTTTGATGGTAGGTACTTGCCGTTATCTGCGTACACTATGGCGGTGTTCCACGGGCCTAGCGCGATTACGTAGGCGGGTCGGGCAGTGCCGTTCACTATTATTAAGTACTTGTTAATACTGCTGACATTTCTTAACACGCCATGCCTGCTTAGTATGTCCTTAACCTTATCGAGACCCACAGTGAACTTCAGCGCCTTACTACCAGCCTTATTTACCGCTGTCTTGACTAGTGGGTAGTCATTGGTTATGCTGAACGCTAGGATTGGCTTAACGTAGTATATTCTCCAGGATAATTCGGCCGGTATTATCGATGGTTTAGTGGGGTCGATGAAGGCGACGGGCGTCCCGTTAATTATTATTTGGAACCCTACTATATCCACGCCCTTATCGCTCAACGCTTCCTTAGCTAGCTTCTCGTAGAGTGTCCTTACCTCGGACACTACCTTACTGCCTAATCCGTAGACGAGCTTCATGGTCTCGTTGGATGCCTGCCCGTTAATCGTTACCTCAATCTCCACAGGTGCTTCGGATTCCCCTACCTCCGCAACTAGTACCTTAGCGCTCACCCCGCCGCGGGACCACTCAACGATATATATCGGGAAGCCTGAGAGTGCCTCGCCGTGTTCTGAGGCCTGCGCCTTAGTGACGTTTGGCTGTGTTGAGCTTATCATGTCCCATATTTCTGGGAAGGCTGATTCCATCAGCTTCGAGGCCGTATCCACTATTGCGTTATTCGCGCTTGCTTGAGCGCCTATGGGGACGTGCGTGAGTAAGGCTGTGAGTAGCATGGCAAGGATTGTGGAGGCAGCTATGATGTCTTTAGCTATCAATGATTGCTACCCTCAGTACTGTTATCTGCGGGGAACTAATAAGTGGTTCAAGCTTGCGGGGTTTTAAGTTGCTCTACGTTTCTTCAAGAGCTCCTCAATCGCTAACTGTGTTAGTGAGCGCTCTCTTATCTCCTTCCTCAGTAACCTCATGAACTCCTCGAGCGGCACGTTGCTGACCTGTCTGTTCCCTCTCGCCCTTACCGTCACGGTACCGCTACTGGCTTCCC
>JALWZB010000108.1 GCA_027002995.1 Desulfurococcales archaeon
TTAGGGCTAGTGAGGTGTACGACGCGTTGGTTCGTGGGAGGAGCTTATCTGGCCTGGCGACGCTACTTAAACTCTACGAAGCCGGAAAGATTATGCTGAGCATGGGTTCAGGTGCTAAGGTACTTAAGGAGGTAAGGCACGGAATAACGCTAATCGCCCTCCTCACGACCCTAGGTTTAAGTGAGGCTAAGGCGTTAGCAGCCCTCACAACGAACCCTAAAACACTGATGGAGCGTGCAGGGTATGTCATTAAGTGAAGGGCAACTAACAATTATCCTAGCACTCACGTCACTGACACTCTCGGTCGTTTCCCTCATTGTAGTTGCCTTTCTTTACAGGCATTACAGAGCCGTTAACTCCAAAGTAACGCTCCTAGCATCAGCTCTAGGCAGTAGGGCGGTTAAGGCATACGTGAAGACGGTGGAGGCCAGAGAAGAAAGAAGGGAGCGCAGGAGATACTTAATAGTTAGGCTCGTATACTCTGGCAAGTTAAGTAAGGCGGAGCTGGAATCACTCCTACTCAACGCTTACGGAAAGCTCTACGGGTCTAGCAGATCATCAACAGCGGGACTCAAAGTAATGGATCTAGATGAGAGAACGGGTACATCCATAATTAGGTTCAAGGCCCCACGAAAGTGGGAAGTACTAGCCGCTTTAGGTGCCGTGGAGAATCTGAGTGAAGGTAGGGTGGTAGCGATTCCATTGAGGATTTCAGGGACCTTAAGGAAAGCTAAGGAGTATGTAAGGAGACTGACACGTTCGGTGGGGTAGGTTTCATGCCGAATTAAATACAGAACTTAAGTTAAGTGGCGGTCAGATCGTCGCGAGGCATTCATCCCTGCCCAATCCTTTTGGAGCGGCATCATCATTCCACCACGTACTAAGTTACTATCTTAATTAAGGTTGGTACCTTCACCTCCATGGGTAACGTTATTAGGTGAGTAAACCTTTAGCCATAGTGAATGATGGCACCGTCAGTGGCTGAAACGTGATGAGTGGGACCCTCTCTGACACATCGCATTGGTGAGGCATTCATGAGGCGCGATAAGCTCATCGTGAAGGTGCTCTCATCAGTGCTTTATGAAGTCCTCAACCACAAGGTCTCAGTTGACGTGGCTTTCAAGAGGGCGTGTAAGGGGAGATGTGCTGATAGTCTTGAGGAAAGGGAGAAACTCTACAACATGGCGAGGGAACTTGTTTCCGATTACCTTAAGGTTCTATGCGTGAACACTAGATTAAGGAGCTACGGGAAGATCGTGAGGTTCTGGCTAAGTAAGCGGTGGAATGACGCTAACCTTCCACCTTGGTGTCGCCTATCCTATCAAAGGTGGTTTTACGAGAAGCTAGCATCGTTAGTAGGGGATGAGGTAGAGGAGTTACTGAGCGAAATGAACCGCAGGCGCTGGTGGTTAAGGATAAACACGCTGAAAGCTCCCGAGGAGAAGGTGCTTCGTCAGCTTGAGGATGAAGGCGTTGAATACGAGGTAGATAAGCACTTCCCCTACATGGTGTTCGTGAAACACTCACCGAAACCCGTGAGGTTACTCAAGCCCGTTAAGGAATTCATGGCCATCCCTCAGGACAAGGCCTCAGCGGCGGTCGTTAACGCGCTCAATCCTGAACCAGGCGACGTCATCTTAGACATGGCTGCAGCACCAGGAATGAAGACGTCACTGATAATGATGCTCGCTGAGAACCGGGCACGAGTCGTCGCCGTGGACATTAGCTATAGGCGCCTACTAATATGTGCCAACCTACTCATGAAGCTTGGTGTTGATTTAAGTAAGGTGCACTTAGTGGCGGCGGACTCAAGAGACGTGTTTCTCCGCAGCGCGTTCGACAAGGTACTGCTTGACGCCCCATGCAGTAACAGCGGGGCGGTGAGCAAGGACCCAGGAGTGAAGATCCACTTAACACCCTCGAAGGTAAGGCATTACTCCGAGATCCAGAAGGACCTAATCAGTAGGGCGGTCAAGCACGCCAGTAACCTAGTGGTGTACTCGACATGCTCAATAATGCCGGAGGAGGGGGAAGAAGTTATCGCAACAGTGCATGATGTCATTAGGCTTGTCAGGAAGTATCCTTGGTCCTCTCCAGGGTATAGGGTAGTGGACTTCCATGATAAGGTAATGCGTTTCTTCCCACACAAGCACTTAACGGAGGCATTCTTCCTTGCCGTAATGGAAGTTACTGGATAGCCTATCCATTAAGGGTAAGTATAAGATTTCCCACGCAGAAAAAGCTTAAGGGTAAGCCCGCATGAGCGTAAACACCCTAGATGCGACTTCAGAGGGAAAGAACATCAAGCGTAGACGCAGGGTTCTGGTTGCCAAGCTAGGTCTTGACGGTCACGACAGGGGAGCTAAGGTCGTAGCTAGGGCGCTTAGGGACGCGGGGTTTGAGGTGATTTACTTAGGTGTCCATCAAGCCCCGGAAGACGTTGTTGAGGCAGCAATAGAGGAGGACGTGAGGGTCGTCGGCGTTTCCATCCTTTCAGGCTCGCACATGGAGCTCGTTTCCGACCTACTGAAGCTGATGAAGGAGAAAGGATTAAACGTCCCCGTAATCGTAGGCGGCATAATTCCGCCTGACGATGCTAAGGAACTCAAGAAAATGGGTGTTTTCGAGGTTCTAGGCCCTGGAACCCCGCTCCGCAAAGTTGTCGAGGTTTACGAGAAGGCGTTGGAGGTGAATAACTGATGAGGGAGCTCGATCACATAGGTATAGCCGTAAAGAATCTAGACGAAGCCATAAAGTTCTACCGTGACGTACTGGGTCTCGAGCTAGTCGAGGTTGAGGAGGTTCCGGAGGAGAAGGTTAAGATCGCAATGTTTAAGGCGGGGTCCGTGTACATAGAGCTACTTCAAGGACTCAGCGAGGACTCAGCAATATCGAAGTACATAGCTAAGCGCGGTGAGGGAATCCACCACATAGCGATTAGAGTGGAGAACGTCGACGCCTTAACTAAGGAGTTGAAGGAGAAGGGCGTACGCGTAGTGTATGAGGAGCCGAAGCTAGTGTCCGGCGGTAAGAGGAAAATAAACTTCATACACCCAAAGACAACACACGGCGTCCTCCTAGAAATCCTCGAGAGGTATGGGTGAGATGACAGACTTAGAGAAGATAAGGGAACGGATGAAGGAATGGAGCAAGGAGGTGCTGGAGCCAGTACTGAAGAAATTCCCTGAAAGGAAAGCAAAGTTTCTGACCGAGGAGGGCTTTGAGGTTCGGAGGGTTTACACGCCCCTAGACACAGAGGGTGCGGGATGGGAGTACCTCGAGAAGCTAGGGTTCCCAGGTGACTACCCATTCACACGCGGTGTTTACCCGACGATGTACAGGGGGAGGCCGTGGACAATAAGGCAGTACGCTGGCTTCGGGTCGGCAGAGGATACTAACGCTAGGTACCGCTACCTGCTAAGCATAGGTCAAACAGGGTTGAGTATGGCGTTCGACCTACCCACTCAGTTAGGTCTAGACCCAGACCATAAACTAGCGTGGTATGAGGTCGGTAAAGTAGGCGTCTCGATGCCCTCAGTTAAGGAAATGGACTTAGTGTTCAACGGCATCCCAATGGATAAAGTCTCAACGTCAATGACCATAAACGCGACCGCCATAGAGGTACTGTCAATGTACGTCGCGGTCGCGGAGTCCAGAGGAATAGATAAGTCGATCCTCAGGGGAACAGTACAGAATGACATCCTCAAGGAATACATAGCGAGGAATAACTACATTTACCCACCCCAACCATCAATGAGGTACGCCACAGACCTCATAATATACGCAGCGCAGAACATGCCTAAATGGAATTCCATAAGCATATCCGGGTACCACTTCGAGGAGGCCGGAGCCACGCCCGCCATGGAGATAGCGTTCACGCTTGCGGACGCCATAGAGTACGTCAAGCACGTGCTCGAGCGCGGAGTCATGGACGTCGACAAGTTCGCTCCCAGACTCTCCTTTTTCTTCGCTGCGAGAACGAACCTCTTCGAGCAGGTAGCGAAGTTTAGAGCGGCTAGGAGGATGTGGGCTAAGATAATGAAGGAGAGATTCGGCGCGAAGTCCAGGCGCTCAATGATGCTTAGATTCCACACGCAGACAGCCGGCGTGTTGTTGACGGCCCAGCAACCACTAGTTAACCTGATAAGAACGACGATTCAGGCTCTCGCCGCCGTGTTGGGTGGCACGCAGTCACTGCACGTTAACTCCTACGATGAGGCATTATCGCTACCAACGGAGGAATCAGTGAAGCTTTCGGTAAGGGTGCAGCAGGTACTGCTCTATGAGTCCGGCGTGGTA
>JALWZB010000109.1 GCA_027002995.1 Desulfurococcales archaeon
TCCTAGTGATTGACACGCCTCCCGGGATAGGTGATGAGGTTCTAGACGTGCTAAGCTACTTCCCCAAGCATGAGCCATTAGTTGTCGCGACACCCAGCCCGTTGACCGTAGCTTCCGTGAGGAGGTTACTGAAGCTACTTACGGAGGCCGTTAAGGGTGAGTTAATCCGCGTCGTCGAGAACATGGCTCGTGACGACTCGGGCATCATCGCTGACCTAGCTAAGGAGTTCCACGTGGGGTTCCTTGGTAAAGTCCGCTTCGATGAGGGCGTGGATAGGGCTGTAGGGGACATTGACGCCTTGAGGGAATCACGGATGTATAAAGACGTTAGCATGATTGCTGAGAAGCTTTTGTGAGGAATAACCTAGAGCTTCAGCTTCCCTATAGCCTTGACCCTGACCTTCACAGCATTACCCGGCAAGTAGGGTAACGCTATTTCCTCAACCTCAGCTACCTCGATACTCGCTGGATCCGCGCCTGCCTCGATGGCTTTCTGCTTAGCCTCATCCGACGTTATCCTTATGGCTTCCTCCCTAGTCACGTGGTCGTAGGAGAACGCCTTCTCCACTACCGACCCCACAAGGGCTGTGGCAGCCCCTAACGCGTTGGCTGACTGCGCATGCTCTGGCCTTATGACTTCCTTCGCGCCCTTAAGCTTCCTTGGCCACATGAGTGACCCGCCACCCACCAGGATAACCGTGGCTGGTTCTGCTGAGGTCTTCACCTTATCTATGGCTTCCTCAATCGTCCTGACCATGTAGTCGTATGCGGCGTCAATCACCTCCTTAGGGACCAGCTTGGCGGGTCTCTCTGGGTCACAGCGAGGGTCATCTATCTTCATCACGCCCTTAGCTAGGGCTACGTCAGTGGCTGTGAGCACGTCACCACCCCACGCAATACCCTTCTCGATGAGTTCGTAGCCTACGCTCACCGGGCCTACTTTAACGGAGCCGTTAGGCCCGACGCTAACTATGGATCCTCCCGCAACGCCGACAGCAACGACGTCGGGTGACCTTATGTTTGTTCTAACCCCTCCTATCTCCACTTCCAAGGCCTCCCTTGGGTATCCCTTCGTCAGTACGCCTACGTTACTTGTCGTCCCTCCGGTGTCGACGACTATTGCGTCAGGTATTCCTGTGAGTACGTACGCTCCCCTTATGCTGTTGGATATCGGGGCGACGACCGTGAATACGGGGTACTTCTCAATGAATTCTGACTTAGCTGTGGTCCCGTCATTCTGGGCGAAGTACATGGGGACACCCTCTATTCCTAGGGAAGCTAAGCTCCTTCTGAGGGACTCTATCGTCCTCTTCATGACGCCTATCGTGGCCGCGTTAAGTATGGATGCGTTCTCCCTCTCCAGTAGGCCCATGCTGCCGATCTCGTGTGACAGCACTATTGGTACGTTAGGTAGTTCCTCAGCAACTACCTCGCGAGCACGTAATTCATGGTCCGGGTTAACTATGGAGAAGACCCCCGTTATCGCCACCGCGTCAACCCCTGCCTTAGCGAAGGCTCTGGCCGCGCGTTTAACGCCATCCTCGTCGAGGGGAGCTATCTCCTCGCCCGTGTACTCATGCCCGCCTCTAACGATGACCTTAAGGTTACCTACGGCGTCGCGGAGGTCTGCCGGCCAGTCGAGCATGGGATCTATGGCCGTGGTTGCTGGCGCTCCTATCCTTATGACGCCGACCTTACCTAGCCCCCTCCTCTGGATTATCGCGTTCAGCACGTGGGTCGTTCCGAACATTACGGCAGCGACTTCGTCGACCGCGAATGCCTTCGTGTTGAGTAGCTTCTTGAGGCTCTCGATTATGCCTGTGGTTACGTCTGGTGTTGTCCTGGCCTTCACCGCGGCGAGCACGTTGCCTTTCTCATCCACCGCTACTGAGTCTGTGTGGGTGCTCCCCACATCTATGCCTACCCTCACGCGCGTCATGAATCACACCCCCATCCTCTTAACCGCCTCTTCTATGGGTACGTAATCAATGTCGTAGCCAAAGTACTTGGGGCCGACCACCTTGAGTGCTTCAGGTGTCCTCCACTTCGGGTCGCAAGGTATCCCTATGACCGCTACCCGTAACCCGTACTTCAGCCTCTCAGTGGTTATCGGTTTAGCCGAGTCCTTCTCGACGACCGTTATGAGGTCCGGCACTGACGCTATGACGGTACCGTCACGTATGGCGACTAAGTTCTCGTTCTGGAACCTTATGATCAGCTCCGACCCCTTGAATTCCTCCAGCCCCTCCAGCCTTGCCTCACCCCTAGCGAACCCTCCCGTAGCTCTTCGAAGCACGTCCACTATCTTGCCCTTGAACAGAAGGAAGCCTCCTGTCGCGTCCAGCAACGCGTCTAGGGGGTTAGCGCCACGGGCCTTCGCTTCCCGGAGGGCTTGACCTATGCTTATCTCCTTGCTGAGTGAGTGCCTTACCGCGCCTGCCTTGAATTGCTTACCGCTCATTGGGTATATCGCTATCCACGCGACGCCCCCAAACTTAACTGTTATTGCCCTCGCTATCCTCTCGGCCCAGAAATTATCGACCGTGTCGAGAATAACTGAGTTACCTTTCTCATCAGCCATTGACATGGGGGTTGCCTTAACACCGACTAAGTGGAAAGTAACCATCTGCAACTCTGGGAAAGCCCTACCCATACCGTCACCATCTATTAACGGCCGCTTGAACCTAGCCGCAGTAGCGATCGGTATCGTTGAGTTCATCCCGCCTGCCTCAATACTTATTATGTAGTCAGCCCTCCTTCCAAAGTACCTCTCGAGGCTCAGAAGCGCTTCACCCGCTTCCTTACCGCTCGGCAGTTTCTCTATCATAACTACCGGCGCACCCATACCTGCAACGGAAACTACGAAAGCGTCGTCCGCGACGTCATCAGGGTCAACGACCTCCACAGGCCCATACTTCTCTATAGCTTGAATAGCCATTAGCTTGCCTATGTACGGGTCACCACCACCGCCTGTCCCAAGGACGGTGGCGCCAATCGCCAGGTCCTCGATGTCCTGTTTATTCAGCTTGAATGATCCCGTCCTGGCTCACCCCCGGAGCAGGGATTCGGTTCTACGTTTAGGGTATTGGTTTAAAAAGTTTATTCTCTTTAAATAAAGAATATTTACAGGTATTTCTACTAGTGTTAAACAATTATGTTAATTTACCGCGTAAGCGAACAAATAGTTCTAGAGAACCACTAAATTTTTACAATGTTTTTGTTTAATAAAATTTAAAGAGTATAAACTGAACATCTTCTCCCAAGGTGACGGCTGTGGGTGAGGCCAGCGGTAAGGATGTGTATGGGGACTTTGCAACCCTAACCGTGCCGGAGGAGCATACTAAGTCAACGCTAAACATATTCATGATCTACATGGGTGTCCTGGCCGTAGTCGCGGCGATCTTTGCTGGTTCCGCGCTGGCGAAGATGTATGATGCCTTAACCATGCTTGAGGTAGCGATACTTGGTAACATCGTGTTAGCGATATTCGGAGGGCTAATAGCTTACGTGGGTGGCTCAACACGCGCTAACACGTACATGATACTGAGGTACCCACTAGGGCGTTTAGGGTCCCTCGCAGGTAACGTGATAGTGTCAGCCGTACCGCTCGTGGTGTGGTTCGCTGTTGAGACTTGGTTATTCGGTCTCACGGTTAACGTCATATACCCTAATCACCCGCTAACCTCCATAGCTGCTGCCTCAATCTGGGGAGGCTTGCTGATGATGGTGACCGCCTACTACGGGTTCCGCGCGATGGCCATACTTAGCTACATAACGGTTCCCTTCTGGTACACTTTAGTCGTGATAGGGTTCTTTGCCTCCGTGGATCTAGCGGGAGGGTTCAGCAAGATATGGGCTGTGAGGCCCGAGGTAATAGCCCCGATAGGGGCTGGCATAACCTACGTTGTGGGAGTGTATGCGGCAGGCTCTGTGATAACTTCCGATGTTGCTAGGTACGGGAGGAAGCCTTGGTCAGGCTCTGTGGCGTGGGCAACACACGTGATATTCTTCATGACTGCCCTGCTCTTCGCCGGCGGCGTGATGACATTGTTGACAGGTTCACCCAACGTGATAGTTGCGATAGCGCAGATAGGGTTAGGGCTAGGCGCCCTACTCCTCGCCATACTTGGGCAGTGGACAACTAACGACAATAACTTATGGAGTGCCGCGCTAGCCTGGATAAACACCACCGGGAAGCTGAACAAGAGGGC
>JALWZB010000110.1 GCA_027002995.1 Desulfurococcales archaeon
ACGTGTTCATCCAGCTACTCTATGACGGTGCCCGCGCTTCCGAAGCAGAGGAGCTCCTAGACAAAATATCCGCTTCTGGTAACTAGCATCGGGGTTGTCGACGAAGTACTTCACTTCATTATAAGGAAGGAAGCAATGAGCAAGTACAATGTAAGGAGAGCTTATGACCTAAGAAAGCTCGTTAGAAACCAAGGTATAGGCTTTGCAAAAGAAAACCTAAGTAAGTTCATCTCGTTACTGGAGGAACTATACGTGAAGATAGTAACAGATGCCAAGGCGCAACCTAGCAAAATAGTTACCGTCATGGACAACTATAGGCTATCACCAAGAGACGCAATCATATCCTTAACCTGCAAACACTACAGCATAAATGCCATCCTCACCTTCGACGAGGACTTCAAGCGCGTCCCATGGCTCAAAGTAGTTCCCTAACCCACAGGATTATCAACAGTATTTACCCTTAGTGAAGGAGGCAAGCAAAGCTCCTTCCACCAATCTCCGAGCCACATAATTTCCTCACACAGTAAGGAGAAACTCCATGTAAGAAAGTAACTATGCGGGATCCACCGGGATTTGAACCTAGGACCTCCGGCTCCGAAGGCCGGTGCCCTGTTTTAGTCTCTTGGGTTTTGTGGGTTTAGCTTAGTTTTAATAGGGCTTGGTGTTTTTCGTTAGTTTGTTTGGGTATTCTTTCTATGTCGGCTATTCGTTCTTCGGCTATGGTTTTGGGTACGTAGCCGATTACGTAGGTTCTGATTCCTCCTCCGGTGCTTAGTATGATTGTGGGTTTGGTTAGTCCTAGGAGGTTGAGGAGTGTGTTGTGTTCGGTTCCGACGCCTACGATCTTGCCTAGGATCCTGCGTTCTTTCTTGCCTAGGATCGTTGAGCGTACTTCGGTTATTGAGTTCTTTCCTATTAAGCACTATTTTGGAGCCTGAGATTAGGGGGTATAGGAGCGCGATGCATAAGCCTATTGCTGGCGGTATCGCTGCGTAGGGGTTAAGAGTTATTCCGAGGGCAATAGCTGGTGCAGCCATTGTTGCTGGGAGGAGGAGTAAGTGCCTCTTACTTGGCTTTATGATTATCAGAGGTCTTGGGGAGCTCACCAGCGGGATCAACCTGCTTATGGACTCCTCGAGCTGCTCCAGTAGCTTGAAGGCTTCGTATCCGATAGGCGTTAGCGCGTAGGATCCGTTCTCGAGTTTCCTAACTAACCTTCCGAGCTTGGTGAGATGGTGCTTCATGGTGCTTGAGTCCCTCACGTTGCAGACCCTCATTAGCTCGGCGAACGTCATGGAGCCTCCCTCGGCGAGGGCCTTAACGATAGCCCTTCTGGTGGTGTTAGCTAACGCACTCAGCACCTCATCGATCACGTCCTCAAGCCTGCCCTCACCACTCACTCCCTACTCACCAGGCCAAGTTCTTCGTAGATGAGGCTCGGGCGTGGGTCATGCTGTCCTGATTAGTTCTAATGGCTTACGTTAAAAACACGGAAGTGCTTCACACCCACGTGCTTTACAGGAAATACTTGCGGCACTTAAGGCGCGTTACCTCCAGCAGCACTAACGCGGTCACAGTCAGTACGGTCTGCTCAATTAGCTGCAGTGCCGTGACTACGTTCACTGTATCGCTGTTCACGTAGATAGAGTAGAACAGGGACAGGTTCTTCAGTGAGGCTTCGTAGGAGGCACTCGCGTTGATGTCAGTGATCACTATCTTAAACTCATCCGTGCAGGAAACATTGGTGAACAGTAAGTAAGTACCGCTTAAGCCGGGAACAGCTATGTGGAAGTCCCGCCTGCTATTTCCAACTATGATGTAACCATCGACTCTGACGGAACTGCTCTGGGGCTTCCCAGCTAGGTGTATCTCCACGTAAATACGGCAGGTTAGTAGGCAGTATTTTAACGCTCCCGCACGGCACTCTTCACCTGCGCCTGCAGCGTTGAGGTTGGTTGCCTGCTTGACGAGGCCTTTCGGACATTCCCGTGAGTTCGGAAGGGACCGTGTCTATGATCGTTGCTGGTGGTCTTAAATCCGATAGTTTAACGTGTGCTTCCATTTGCGTGGAAATATGCGGGCCGGAAACTAGGGTGGAGGTGGTTCCGTACACGTACGGTGGTATGGTGACCATTGTTATTGGGAGTAGGCTGGACGCTATGACCACTAACGTTATGAGCGTAACGAACCTCATGCCCCCTTCACCTCTGCTGACTTAATGAATAACGCGGCCCCAGCCAAGGTTAAGGTCGCTAGTTACGCAACGGATATGATGGCCATGACCACGTAGTTCACGCCTGGCTCCGTAGCGTTAGGTATCCCTAACGCGATGGCTGTCAGCCTAGCGAAACCCTCCCCTGGCGCGATGGCGGACATCACGTACTTAGGTAAGGTAGCAGTATGCATCATTTCAGTACCCACCGCAAGGCTCAGGCTATTCACTATGGGCAGGACAAACAGCAGAGCTATGAACAGGACAAAAGCCTCAAGCAAGCCATACCTCCACTTAGCCGCTATAATCGATGACAAGGCAACACCCTCCAGCATCGTCGGCAACGCGAAGGCAGTCACGACGGCGGCTGCCCCCAAAGCGAATGTCGGCGGATCAACATTCTTACATGCTAGGAGCGAATACCTGACCGTACCCCAGTATACAGCTGTGTATGTAGCAATCCCCAACGTTAGTACCAGTACTATGAGGTAAGATGCAGCCAGTACCTCAGCCCTCGAGACAGGTGCGTTCGTTATTATCAGGGCCCTAGACTTCACGCTCATGTACGTTAAGGCAATTAACGCGGGTAACATCGTGAAAGCCACTAGAATGCCGGAGCTACTGTTCGTGTCGGCACCGTAGAATGAACTCAAGGCTTTCAAACCCCATAGGGGGCTAGCGATCTCCCGGTAACTAACGTACGCTGTGTTCATAAACGTCAACCCAAGAACTATCACACCAAAGAGAATGGCTACAATCACGTAAACCCGCAAGTTAGCTTCAGTTAGCGCCTCAGCAATACTTACTACCCTACGGAAGGTTCCTGCCTTCACCCTTCCTCCCCCTCCCCACGAACCAGCTTCCTATACAGATCCGTTAGGTCGCCTGCGAGAATCTCTACTAAGGTAAGGCCATGTCCCTCAACCACCTTCCTAACCTCATCCTGTCTGCTGTACCCCGTCGTCACCTTCAAGTAGTTGTCCTCTATCTCAACGCCCGTGACGTCCCTAAGCATTATTGCGTCCCTAGCGGCCTTGCGGAGTGAAGCCTCACTCCTCCCTCTAAATACTAGCTTGACCTTGGGTTCCTAGTGCTTGATGAGCCGGCATCGAATATAGATCCTGAGGGTAGGGAGGAGTTCTATGCCCTACTTAAGGAGTTGAAGGAAGATCATGGAGTAACTACGCTGGTCTCAACCTACATACTCGCGGAGGCACAGCAGTACACTGACTACCTAGTGATAATTAATTCTGGGGTCATCGTGGCCGAGGGCAGTACCACGGACTTAGTGAGTATGGCTAAGGGTAACATTACCTAGCAACGCCACAGCTAACGCAACCCTCTGCCTCCACCCGGCCGAGAGGCTCGACGCCTTAGAATCAAGCACCTGGGTGATCCTAGCCAGCCTAGCCACCCTCACCACCTCCTTACGAATATCCTCAACACCCTTGAGCCTAGCCACGTGACCCAGCAGATGCGCCACCTTAACGGGGGGTAGCTTTGGTGCCTCAGGCAGGTACCCCGTCAGCGACCTAACTAACCTAGGGTTAACCCAAGGATCCTCCCCAAAGACCTCAACACTGCCGTAGTCGCGGGCAGGGGCCCCCACAATCACCCTCAGCGTAGTAGTCTTACCAGCACCGTTAGGCCCCACCAAACCAGCTATGCATCCTCCAGGAATCCTGAAAGACACACCCTTCAGTGCTTGGTTCCCGTCAAACGCCTTAACCACGTCCCTCAACTCCGCAACGTACGGCAAGCTCCCACCAACCAACAGAGTCACATCGTTCCGCTTAAGAAAAGATGAATAGAAGAACCCTTCACAGACATGTGGAGAGTTCCTCTCCCCAAATCAAGCCGTTACCACACAAGCTAAGCTAGCGATCAAAACCGCCTCAAGAAGGTTATCAGCTTTTAAGTGTGTTTTTCATCAGCTAGAAGCCTCAGCAATCACTGTAACCCTCTTCAACATCTTAGATGCAAACCTC
>JALWZB010000111.1:0-312 GCA_027002995.1 Desulfurococcales archaeon
AATTATGGCTGGGTGGTGCTCCCTCTCCTTCTCGATAAGGCAGTTGATTAGGTTCCTCAGGGACGTCACGACGTCGGAATCAACGAAGAGTAAGTAGTCGAAGCCTGAGGCCACCGCCTCATCTATGCACCTGTTCCTAGCCTCAGGTATGCTGTCGCCGGTGACGAGCACTTCGTAATCCACGCCACTGGCTTGAAGAACCCTCCTCACCACCTCAACAGTCCCGTCAGTACTGCCGCCATCCACCACCAGCACCTTGATCCTATCGAGTGGGTACCCATCGCTCAGCACGCTCTCCAGCGCGTAAGTCAC
>JALWZB010000111.1:322-4199 GCA_027002995.1 Desulfurococcales archaeon
GTTATGCACACGAGTAGCTTAGGGTGCTTGAGTGTGTAAACAGATTCATTATAAGCACTTTCCATATCAGCGACCACTGTACTGACCCAAACAGGATAGGGGAGGAGCAGTAATTATAGGTTTCCTTACTAGAGATACGTTAAACACTATCGGCCGCTAATCACTAACGAATCACGCGCCGGAACTAAAAAGAATTAGTGACCCTCAATGCATTGATTTCAGCTAGTACTACCCACTCCCGCAGGTAGGAAGCTCGAAGCCTTTAAGCGGTAGCGCTAAAGCAGGTCAGCACCTATCTCCTCTAGGCTCTCAAGCCACTTAAGGAATTTCCTCACGTTATCCCCGACGAATATCGCGCCGTGCTGAGGCGCGATTACCTTAACTTCAAGTTGCTTTACATGCCTTAACCACGCCTCCAGCGCCTTCCTGCACGGCAGGTACCTACGGTGGAAGGGCTCCATGAGCTTAACGTGGTTTTCGAAGTCCTTGACGAAGAGGTACCATGTTCCTTCAGGAAATACTGCCGCGCCGATATCGCCGCTAAAGAGCACCTTAACTTTGGGGTCGTATAGGCTGAAGTTCCCGGGTGAGTGGAGGAAGTGTGCTGGCACGGTCCTTAGCTCTGCCTTACCCACCTTTATGGTGGTGCCTTCATCAGGTATCTCAACAAGCCTCAGGCCGGTGAGGGCCCCTAGGTGTGGTAGGAACCTTACCCAGAGGGAGGACACGTAGATCGTGGCGTTAGGGAAGAACTCCGTGAGGGGCAGTAGGGACCCGATAACGTCGGGGTCTTGATGGGTGAAGAATACTGCCTTAACCTTCTCCGGGTTAATGAACTCCGCCACGTTCCTGTAGACCCTCTCGAAGACGAAGTACCCTCCTGGATCTAAGAGTATGCCTTCACCCCCATCCATTATTAGGTACTGGTTCGTCAGTATTCCTTTCTCGGCCTCGGCCTCATCTAGGCCTAACCATATGAATGTGTGATCACCTTCTTGGGCAATTACGTATGGTTTCCTAACCTTTAGGGGCATGACACATCACCTCAATTCACTTAGGTCTTTAATCATGGATCCGTAAACACGGATCTTAGCTATGCCTTCGAACTCATTCAGCGCTCTCTCATCACCCACGTACTCCTTACCGCCTAGGTTAACGTAGCTCCCCGCCAGCGACCTACTCACGAAGAGTAACCTGAAGGTTCCCGAGTCACTGCTTCCTGAAACGTACACCACGCGGTACTTCTGCAGTATCTCCTCAGCAATGAGGTTCTCAACGTAATTCACTAATCCTCCCTTAGGTATGGACACTATCTCTGTTTTGAGTAGGAGGGACTTCATCAGAAGCTTCGAGACCCAAGAGACAAGGGCTAACTTCTCGGAGTAGTCAGCGGTAGTCCTGGAGGTCTCCGCCACTTCCTTAGCCCTAGCGTCAGCCTCCTTAACTAACGTAGTCACTAACTTACTCAGGCAGGGGCTAACCACCCATGCCCTAGGGCCCTCGTAGGTCGCGGTAGCGGCTACTGAGTTATTGGTTGAGGCGGTGAACGTTAGCTTAATATTACTTCTCTCACCCGCCAGTACGATGTTCACGTCCCCGTTAACTGAAGTCACAAGTAAATCGTAGTTATCCTCAAAGTGGAAGAACATCATCCTCGTGAACCTTAAGGTGACCTTCCCTGATCCCTTAACACCTACTAGGTAAGGTAGTGAGGATCTCACAAAGTCCTCATCCTTTAAGTATTTGAGGGTTAGGTTTCTATTGGTTACCCGTATCTTTACCGATACTGTCTTACCACCCAATTCTTCCTACACCTGTTTGAATAATCTATCATTTTACTTAAAAGATTTTCTATTAGGTGTTAGGTTCTTTAACTATATAGGATAAAACAGATAAGCATCAACACAACATGGGATCAGCCTCCCCACTGCTAAGGATATAATCACTCGAGGAGGTATTACTGGGTGGTTGCTTGCGTAACGAGGGTGCCGCGGCATTCATACCTGTCGCGTCCCCCCTACACGACAGGGAGGCCGTGAAAGCCGTAATTAGTGAGTACCTAAACGCGCTCAGAGGCTTTGTTAGACCATATAGCCCATCACACGCCAAGGGCGTGCCTGTCGTATTAACAGATGCTGAGTCCGTGCGACAAGCAATTAGGGATGTGATTCGGGAAGGCGTGCACGCCGTACTAGTGGGTGTCATGACCGGTGGTTCGGAGGGGTTAGTGCTTGAGTTAGCCGGTACGGCGGGTAAGGACTTCCCGGTGGCTCTCGTGGCGCATAAAACGATGAATTCCCTTGCCGCGAGTGTGGAGGCCTTAAGTAGGTTGAGGGCGGAGGGCTTCAGGGCGGCTCAGCTCTTCCTGTTGAATGAGGGTGTTAGGGGTGAGGTTGACGCGTTCCTGCGTGCGGCTAGGGCTAGGAGGGCTTTGGGCGGGATGAAGCTATTGGTTATTGGTGAGCCTTCCCCGTGGCTCGTGCACAGCTCCGTTGGTTGGGAGCACTTTGCTCAGTCCCTCGGTGTTGAGCCCATTAAGGTTAGTCTCAAGGAGGTTGTGAGGAGGTACTCATCCATTACCACGGAGGAGGCGGGGAAGCTCCTGAAGCGTTTCGAGGGCGTCGAGGTTAAGGGCGTTGGGGGTGAGGACTTAGTTAAGTCGCTTAGGATGTACCTAGCCCTTAAGGGCTTGCTTAAGGAGTACGGCGCGGCCGCATTAACTATCCGGTGCTTCGACCTGCTTAAGTATGGGGTGACCGCGTGCATCGCGCTAAGCATGCTTAACGATGAGGGCTTCATCGCTGGGTGTGAGGGTGATGTGCCCGCTACCCTAAGCATGGCTACCCTATCACTCATCAGCGGCTCACCGTCCTTCATGGGTAACGTCGCCTGGATCGATGAGAGCGAGGGTACCCTACTCCTCGCCCACTGCACCGCACCCGTAAGCATGGGCAGGAAGTGCGTGCTTAGAACTCACTTCGAGTCGGGCCTCAGCGTCGCTGTGGAGGCGTACCCTAGGAAGGGGGAGGTCGTAACCCTAGCTAGGCTTGACGGGAGGTCATTAACTCTTAGGGCAGGGACTGGCGTGGTGCTTAATGACGCGCCGGTCACGGGGAATGCGTGCAGGACCCAGTTACTCTTACGGTTAAGGGGTGTAGGTAGACTAATTAGGGAGCCCATAGGGAATCACTACGCGGTCGTCCCTGGCGACTGGGTGAGGGCGCTTAAGTTCTTCGCCGACTTCACAGGCTTCAGGTTTGATGAGCTATAATGCTTCAGCGGAACTGCTTAAAGGGGCTCCCACCCTTCAAAGCCTTCTTACCTTAATTAGCGGGGGAAGGTTTATAATATATCGCCCGATATTTCTTCGAAGCGCGTGGTACTATGAGGTGGGGTAGGTCAGCACTCTCACACTGGGACGAGGGTTACGGGAGGAGAGGCATCGGCTGGAAAGGCGCGGTAGCCCTACTAATAGTGGTGCTGTGGATAACATCCTTCGCGTCCCTAGGGTTCGTAGGGATAATCGGTAAGGCCGCTGAGGGGTGGGCATCGCTAGCATGGATCGAGAAGGGGGCTGCGGCACTACTGACGCTAGGCCTACTCCTAGCGCTCATAGGCGGCTTCGCTAGGGCGACTAGCGGGAAGGCCGCCTTACTGGCCTTGGGGGTTATCCTGCTGGTTATCGGAGGTCTAATCTTTGCCTTCGCCCACATAGCGGTGCTTAACGACAGCCCATCCCAGATTAGAATAATTAAGCTTAAGGCACCAATAGACACCACGTCCGCCAGGTTAGTGCCCCTCCACACAGCGTACGCGTATGCCGTCTCGATGCTTCAGACAGCCACCCACACCATATACGAGGATGAGACCTACATAT
>JALWZB010000112.1 GCA_027002995.1 Desulfurococcales archaeon
AAACTATTCTTCTTATTATGTGGCGTGATCTTGCGTACTGTGCGTAACTAATGTACTTCTTCCTGGCGATTAGTTCCTCCACTTTCGGTGCTTTCTCCTGTCTCTCAACAATCTTGTCGGTGACAATGATGCTTATGGCGTCGCTCCCTGCTCCGCTACCGAAGGGGGCGACTAGTATTCGTTGCCCCGGCTTAGCTGAGTCCAGTACCTTTGCTAGCCCGAGCAACGCTGATGCGTTGTAGGTGTTCCCTATCCAGGGCGTGACTATTCCGGGAAGTATCTTTTCTTTAGGGAACCCTAGCTTCTTGCCAACCCTCAATGGGAACTTGCCGTTTGGCTGGTGGAAAACGGCGTAGTCGAAGTCCTCTGGCCTCAGACTCAGCTCCTCCATGAGCATCTTGACCGACGTCATAATGTGGTGGAAGTACGCGGGATCCCCTGTGAATCCCTCACCGTGGAGGGGGTAGTGTGAGCAGTCCCGTCTCCAGAAGTCAGGGGTGTCCGTAATGTACGTGACCATCCCTTCGAAGCGTGCTGCGGCTTCCTCCGCAGGTCCGACAACATAGGCTGCCGCACCTGAGGAGGCCGTAAGCTCCAGAACATCACCGGGGTTTGCCTGCGCTGTGTCGGAACCTATCGCTAACCCGTACTTTATAGTTCCGCTCGCGACTAATGCCGTCGCTATCCTTAGTCCCTCACTACCTGCCCTGCAAGCAAACTCCATGTCCGTACTTAGCTTCTTACTGGACACGCTCAACGCGTCAGCTATTATGGTTGCCGAGGGCTTAACGGCGTAAGGCTTTGACTCGGTCCCCACGAACACCGCCCCTATCTCCTGAGGATCTACTCCGGCTCGTGTTATAGCTGACTTCGCCGCATACCATCCCATAGTGACGGCGTCCTCATCCGCAGCGGCCACCGCTTTCTCCTCAATCCATAATGCCTTAGTTATGGAGGGCTCAAAGCCCCATAACTCAGCTATTTCGGACGCCCTTAAACGCTGACGTGGTATGTATGCGCCCCACCCAAGAATTCCTATTCTAGCCTCAGGTCTTGACAATGACTTGACCCCTCCAAGCATGTTGACGGGAGAAGTTTTATTATTTAACGTTGAGGAACCAAGGACGCATGATTAAAAACCAGCAAGTTACTTACGCGCATTACGTTCGTATTGATGCTCTATTTCCTCACATGTAACCAGCAACTCACGTAGTGACCTGGCTTGACCTCAAGTGTTGGCGGTTCCTCCTTACTGCAGCGATCCATGGCGTAAGGACACCTCGGGTGGAACCTGCAGCCCGGCGGGATGGCGGCTGCGCTGGGAACCTCACCCTTGATTGGAACTTCCCTGATCTTGAACCTGTTCCTGGGGTCTGGCTCCGGGACGGCCGCTATTAGCGCCTTAGTATATGGATGTTGTGGGTTGTTTATCACTTCGTCAGTGGGTCCCATTTCAACGATCTTGCCTAGGTACATCACTGCTATCCTAGTGCAGAGGTAATTAGCTACAGCTAAGTCGTGGGTGATGAACAGGTAGGCTAGGTCCCTATTTGCCTGCAGGTCAAGCATTAGCTGGAGAATCTCAGCCCTTATAGAGACGTCGAGCATTGAGACAGGCTCGTCCGCCACCACTACCGTAGGTTTCAGTATCATGGCCCTAGCGAACGCTACTCTCTGTCTTTGACCGCCTGACAACATGTGCGGGTACCTGTTCATGAACTGCTCGGGCGGCACTAGCTTCACTTCGCTTAGTGCCCTGTATATTATCTCCCTGCGCTCCTCCTCGGAGCTACCTATCCTATGGACTATCAGAGGTTCCTTAAGGATGTCGTAGACCTTCATCCTAGGGTCGAGCGAACCGAACGGGTCTTGGAAGACTATCTGTATTTCTCGGCGCAGTAGCTTGTCGACATGCTTAGGTAACTTCTGCGCTAAGTCCACGTAGCCGTCCTCAACAAAGCACTTCTCAGAGATCTGAGAAGCCACCTCCCTTGATGGCTTGTAATATATGTGCCCTCCAGTGGGCTCGAGAAGCCTTGTGATTAACCTTCCTGTCGTCGTTTTACCGCAACCGGATTCACCGACGAGACAGAAGACCTCACCAATATGCATATCGAATGATATGCCATCAACAGCCCTGACAAATCTCTTGGGCTTCATCGTTATTATTTCCTTTAACCCTCTCCTCAGGGGGAAGTACTTCATCAGATCCCTGACCTTAACCACGGGTTCGGCCATCCTTCTCACCCATATAGGTGGCAAGCTACGAAATGACCTGGCTCAATTTCCTTGAGTTTAGGTTCCTCCTTCCTGCACTGCTCCTTAACATACTTGCATCTCGGGAAGAACCTGCAGCCCGGCGGTGGCCTCACTAGGTCTGGCGGAACGCCTGGTATCCACGTTATCTTCTCCTTAGACCTTATCCTAGGTATTGACCTTAGTAGCCCTTGCGTGTATGGGTGACGTGGGTTGCCGAATACTTGGTCCGAGGACCCTATCTCAACTATCTTCCCAGCATACATTATGGCTACCTTATCGGCTATCTCAGCAATTAAACTGAGGTCGTGGGTGATGAATATCATACCCATATTATATTTCTTCTTTATCTCCTTGAAGAGGTTCATTATCTGTGCCTGCACGATCACGTCGAGGGCCGTGGTTGGCTCGTCAGCTATTACTAAGTCGGGGTTGAGTAGTAGCGCCATCGCTATTATTACCCTCTGTTTCTGACCACCTGAAAGTTCGTGAGGGTATCGCTTCATTATTGTCTCGTCGAGCCCTACAGCTTTAAGAATCTGCGCTATTCTTTCCCTAGCTTCATTCTTGTGCATTCCCTTATGAATCATTAGCGGCTCGGCTAACTGATCCTCTATCGTGAAGACAGGCGTCAACGCATTCATAGCGCCTTGGAAGATCATGCTTACCTTTTTCCACCTTACCTTCTTTCTGAGGTCATGCTCACTGAGTTTTGTCAATTCGATACCGTCCAACACTATCCTCCCGCCAGCAATTCTGCCTGGTGGGGGAACTAATCCTAGAAGCGCCCAGGCCAGCGTTGACTTACCACAACCTGACTCACCAGCTATTCCTAGAACCTCGCCACGCTCTAAAGAGAAACTCACGTTATCTACTGCCTTCACTACTCCCCTTAAAGTGTAGTAATAAGTTCTCAGTTCTTTTACTTCTAGGAGTGCCACGCTTACCACCTCACCTGATTAATCTTGGGTTGAGTATTCTGTCTAGTGCGTAACCAATGAATACGAACGTCATACCGACCACCGCTATGCCGAGTCCTGGCGGTATGACCCACCACCAGGCACCGTTGAGCACCGCGTTACCAGCCTGTGCATCGTGCAGTATCTTACCCCATGTAACCACGTTTGGGTCGCCCAGCCCTAGGAAGCTTAAGCCAGCCTCAGCAAGTATCGCGCCGGGCACCGAAAGCGCCATTGACGCGAACATGTAAGGTAGTATCTGTGGGAACACGTGCTTGAATATTATCCTCCATGAGCTCGCGCCTATTGCCCTAGCCGCCTCAACATACAGGTTCTCTTTTATTTGCAACACCATGCTTCTTACTGTGAACACCAGTCCTACCCAGCCGAATGCTATCAGTATCCACACGATATTCCAGATATTCTGACCGAAGAAGTACGCTAGGATAATTAGCAACGGTAGGACAGGCAGTGAGTAGATTATCTGAGCTACCCTAGTCATTATGACATCAGTCCACCCTCCTAGGTAACCGGAGATCACTCCATACATAACACCTATGAAGGTGCTGATGACTGATACGACTAGACCTATTATGAGTGCCCACCTAACACCATAGACGAATGCCGGCCATAGGTCCCTACCTTGAAGATCCGTTCCGAGTAAGCCGTATACACCTAGTGCTTTGGCTTTCTCTATTTTGAATACTGGTTTCGGATACCCTTCCGGTACCTTTATAAGGAACTTAATGTACAGCACGTACTTACCTCTCAGAGGCGGTGCTGTGCCCGCAACTATGTCCTTCTCGGCCTTAGACATCAGGAATACCATCGGGTCTATGTACACGCCCTCCCCGATACTAACGTTGGCGACCTTCAGTATGGGTCCCAGTACCGAGTTAATTAATGCAGGGTTCCTGGAGTTTAGGACTGAGCTAATGTAGTCCCTTATAGAGAACCTCCACGTTGTATTAGCGACTATTACCCTATATGTCTCTGTCCCTGAGGTATTTACGGTTGTTGGTATTGTTAGCCCGATTAGAAGGCCTGGGCTCATCATGTCTGCATACTGGTTGATGTTGAACGGATTAGTCACGTTGGGCGATGCCCCTGGTGTTAGTGTGAGCGTTATTCCATCGGGCCTCACTAACTGGATGTTTATTCCCTGCACTAGTCCTTTCCTCAGAATTATGGGACCTATCTTCGATAGAATGACTATGTCGCTTGGCGGGACATCTGCCTTGAAGTCGTATACGATGCTCCTCTCTATGTACACTAGGTATCTGAAGTGTAGGTTCTTCCTCAAGTTATCTAGCAACGTCTTCCTTTGATCCTCAGGTAATTGCCTCAGCGCTTTCGCTACATCTGGGTTCATTAGGTCAAGATACCTCAACATGTCCTTATCGTTCTGCATGTCAAGTACTGTGTAGTTACCGGCACCAGCACTCAGGTCTTGCGTGACCGCGTACTTCACGGAGGAGAACATGTTTATCCAGGCAGGCGGTGCTAGCTTAGGTAACATTTTCTGGTCCCAGTACTCACCATGGCCGCTCCAGTTAGCTATGTCTTGTGGATTAGCGATTAGCGGGAAGGCTAGGGCTACACCTATCAGTATGAAGAGCAGTATGAAGCCTACTAAACCGCTTTTCACTCTCTTTAATTCCCCTAGGAACCACCTGACGCGTTCTATCTGTGTGGACATTACCTAGCACCTCCCGTCATGCCTGTCCTAACTCTCGGATCTAGGAGAGCGTAGACGAAGTCCAGTAACACAATGATTACGACGAAGAGGAAGACTGTGACAAATGTGGCGGCTATCAATACGCCAGTATCGCCGTTCTGTAGCGCTACCCAGTATGTCCTACCCATGCCTGGCCATGAGAACACCGTCTCCGTTATGATGGCGCCTCCTAGGGAGCCGACGATGCTTAGCGCACTCATTGTGACAATTGGTGGGCTCGCCGCCCTTAGAACGTGTTTGTAGAGTACGGTTCTCTCAGGCAGACCCTTAGCCCTAGCGACATGGACGAAGTCTTCAGTCATCACGGAGATAACTACGTTCCTTATCGTGTAAGCCCACCCACCGAAGGCCACTATCACTATTGTCAGCAGGGGCAACCACATGTATTTGAGCCATATAGGTATTGAGTAAATCCAGTAGAGGAAACCGCTTACGTGCTTCGATAGCTCGGCTAGATCGGAGTACACGTCTATACCTGCGAATGGTGCCACGCCGAGGTCGAAAGCAAATACTAGGAGCATTAACATACCTACCCACCACATCGGAAGTGATGCCGAAATCATCGCTATCGTTGAGATTACCCTATCTGCAATCCCTCCGGCTTTCCTAGCCGTCTGCAACCCAAGGAATATCCCTATTAAGATACAGATTATTGTAGCCGTAGTGAACAGTATTATCGTGTTGGGCAAAGCCGCTAGGATCACGTCCTTCGCGGTATTCCCCAACGCACCAGCATAGTGAGCTCTAGCAGGAAACATGTCGAACTTTAACATTATTGACCACAGCGTGAACCTTAATATCCTAACAGACTTTGGCTCCAGAAGACCTAGGTCTCGCCATATAGTCATGTTAATTTGCTGAAGCTGTGTTTCATTCAGCTTTATTCCTCTCATCTGGTACTGCCTCACTTTCGCTTGGAAAAGCTCCAACGCATATCCCTTCAGTTGCTGCTCACCCTGCTCGACAAATATTGCTGAGATTATGAAGGCGGCAACAATTAGTACAATTAAGGCGTTAGCAACAGCCTTCACAAGCGTTGTGCCCATACCGGCCAAATAACAACCCCTCAGTGAAAATCCACCAATCAGTTTTTAAGTCTTATCTAGTTTCGAAGCTTTTTGATAAAGATTCATCGGAGTTTCTAGGAAGACCCAGACTATAGTTTGCTTAACCCTTTAATGTTTTAAAAGGATCGAATGCGAAA
This sequence comes from Desulfurococcales archaeon, assembly GCA_027002995.1. Classification (GTDB taxonomy): domain Archaea; phylum Thermoproteota; class Thermoprotei_A; order Sulfolobales; family NBVN01; genus WAOL01. Next base: position 6,158 of record JALWZB010000112.1, read on the forward strand.
ATTAAAAAATATTAAGTGTTTTAAGCGGATTTCCTAGGCACAGTTTATCCGCATTACTTTCTCTTAACAGCGAAGCCTATGACTAGTCCTATGATGAAGAGTATTATCGCAACAGCCGCCGTTATGCCCCAGTTCGTGGTTGTTACAGTCTGCGTTGTAGTCACAGTTGTTGGCACGGTCGTGGTCTTCATTAAGGTACTTGTTGTCGTTACGGTCGCTGTGGACGTGACTATCTTTGTCGTCGCTATGGTTACAGTACCACTTACCGTGGTGGTTGATACCACGGTTGACGTCGTGGTTGTCTGTGTCGGCGAACTCGTTGTTGTAGTTGATGTTATCGCACCTAGGCTCGTCATCTCGACGTTCTTAATCACGGTTATACCGGACTTCGGATGACCGATGATGAGCTGTATTATGTAGGCTCCAGGCTTGCTCATGTACTTCGCAGTAAAGTCACTTGATAGCGTTATCGAGTATACCCCAGGCTTCACGAGCTTTATTGCGTCCTCGGGCAGATCGGTTACATAGGATGTGCCGTTGGACGTCACTTTGTAGAGTTTCGCGTAGATTATGGCATTGCTCGGCTCCTTGACAGCGAAGCTTGGGAGCAACCTATATAGCCTTACCTTCATGTTCCATGTGTATGACTTACCAGCAATCACTAGCGACGGTGGGTTAGGCTCGAAGCCAACGAACGCCGGCTGGTACAGCTCGAACTTCGTGTTCCAGTAGCCCGGCGGGTACACGTAATCCTTAAACCACTTCATCACTAAGGTTCTTGAGTTCGGGTCGTAGGAATCAACATAGAATGGTCCGTTGCTTATCATTGCGTGACCATGTTCTTGAATGAACTTAATGGCTGCGTCATACTCGCTTACTGAGTACCCGGTTAGACCTGGGAATGTCTTCACATAAGGCGGCACATAGCCCTCACTCTTCAGCTTCTTCATCTCATTCATTACATCCTTCGCATGGTTCGGGTTAATGAAGCTAATACCCACGGTCTGACCCTCCCTGTCAGTCCAACCGTACGGTACCGTACCGCCCGTCGGCACCACAGCGTTAGCTACTAACTGTTCAGCAGCACTCATCTCGTACCACGGCATATCCGGCCAAAAGACAGCTGCAGATGCTATGAGCACTGGGTATACGTCAACATAGTTAGTATATATTGCGATAGCTGTACTGTTAATGACTTTTATACCCACTATCTGATCTAGTATCGTGTAGTACTTAACATTTGTCTCTATTTCTGGGTCATAGTACGGGTCAGTAGTGTTGCCCTTGCTATCGTCGTGCGACCACTCCCAATAGAATCCATACCAGTAGAGCACGTCAGCTAACGTTACTGGGTTGCCGTCATGCCACTTGCCTAGGTTGAAGTTCACTATCACCTCACTTTGAACCTTCTTGCCAGCGTCAGGTGACTCTACCCACTTCTTCACGCCTATGCTTGAGTTGTACACGTAAGCATCATTCGGCACCGTCACGTTGTAGAGTACCTGGTAGCCCTTGACTCTGATCGGTACGGGCATACCGTTAATGGGCGAGCTGTAGAACGCGAAGTCCCTAACTAACCTACCCATTAGCTCGCTGTATACGTCAGTGAATCCTAGCACTGGGTTCCAGGCACTCATGAAGAGAGCACCCTGAGACGAATACTCCACCACAGTTGCCTTGCCATCCACAGTCTTTAGTGTCCTTAAAGCCCATGGCGTCCAGATACCGCTGGCGACGCCAGGCACTAACTGTGTGACCCTATCCCTACATACGGGCGCGAACTCCCAGTTCTCAGTGATAAAGACTCTGGGTGACTGCCAGATACCATCATACAGTAACTCCTCCGTCTCCTTCCACAACTTATTTAAGTCCTTCTGCGTGAATAAGCCAGTACTTAGGTCTAAGCCTAGCTTGTACATCGTTGCGTTGTACCAGTACCACCACTGGGTATTCATGCCATTAGGTCCGTACCCTCCTAAGGGAGCATAGAAGAATGGAACATCATACCTAGCATATACATCTATTTCTTCACCCATGCTCACCCAGCCCTCGGTGTATAAGGTCCACACCACGTTACCCAGCCTTGAGGAGGTCTCCACTAGGTTCTTACCGTAGATGACCGGGGTGACCACCGATCTCTCCCTCTCAATTCTCACTACCTTCAGGTTCCAGTACTGCTCCAGCCAGGTAGCAATCTGTCTGCCGACCTCAAGCCTCTCGTCCTCGACTCTAATGACGAAGTACACGGTTACAGGCTCACTGCTACCGTCGGGCTTCACGAAGTACCAGTACTTACCAGTCGGGGATGATGAATCAGGCTTTAGTACTAGCATCATGTTGTACTTCTTTAGGGTCTCGTTAGCCTTCTTCATTGCATCCATGAATAGCTTCACTGCCTTGTCCTTATCGCCAGTCGGCGTCAAACCTAGATCAGTGTACACGTGCTTTAGCCTGTCATAGGCAGGGTGTGAAGGAGTTATCGCGCCGAGGGCGGGTGCGGCGCTACCTCCGTAGATCCTCCTGATTATTAAGTCCCTGTCGACCAGGAAGTTAAGTGCAAATCTTATCTCCCTGATGCCGAACGGGTTGAAATGTAGGTTCTTGTAATCCTTGATGTTGGTTATGTTAACCCAATTGCCTTTCTGCGGGTTCCAATAGATTAGGCCGGGTAACTGCTGGCCTGGGTAGCTCTTGTCTAGTAGTTGCACCTTGCCAGGAGCGTTCGGGTCAATGACGTTGGATGCTGGGTTAATGCCTATGTCGACGTAGGTTGTCGTTGATCTAATCAATTTCAGCTTGCCCAGCACTGTGGGGTCTAGCCCTTGGTACTGTGGTAGCGGGGATGACCAAGCGAACACGTCGGCCTTACCATTAGCTACCTCCAGTATTGCTGCTTCCCTGTTCAGCCTGACTTTCCATGTTATTTCAGTCACAGGCTTCCCTGACGGGGCTTGTGCTGAAGCTTTGAAAGTAGCGACGGGGATTACGGACACAGCAATCAGTGCCAGTATTAGAAGGGGCACAATTATTTTCTTGCTCATAAGGTCACCTCATATATTGATGAATTGCCATCCTTTTTAAGTATTACTTAAAAGTGTTCTTTGAGGCGTCTACGAAAGTGCAATAAAACATGATAATACCTAAATAAAAATTTACTTAGACCATATGAACTCACTATGCATAGTCGAAAGTTTTTTGACATGTTTTACGAAAAAACCCTCTTCTTGTCAGCGATTGCATATTATTGGGCAAGCATAAAATTGTCACGTTAATTGTAATACCCTTTATATTGTTGTTAACTCACTATTCGTTTGAGGCGAAGATTTTGTATCCCGTAAGGAGGTCCAATAAGCCGCCATATATATACTGGAGGAAGCTCGTGGTGATCGGGTTTGTGCTGTTAGTAACTACAATACCCCTAGCGATAATGTCCACCAAGATAAGCTACACAACAGAGTTCGTAGAACAAGGCTCTGTCGTTACCGGAGAGAGAATACCTAAGAACGTACCTCCTGCTGATGTGCTAGCGGGTGTGGAAACGTTCGTGACTAACTTAACGCTTAAGGTGTCTGGCTGCAACTTAAGGTACGTCAATGTAACGATATATGGCACGAACAAAAGCTTCATTGCTGAAGTACGTAAGGGCGTGGCATCCATCACGATACCTGGTGCTGAGTTCCTTAGCGTTACCGTACCTGAGGAATGTAACATTACATATACTTACGTAATAATTAAGTTAAGTAGGCCATACTCTGCATTAGCATTCGTCTCCGCCCTCACCTCGATTGCAGGAGCTGTTACAGGTGTGCTCGGCACAATACTCTTTATAAAGCAAAGACACCTCATGAAGGCAGAGGAAAAGTATCTTTAAAAGCCGTAATGCTTCATTAATTAGCCCCCTACTCACATATACCTTTGGATGATGAGGTGGGCAGCCTTAGACGGCTAAGGATGAAGACCACCAGTTCACTCTGACAACGCTTTAATGGTGTAGGGATTACTTTCAGTTGAATTATACCGGGGCACGTGAAGGCAGGCTAGGGGATTGAGCCGAGAGTATAGTGAAGCTATGTACTTTTATTAAGTGTGCTTGATTAAGTGAAAACTAAGTTATTATACCTAATTCTTGGTTACCAGGGTGTGCTCTGCGGTGGTTCCCTAACACACCCTAGCTCCTTTAATCTTTCGTAAATGCTGTAAACTGCTTTCTGTACGTCCTCTTCGCTTTTAGCGCCGGTTATTACCATCTTACCGCTACTGAATATCAGTAGCACAACCTTCGGTTCCTTCATGCGGTGGATTAGTCCGGGGAACTGTTCAGGTTCGTACATCGTGTTGGGGAGGAGGTATGCGGCCTTCTCAAGATCTATTTCCACACCTAGGTTCGCGGAGGCCACGATGTTCTGGATCTGTATCTTGGGCTTACCCACTATTATTATGCCGTGCCTGACGAATACCCTCATAATGTGTTTGAAGCCTTTGATTAACATCTGAGTGCTCTTTGCGCCCGTGACGACCATCTTGCCTGAGTTAAATATTAGGGCCGTGAGCCTGGGGCTTTCAAGCCTGAGTATAAGGCCCGGGAATTCCTCCGGGTCATACTCTATGTTAGGCACGGAGCGGGCTATGGCGTTTAAGTCTAGTTTCTGGTCAAGTGTGACTGTTGCTACTATATTCTCGATCTTAATTATGGGTTTAATCTCCACCTAAACCCCCTTTTAAAGGGGGCAGAGGGGTTTTTAAGTAATTTTTAGTTTGACAACATACATCTACATGAAATCTAGGAACTCTGGAAGCGGAGGTAGCTCGAATAGTCCGACCTCCTCATCAACTATTACGGGCCTCACACTCTCAAGGTTGGCATTCTCCTTGAGTATTGGTGAGAGGTAAGTGCTTCGATCAAGCGTTATCCTCGACCCTGTCTGGTACGCGCCGACTGCTGGGAGGGTTAGGAAGTCCCTACCATCCTCTAGCTTGCCTACTAGGAAGCATGAAAACTTGCCTATGGTACCTATGGAGTCCCTGAGCGTTATGCTGGGGTGTTCATGCCCGAATATCAGTATCTCCCACTCATCGCTCTGAACTTCGTTAAGGGGTCTATGTCCGTGAACTATTAAGTACTTCCCCAGCAACAACTCGTTAACTATCTCGAAGGGGAACCTCCTTTTCAGTAAGGGCAAGTAGTTATCGTGGTTCCCCCTAACGACTATAACTTCATTAACCTTAGGGAGGAGGTATGTGAGTACCTCACTTAATTCTCTCCTCTCAGCCCTTCCCAAGCCTGAGAACCTGTGTTTGAAGTCCCCGGCTATGACTACCTTATCCACGTCAACTAAGTTAAGGGACTCTTCAAGTATCCCTAGGACCCTCCTTAACTGGAACGCCGGTATGAAGACCCCTTTCTCAGCCATCTCCTCCTCGAAACCTATGTGAGTATCCGCTAGGATCAGCACCTTTAGCTCTCTTAAGTAAATTACCGGCAGCTCAGCAACCACCTCAACGCCTGGCAGTAACTCCATTAACTACCCTCATACTATGAAGGGTAAGGAATTAAATCAGGTTTACCTGTAGTTTACCTTGGATGATGTAGCTTACAAGGGGTGAGCGATGAACGCAGAACCCGCGGCTGACCATTCCTTCACAAACCTCCCGTGACTTCAATTATTTCCCCGTTAAGAAACCCCGCCATCTCAGCAACACTTAACACAATATTAACCACGTCCTGTACGGGTACCGCCCTCCCTGCCGGCACGCTTTCCTCTATGCAGGCCCGAAGCTTCCGCGGTATGTGATCCCCTTCAACCCACCCTAACGCTATCCCAACAACATGTACGTTACTCGGCAACCTGCTTGGGGCTGAGCGAATCAGTGCGTGCACGCCGGCGGACGCCGCTAGGTATGGTAAGGATGGTTTCAGCCCGCAGTAAACATTGGGTCCTCGAAGTGGTGTGGCGTCGGTCAGTACTACTATTGTGCCTCCATCCTCCCCCATCCATGTGGCGAGCGCCTCAATAATGCGTATATGGACAGCGAGGTTAAGTGTGAGTACCGACAATACGTTCTGCTCGGTTGACTCACTGGATCTAGTGTCGTCGTAAATGCCGACACTAATTATTGCTGTACTGGGAGCTCTCTCTGCTATAGCCCTTACCTTGTTTATGAAGGTGTCTATACCTTCCTTGAGGAAGTCGTGTTTCACTATGTAGGTTTTTGACTTAGGTGACGACTCTTCCACCTCTTTCAGCACGTCGCAGTTCTTATTACATTGAAGTATTAGGTCACATCCTATGCTAGCTACTCTCTTTGCTATCGCCCGTCCGATCTTCCCTGACGCGCCCACTATTAGTACTGGTCCCTTCATGCCCTACGCTCACCGCATGTGCTCGAGGGCCCTAACGAGTATTATGCCGTATATGGGTGCTGTTAATGGGTCGGTGTGTAACCTTACTTCCTGCACCTTAACTGATGTTGTGAGTGGTAGTGACTTTATTTGCTTCAGTGAGTATTCCTCGACGTCTGTGCTGATTATCAGCACTTTCCCTGTGAATATGGAGATCTGCGGCACTGCTTCCGGTTCTACGAGGTATCTGCCGGCGCGTGCGTGGTTGGAGTATGCTATCGCTTCGGCTGCTCCCCACATAGTTGGTGACGCGGTAACTATGGTTGGGGTCCTTATGAATTCCCGCACATGGTTTAGGGTGTCCGCGTACTCCTCTAGGAGGTCCTTGATTATAGGTCTTATGTTCGAGGCTTCCCTGCCGAGCCTCTCTAACCTTATCCCTTTGGATTCGCCGAACTCCGCTATCGCTCTCGCAATCAGGACATGTGTGGTCAGTAACCAGTCATCGGTATTTAGGTTGACGATTGCTGTGTTTTCGGGTATTCTGAAGGATATTATGTCAGGTAACTCATGTTGAGTAACTATCATTACCTTGTGTCCCGTCCACACGAGTTGCTCGATCAGCATTGCTAGGGTGTTTAACCCCGCATCCGACGCGAAGATTATTACCCCTGCCTCATGACCTTCGTCGTAGGGCGCGGTGTAGTACATTAGGTCCTGTGGGTGCATCCAGTCGCTATTCACTGCTGTTAAGCTACTCAGTACTAGGGAAAAGTATCTGGCGGGAGAGCTATACGGGCCCGCGTAGGTTAGTATTAGCTTCTGACTTACTTCCCTGATGAAGTTTCCCAGCTCCTGAACCGCCTCATCACGCACTGCGTCGAGGGCTCCGCTAACCTTCCTCTCTACCCGCGTCACTACACCAGCGCGTTCTTCAGGCTCTCCTCGCAAGCGCATCCCACCTTCTCCCCTTCCTTCGGGATCTCCGGTACTGCATCAAGGATTAGCTTCTTAGCCTTAGCTACGTTCTCAGCCATTACCCGGGCGACCTCCTCAGCCGTTACTGGGTGGTCTGCCCATACATCGTAGTCCGTCACCAACGCTATTGTGGCGTAGTGCATGCCAGCTTCCCTAG
>JALWZB010000113.1 GCA_027002995.1 Desulfurococcales archaeon
GTCTTGAGGTCCGTGGCAACGTGATCCACTAACCCCTCACTCAGGAGCTCCTTAAGTGGCCCCGTGAGGGTTAAGTTGGTGTTTAGGCTGGTCTTAACGCCCAACTCCCTAGCCGCCCTGAAGAGCTCCGCAACCGCCCCCACCTGCACTAGGGGCTCGCCGCCCGTGACGTGCACGTAGTCTATGAAGCGGGTTGCGTGGCTCAACGCCTCCTCGATCGAGCCCTCACCACCCCTAACCGGAACCCACCTACACGTCCCGGGCTCCACATCAGCTAACCTATGATTATGGCAGAAAGGACACCGGAGGTTGCAACCGCAGAACCACACCGTGAAGGTCACCGCTCCATGAACATCTATGAGTGACGTCTCCTTCCACCCAGCTATTAACGCGTCAACCAAGCTAACGACCATCTAAAGTTATGACGTCGGAAAATTTAAAGTCGCCTAACTACGTCAGGTCCCCCTGAAAACGAGTTAACACAGGCACTTTCTAAGATTATACGGGCGCTAAAGAAGATCCTAAAGGAGGAAGGTGGTGTCGGGAGGCCTAGTGCCTGTGGACGCAGCGAACATACTCACAGCCCTGCACGCTGTGTACTCCATGGCGGAGACCCACCTAACGGAGTTCCTCTCTGGGGTAGTGGAGCACGTTGAGATAGAGCATGGGTCGCTGAAGATAAAGCCAGGAAAACAGAAGGACACGTAATAAAGCCCCTTAGAGATGGGCTTAGGAGCGTAAGGCCCATAGTAAGGGGGGACTTCGACATTTAAGTATTATCAGTAGCTAATTCAGGCATCACGTGAGTAGTTTGTGAAGCGTTTCGCTGGGATCCGAGGGAAACGCTAATTGCCTTGGAAGGCGACACTATGCGCGGTTGGTGAGTGTCTTGGCTAAGGTCATACGTGTTAGGTACGAGAGGGGCGTGTTGAAGCCTTTGGAGCCAGTAGATCTTCAGGAGGGGGAGGAGGTTAGGGTGGAGGTTGTGGAGAGCGTGAGGAATAAGCTTAAGGATCTCATTGGCGTCCTTGGAGAGTCTAATGATGAGGAGCTGAAGCGGTATCTGGAGGGGGCGTGGCAGGCATGATTTTCCTAGATACAAACATCCTCTACCACATCCTCCCAAGACACCCAGAACAGAGAGGACGCTGAACCTCTTAGAAGAGAATCCAGGTAAGTATGCTATCGACTTCGTGGTCCATAACGAGATAATCTACACCGCAACAATGCATTACCTAGAACACAGGCACGGGGTCAGGGGAGCCCACACAGCTAAAAAGTGGATAAGGAAACATGGATACCCGGAAAGGTACTCAATACTGTTAGAAAGCTAATCGAAAGACTCAACATAAGGCTAATACCGACGGTGTATACAGAACATGAACTCTACGAAGTCCTAGCAAGGTTCAGGTGATGATTATTGTAGTTCCATGGAGGATATTTCGACAATATGCTTTAGCGGGCCCTCCCTGCAGAATTCCCCTCAACTGCTTTCATTAAGAGAATATTGGTAAGCATGGTATGCGGCGCTGGGGGTGACGGATACCGCAGTTGCGCTCAAAGGTCTTATAAATGAGATTGTGGAGGAGGTATTAGGTATTGACCCTAGGGAGGACCTAGGGATGCTGGCGTTAAGCATCCTGATGGTTGTTCAGGGTGGGTGAGTAGCCAATGATTAGGCTTGTTAGGGTTACGGTTAGCTTAGGCGGTAAGGTGATCTTATCCATACCTTCAGCCGTGTTTAGGGGTAACTCAGTGGTTCTGGGGCCGAACGGTGCTGGTAAGACCACGCTCATGAAGGTTATCGTTGGTCTCTACAAGCCTTCTGAGGGTGTGGTTGAGGTGGATGGGGTTAACGTTGTTGGGGCTAACGTACCTCCTAGGCTGGTAGCGACAAATGTTGAGTCAGCGTATTTCCTCCCTGGTGTGGGGGTTGATGACTTAGTTAAGATATACTGCAGGGCGTTCGGCTGCGACTACCGTGGTTTGCGGGAACTGTTGTCCCTCATAAGCCCTAAGGCTAAGGTGCTCTGGAAGCTATCGGCTGGTGAGAGGAAGTGGGTCACCACCGCCCTAGCACTGCATGCGGATTCTAGGGTTGTCCTGCTCGACGAGCCTTTCGAGGACCTGGATCCGTGCCTCGTTGAGAGGCTCGTTAACGAGATCCGCGGGGTTGCTGAGCGCAGGCAGGTTGTACTTACGTTACATAGCATCCACTTACTTAGGGAGTTCAGCGACTGGGATCTATTCTTCATGTTCGATGGGTCCCTTTACGGACCTATTGAGTCGCGCAGGGTTTTCGGGATGGAGGTTGTCCGTGGTCGTGACCCGAGAGCTGCTCTAGTTATTCGGGTGGGTGGTGAGGAATACTCGCTCGTCGAGGGTGGTGGGGGGAGGGGCGTGCCGCTGCGTAATGTGGGTGACCTCACGCAGCTGTATAGGAGGAACTACCGTGGGGTGTGACTGTGAGGGGAGCCCTAGCCATCTACTTTGCGTCGCTCCTTAGGACGTACCTCCTATCGCCGACGATCTACATGGGGTTACTGTTCGTGGCGGGGCTCATGGGCTTCGTGGGTGCTGAGGCCGCTAAGATCCCGTTACCTTCGTGGTTCTCTATGATGTACCTGCTATTCTCCTTCTCTATAGTGGGTGGGATGGCGAGGTCAGTACTCATTGGTTCGGGGGCCTTCAGCTACTTAACCAGGCATGCAGGCATTAACCCGGCCAAGCTAGCCTTGACCCTAGTCCTAGCCGGCATGACCACTCAGATGGCGCTCTCACCCCTCTTCACGGCGCTACTTACGCTCATATACTACGTGTTCGACGGTACGGTGCCGATTATTAACGTCGGTTTAATCGTTCTCGCAGTGGTGCTGTCATCACTATTCACGTCGGCACTAGGTGTCACGGTAGGCTTAATACTAGTGAGTAGGGCAGCCGCCGCCAGACTAGTTAATGGTGTGCCATTACTAGTGCTATGTACCTACCTAGTATCCCTCGTAACACCAGCGGGTGCCAAGCCCTACAACCCAGTCACCGCCATGATGACGTTGCTGGCGGCCTCAGTAACGGTCGGCGGTAGCGCACCAACCACCCTAAACCCGCTGACCCTAACGGCAGTCATAATAGCATCATCAACCATCCTGCTAATCCTCGCAATAACATCGATGCGGAGGCTACGTGAGGTAAACATCTACGACATATTAATGAGCATATAACACCCAAGCAACTCCCTCCTAAAAACCTAATTCGGTTCCCCACACCACCCCAACCCAACCGCCAACACTAACTACCATCATAGTTTAAAGTTAAGGTAGTAAGTTGCGTGATGAACAGAATATCATGCAAATTGCGGCGAACCCACCGAAGGCTTGAACCTAGGGGCCTCTGGCTCCGAAGGCTTGGCGTTTACACAAGCGATTATCACTAGAGGATATCATTAATGACAGTCTGGAAACGTCTAGACTAGAAAGACTAATTGCCTCAATGCGTATAGTGTATAATGGGTGTATAGACGAGGGGTAAGAATTGTCTAGGGTCATAAGGGTCAGATACGAAAAAGGAGTTCTCAAGCCATTAGAGCCTTTGCAGTTGAGGGAGGGTGAGGAGGTGGACGTCGTTATCAGGCGCAGGGTATTCAGCGAGGATGATTACCGTGAGGTAAGGGAGTTCATGAGGGGTCTCCCTCCAGGCAGAGTAGAGCTACTGGATCTAGTGGAGGAGTTATACCTTGAGGAGGCTCTTCGTTGATGCTAATATCCTCATACGTGTAATAATAGGCAAGGAATACCGCCTTCTCGAATACTTGGTAGGGGCAGAGCCGTATACTTCAACACATGTCTTGGAAGAGGCGGCGTATAAACTCATTGCATTGTCAATCATTGAGAAGGAGGGATCGATGAGTGCATATAGGATTAAGTAAAGTATTTGAGAAAGGAATAGCTGAAAACGTCATCAAGGCCAGGCTAGCCGGACTTAACAAGATAGCGGAGAAGTTGAATGTTATCCCATCAACCCTCAGAGACTTCGAGGAAAGCAAGAAAATAGTCATGGAATACAAGCTGCTCCCAAACGACGCCCTAATAGTGGCGGTAATGAGTAGGGAAGGAATAAGAGAACTCTTAACACTGGATAGCGACTTCAGGAGGATAC
>JALWZB010000114.1:0-691 GCA_027002995.1 Desulfurococcales archaeon
GTTCAGGGTTAATAATGAGCCCTACATACCGCCATCAAGCATTCACGGAGCGCTGAGGGCTGTGGCTGAAGGCATTAGTAAGGCATCCATAACTGAGCCTGAGAGTCTAGATCAAATATTCCTGAACGCCCACTGCGAGCCTGAAGGAGACATCATTAGGCACACATGCAGTGAGTTAGGTCAGGGGTACGCGAGCCTAGTCAAGACAGTAATCGAGAAGGTACTCGCTGATAAGGAGCTATACCAGCACTTCACAACCGATGAGGGCAGGGAAGAGCTCTCTAAGGCCGCGAAGGGCTGGAAGGACTTAACCACGGCACCGCGCGCGGCAGAGCCAATCATAGCCCCCCTATGCCCGATCTGCAGGCTATTCGGGGGACCCGGACTTAAGGCCAAGCTAGAAATAATTGACGTAACCCTTCACACGGAAGGCATCCACGCAGTAACCCACGCATCCATAGACAGGCCCACATCCACCGTCAAGGCCAAACACCTCTACACCATAGAGAACCTAGTCGCCAAGAAGCTGGAGGTGACAGTACGTGTTAAGAACATAGTGCCCGGCTCAAGCGAGGCAAAAATACTCTCCACTCTACTAACGTACCTCAAAGAAATCGGGGTATCGGTAGGCGGGAAGAAGTCCTGCGGAAAAGGAAGGTTCGTGCTCAACCCAGAAAAAAGCGTCGGCACG
>JALWZB010000114.1:701-13592 GCA_027002995.1 Desulfurococcales archaeon
CCAGACAAGCTAATGAAGAACAAAATAGCGGAAATAATGAAAGCACTCAACACGGGCACCCCAAACACGTAAATCAAGCCGAAACCAGTGAACGAAACCCACCCCCAAACCCCGCAGTCATTATTCACGGTAATGGAGCGCGGGTAGAGGTAGGGGAAGGACCCACCTCATCCAAAATAGTATTTTCCTTACCGAGCACCGAACCACCATTCGCTTCGCAGGGGGTCTTGGAGGGCGCGGGTGTGGAGGCCCTCATAGGGTTGCGCAAACGCCTCAGGAATACGGTCTTCGGGCCCATGCTGGGAGATACCCCGTCAGAGGATTACCTCAGGCAGGACTATGATGCGGGTTTCATGCGCTAAGGATGCTATGAAGCGTTGAGGATGCTGGCCCCAATCCGTTTCGTCCTTGCCGACACTCAGAGTGGTGGCGCTTCACTTCTTTGCTGGTCTTGTGGCTTGGTTTATTTTGGGAGCGTCACTTGCTTTTTGAGTGTTTTCTCGCATTCCTCCATGAGTCCCTTCTCTTCATTTCTGTAAGTGAGTTTTACGGTTGCTTCCACTCTTATCGTGTTGTACTCTAGTCCTGCGTGAGCTAGGAAGTTTCTTGATGAGAAGCCCCCTACTTTCTTTCCTGCCGCAACCGCTATTTCCCTTAGGTCTACGCCTCCCTCCAGCTTGTCTAGGTTTTCCACGCATTTTTTAATGCATTCCTTGATTGTCTCCGCTACCGCCTCTGCCGCTTTTGTTCTTGGTATTTCTTCTGATAGTTCATTGATGATTTCCTCTTTGTTGGGGCTTAGGAGGTATTCGCATATTGTTTCCTTTATGTTGTGTAGTTCGTTCGCAGTCATTTCCTTCAGTGTTTGGTTCCACGCTATTATTTCTGTTGCTGTGCTTAGGTTCCTCAACGTTGGCCCCGCCCCCGCCTCTCTTCCCCTTAGTGATTCACGTATCGCCGTCAGTAAGGCTACTGCTTTAAGTATGAAGCTCACCTGACTAGCTAGGCATAGAGTTTCCGTGACCCTGACCCTCCCTGCATCAGTACTTACCTCGAAGCCATTCCTTAGGTGATCCTTGAAGTACTCCTCCACACCCTTCATGAGATTGCTTAGGTCTAATTCATTCATGAAGGTTAGGGTTGCGAGGGGCATGCCTGCGTGGACCGACGCGTAGAAGTACAGCAGGTTGTTGAGTTGCTCCTGCATCTGCGCGTACCTTTCCCTTAACTTCTTACTGGTCTCGATTAGCTCCCCGCTTCCTTGGTTGCGTCTACATAACCTGAACTTCAGTGATGCGCCGTTGTTTAGGGGGTGGAGTTCCGTTGATGGATGTATGGTGGTTTCCTCTATAACGTTAATGTTGATTCTGATTTCCTTAGCGGCTTCCTCGACGGGTGGTTTTGGACTGGTGAATGGGTCTGAGTTGAGTACTTGGAGCCTGACCTCCTTCCCGGATCCTCTGCTGATGAATGCTAGGTGGTGGAGGAGGGACTTGAGGGAAGCGTACGTGATTGTTGGGAGGTAGTTCACCCCGTGGGTCAGGTCCAGGGTCACGGTGACGTCACCATCAATCCCTTCCCCGCCCGCGCTGGTGAGGTTCCTTACCAGGAATTTAAGTAGCGTGTAGAGTATCCAGGAACGCGTGTCCTCCGCCCGAGTCCTGAACTCCCCGTTCCTGAAGGTGCCGAAGCAAGGTATGACGGCTACCTCCACCCTCCCACGGTACCCCGCGAGCCCAGCATCGCTGAGCACCGCATCGATGAAGCCCTCATACTTCCCCTTAACGGCGTTGATTAGGTCCTCGTACCTGCGTCCCTCGCTAAAGTCATTAACGCAGGCTACAGTATCGCACACCAGTATGAGGGCGGCCCTAGGCTCGAGGGTCTTTAAGAGGAGTGGGAGAGATGTCCGCGACCTAACTCTACGCTCCCCCCACACATAGGTGACCTCCTTCCACGAGAAACCCTTACTCAAGCCACACGGATCACTCCACGGACACCCCCAAGAAGCAATCAAGAGACCCAAACAACACCACCCACACAACACATCACGACCCACATTTAATATTCATACCCAAACAAAACACCCTAACCCCACATAAAACCAAAACAAGTAAAGTTACGAACACACCCAAAAACCAACCCCAGCCCTCCCATACGGATCATCACCGCAAAAGAAGTTAGGCCGAAAAGAACATCACTCAAGAAGCTATACTTTAAGGAATCAGGAAACGCAAAAAGAATTCCCTATTTAAAATAGGAAATCCATACCTACTACATTCGCGGCTACATGCATCCCACACACATTTAAAGCCTATGGAAGTTAGGAGAAGGGCTGCTAGTCTGAAATCCAAAGCTAATTAAGCAGGCAATAAAGATAGCGATATCATTCAGCAGCGTGCGATCCGCATATTTCTATTCCCTTATATGGGATCTCGCCAGGAACATCGTTAATTATCTTACTGGCGGGATGCCTTTCTATTCCCTTATATGGGATCGGAAGTTATCTTCATAGGCGGAGTTAAGCCAACTGCAATGACTTTCTATTCCCTTATATGGGATCAAGTTCAGGCCGACGTTCTGGAACCGCAGGCGCGGTTACAGCTCTTTCTATTCCCTTATATGGGATCCGGCAAAACGAGCCTAGCACTCACCATAGCGCATGACGTGGAGCTTTCTATTCCCTTATATGGGATCTCCTTGCTGAGGAGCTGGACGCTACTGAATGCCGCATAGACCTTTCTATTCCCTTATATGGGATCCGTGGAGGCTGGGCAGTTCGACGACGCTTGGGACAAGTACCCTTTCTATTCCCTTATATGGGATCGAAAGTCCGGTACCATGACTTTGCTAGGCACACCAGAGCTACCCTTTCTATTCCCTTATATGGGATCATTCAGGAGCGTGAGGGATTCTTCACCATAGAAATGATTAGACTTTCTATTCCCTTATATGGGATCGAGGAACTGCGTGAGAGGTTGGAGAATCGTGAAGAAGACCTTCTATTCCCTTATATGGGATCTGACCTAAAGCAAATGTCCTAGCAGTCGGTGAGTATTCAGCCACTTTCTATTCCCTTATATGGGATCCCTTACTGCCTACGGTCCCCGCAGTCGACGTTATGTTCTTTCTATTCCCTTATATGGGATCTCAGCCCCAGGGGGGAGGGTTGAAAACCATGAGTGGAAAGTCTCTTTCTATTCCCTTATATGGGATCCACTTCCGCCACCGTCAGCTTCTCCACCAGCTCATCGAACCTTTCTATTCCCTTATATGGGATCATGTTAGCAACCTTCCTTCTGAAGGCAAGTGTATTGACTTGTCCTTTCTATTCCCTTATATGGGATCAAAAACCACCCCATAAACAGCGAACCACATCGGATCCTTAGGACTTTCTATTCCCTTATATGGGATCCGCCTTCCAGCACTTGAAGCTCGTGCCCCTCCACGTCTAGGAACTTTCTATTCCCTTATATGGGATCTCTACTCAGTGTTCCCTGCCTTGCTCCTTGTTTCTGGGTCTTTCTATTCCCTTATATGGGATCTATGTACGATATTTCGACGGGGGTGTCCACGACCGGTATGACAACGCTTTCTATTCCCTTATATGGGATCGAGTTGAAGAAGTTAAAGAAGATCGCTGAGGAGGTTAAGAAGCTTTCTATTCCCTTATATGGGATCCGAACCATATACGCCTCTGGTGTGGACAGCCTACGTGACTGGCTTTCTATTCCCTTATATGGGATCGTTATAAATGGTCACATTATAATCCTCAAAGTGTCTCATTATGCTTTCTATTCCCTTATATGGGATCAAACTTGCTTTTTCCCTACTCCTAAGCCAGTTTAGTCAGCTCACACTTTCTATTCCCTTATATGGGATCGTACCGAGGCGCCCCTTCTCTGCAGGATTCGTGTCCGAACTTTCTATTCCCTTATATGGGATCATTGAGATACCGAGTCTTGACATAATGGTTGACGCGGTCTTTCTATTCCCTTATATGGGATCTGTGGGCGGTTCCTCCTTGTTTCCTCTAATATTGTTTTGTCTCTTGTTTATATTTGTTGTGTTTTATCCTTTCTTGTGTCTTGGTTCATTGGTTCCTTGTCAGCGGTAGTCGTAACGTCCATCACACTACTTGAGGTTGATGATTCCCTGTTACGTTGGTTTGTGTGTGGTGGAGGTTTTTAAACTTAACGTTTTGATCAATCTATAATGATAGATGGTTCATCGTAAGGTGGTGATGGTTGTTGTGTTTTTGGGTGTTTTGTTTGGTGCTGTTTAGGTGGTTTGTTTTTCTTTGGTTGTTTAGTGTGTTTTTGTTTGTTACGTCATCGTAACTTTCGATTATATTTTTATTTTATGTTTTTGAATTTTCTTTTTGGTGGTTTGTTTTTCGTGGTGTTTTTGGTGGTTTTTCTTTTCGTGTTCTTATATTAGAAAGGTTTTTGTTGTTCTGTGTCGTTATTGTTTATCGGTGTTTGCTCTTGGTTGGGGGTGAGTTGATTTCTGAGCGGTTGGTTAGGGATTTTGGGTTGGTTGTTGAGTTTTTGAGGATGGCTTCGACTGTTAAGGACTATGTTCATGATGAGTTGCTGCGTTGTGATGATGTTGATTGCGTTGCTGAGGCGCTGTATAGGGTTGGGCGCAGGTACTTTAGTGACTCTGGTTTGAAGGCTCTGTATAGGAGGGTTGCGGGGCTTTATGAGGGTAGTTTGGGTGCCGTGTTTCATGGGTGTGCTGGTGAGGCCGAGAGGGATCCTGAGGCCTTAGCTGAGGAGGTTTGGGCACAGCATTACGGTAGGTTGGCTAAGAGCTACGCTGATAGGGTTGCGGATCTTATTAAGTGGCTTGAGTCGATCGTTAGGGAGGGTAAGGGTGAGGAGTTTAAGAAGGTGCTGACAATCCTAGCGACCATTAGCTTCGCCCCGGGCTACGTCAGGCTCCCTGCGAGGTGTTTTGAGGGTAAGTCAAGCCCATCCTCAGGTGGTGAGTCATGAAGAGTGGTGAGTCAACCCCATGGAAGTACCCCGTAACGGTTGGGGTGGCGTTCAGGGTAATCATAAATGTGGCGAGCCCCTCCCACGAAGCCGCTACTGGTGAGTACACGGAGCATAAGAAGGCACCCATATACTACGGAGGCAGGACCTACCTCGACGTACCCATAATATCGGGGAACGCCCTGAGGAGGTACGTGAAGGAAGCACTGATAGTGACGGCGGAGAAGCACGGGCTACCCATAGGCAACCTATGCAGGAAGGGAATATTCACTCACTGGAACACTAAGAGAGACCTGAGCAACGACGTAGGGATAGGCAAGCTAGCCGTGAATAACGTTAAGGACTGCCTCAGGAAGTGCGTCATGGAGGACGCGGCGGGCTTCATGTATGCTGAGAAAGATGCTAGGAGAGGCGCGTCCATAGTGAGGTTCAGCAGGCTACACGTAGCCACCATGAAGCCTACCTACGAATCCTTAAGCCAGGCGAAGGTGTACCCAATACAGTTCGCCAGGCACGTCCCTGGGAAGGAGGAAGGTAAGGGGAAGTCAGGGCAGATGGTATTCAGAGTGGAGCACATCAGCGGCGAGTTCGCGGGGCTGGTAACGCTCGACGCCCACTTACTAGGCTTCGACGACTACACCCAGCAATACTTCGTGAAGGTTCCTGACGACGTGGTTAAGAGGGCTGAGGCCGTGCTCGAGGCAATGTACATAGCGCTCAACAGGCTAGGGGCGATGAAGGCACGCTCCATGACCGTCGGCGACGTGACCTCATTAACAATAACGGTGGCGCAGGGACTATTCACCCCAACCGACCCGGCAAGGAGGGACTACATAGAATCAACAGTAAATGAAGCCCAGAAGTACGAGGAACTAACCGGGTGGAAAGTCAACGTAATAACGTACCCCCAGGAAAGTGCGGGCATAGCTGAAGCCTTCACCAAGGCGAAGGAAAAGCTAGGGGAGCTACTTAGGGAGTCACTTGCAGGCGGGAGTAACGCTGGTCAATCACCATGAGCAGTGACGGGATCGAGGAACCATGCCGCCCAACCTGAGGTACGCGTCAGTAAGCGCTGAGGTGATCTGCGCCAGGTACAGGACCCCAGTATCTTACCAGAGCAGGCCTCCACACCCCCCATCTCCGGCAGCGGTTAAGGCCGCGGTAGCTAGGGCTGCCGCGCAGGTCAGTGGTGAGGAGGGCTGGGCTAAACTAATTAACGGCTCCCTATGGGGCACGTACTCAATAACGAAGCCCCTCCCCGCAGCGACATACCTAGTGAGTAGGCTCCAACCGCCCGACCTAAGGAAGGAGGGTAAGAAGCCCAGCAACGTATTCCCCGTTGGTGAGTACTTAGGCGGTGAGCTCAGGCTAACGCTCATCTTCGACGCCGGCACCGTACCTGAGTCCCTAGTCATTAAGTCGCTACTGGGGACGTACATACTCGGCGATAATGACTCCATAGTCGTGCCTAAGCCATCAACCCTTAGGGTCGGGGAGGCTAGGGAGGTTCATGCCAACGACGCTGTGGTGACGAGGTACGTGTTCAGGCTGGGTGACGCCTCACCTATTGAGGGCTCCTGGTTGCTCGCCAAGCTACCAACAATGATTAAGCCGAAGGACTTCAGAGGAACCATACGTGTGGAGAGGCCCGGCTTCGAGGAGGTGATCATCCCCGCCAAGAGGTTTGGGCAGGTTCTCACGCCCCACGAGGTCAGGGCTCGAGTTACTGGAGGGGCCGTGCTTGAGGTGGGGGGAGGGGACCTCATCATAGTTCCTGGCGAGGTGATTAGGGGGTGACGTTAAAGGCAGAACCCATACTCGAGAGCGGGCCCGTCAAAACCCTCCTCAGCGTGATGGGCCACGGGCTCAGGAGGTACCAGCAGGTAGTGGTTGAGGAGGTAAGTAAGTTAGTGGGTGAGGGCGGCGTCGTCATCGCGGAGCTGCCGACGGGTTACGGGAAGACGCTAATACCTGTTACCCTCGCCGCACACCTCGTCACGGAGGGCGTCGTGGGTAGAGTGATCCACACCTACCCAGCCACGTCAATGATAGAGCACCTCCTCCGGAAGCGTGGCTCAGAGCTCGAGGCCCTCAGGGGGGTGTGGCTTAAGGAGCTGGGTGTGGAGGAGCGTGCCAGTAGGTTACTGGTGGGGGCTAGGCACATGTTCAGACATGAGTCCCCGATGCTGACTAACCCCTACGTGGTCACCACGCTCGACACCCTAGTTGCTCACTACCTCAAGACGTCCTTCGCCAGGCTCTCGAGGGCCTCGGCCCGAGGCATCTACTCGGAGTTCTCCGCCGGGGTAATTCACACTTCCCTACTAGTCTTCGATGAGGCCCACATGTACCCAGTAATCACGGAGGATGGTGAGGAGGCCCCAACGCTTGGGAAGGCGTTCAACGTGATGGCGCACATCATGGGCAGGCATGCAGAGGTGGGAGGGGTCTCCCTACTAATGACGGCAACGCTACCGGAACCGCTGCTTCACGGGCTTG
Organism: Desulfurococcales archaeon; assembly: GCA_027002995.1. Classification (GTDB taxonomy): domain Archaea; phylum Thermoproteota; class Thermoprotei_A; order Sulfolobales; family NBVN01; genus WAOL01. Next base: position 8,201 of record JALWZB010000114.1, read on the forward strand.
AGGAGGCGCTCGCCAGGTACGGGGTGGTGCCTAGAGTGATTAAGTACGAGGAAGGCGCTGATGACTCCCCAGAGAGGGAGGGTAGCTTTCTGAGCGAGGTTAGGAAACGTAGCTACGACGTCGAGCTCAAGGAGATGCGTAGCAGGGGGGAGCTAATTAAGGAGCTAGCTAATCACGCCGCTAAGTTAGCGCGTGAGGGTAGGAGGGTGCTGGCAGTCCTCAACACCGTGGAGGACGCCGTGAGGGCGTACCTAATGATTAGGGAGGGGGTAGGGAGGATCGTACCGGTAGTGCTCGCGCACTCGAGGTTCACGCTAAGCGACCGTGAGAGGATAGTTGGGGAGATCAGTAAGGCAGCTGAGCCCGGCGGGGGCTCAGTAGTTGTGGCGACGCAGGTCGTTGAGGCATCCATAGACATAAGTATGGACGCGCTACTCACGGACGTAGCACCTCTCGACTCAATAGCTCAGCGCTTAGGGAGGGTGTGCAGGCCGGGTCATATTAGGGGTGAGTGCGTTGGGGTGGTGAGGATCTACGCAAGCACTAATGAGTTGAGGGGAGGTAAGGAGTGCTACGGGCCCTACGACACCCGCCTCGTCAAGGCATCCTTAGAAGCCCTTAAGGAAATGCGTGACAGTGGCTGGAAGGGCTTCAGCGAGTTCACCGTGACCCCCAAAGGGTTAATCAGTGAGGCCTATGAGGAGGCCTACGCGCCGGTGTTGCTACCGCATGACAAGCTACTGGACTTCCTCGAGGGACTCACGGTAAGAACCTCACCAGCCCTCATAGAGGAGTGGGTTCATGAGGAGTTCGGCGGGTTCGTCAGGAACGAGGATCTAGCCCTAGCAGTACTCGTTGATCGCGCCGCGATTCACGAGTACCTAGAGGGAGGTGAGGAGGGCGGGGAGAGGGTTAGGGAGGCCGTAGCTAATGCGGTGAGGGAGGGCTCCATAATTAAGGTGAGGCTAGGCACGCTCATGAAAATCCTCGAGAAGGCCGGGGTGCGTGAGGTTCCCGTAGCGTGGGTGAGTTTAGGGGGCGTCACAATCGGTAGGGTTAGAACGGATCAGGAGCGATTAATGAGGACGGCTAGTAGGGGTGGGGCGTACCTCGTAATCCCTGAGGACCTCTACGACAGCGAGCTAGGCCTAACACTACGTGAGGGGGTGGGGGAGGCGTGAGCACGTTGCCCGTATCCGTAAAGCATGCGAGGAGATTTGCTGGGGTGGCCTACGGGGACAGCCACAAAGCTGGCCGTGGGGAGGGACTGCGCCAGCACTCGCTGGCGACGGCCGTGACCTCCATGCATGTCCTCCCGTCATCATACGTCGCTAGGCTGGCGCGGGACGCGTCCGTGAGTCCCGAGGCTGTCGGGTCGGCCCTAACGCTCGCTGGGCTGATGCATGATTGGGGTAAGTCACTGGCGCCCTACCAAGAGTACTTGGTGGAGGAAAGCACGCACGCACCGATAAGGCATGAAGTCACCTCCTTCATAGCCATAGCCTCCCTGATTAAGCCTCGTGAAGGTGCGGAAGCATGCTACCTCGCCCTAGCCGGGGCCGTGCTCTACCACCACCACGGCCTCTACGACTTCGTCGAGAAGATCGTTAAGTACCTGCGCGGCGGGGTTAGGGCGTGGCCAAACACCCGTGACGGTAGGTACAGGGAGGATCTGCGTGAGAGGCTTGAGGCAACACTTAACGCGTTGAGGGCTTATATTAAGGGAACACCTGCTGGTGAGGTACTTACGCTTAGGACTAATGTCCACGAGGTTGTTGAGTCCTTGACGATGCCTGCTGAGCCGCTGCGGGCCGTGCTTAAGGAGGCCATTGATCTGGAGGAGCGGGTGAACCGGCATAGACACGTGGTGGTTCCGCTACTGACGGCACTGATGATAGGGGATAATGTCTCAGCAAGCATCGCTAGGGCCGGGGATCCTGAGGGTGTGCGGATACTGAGGATGAGTGAGGCGTCAGCGCCGGTAGTGGTGATTAGGGAGCGAGACCTAGTTAAGGCCCTCAGGGAGGCTGGGCTGAGCCGGTACGCTGACAACCTACGTAGGACGTATGAGGTCCTCACGAGGTGATGCGTGTGGGGAGCCTCAGGCTTAGAACCATAGGGGTTCACCCGCTCACCGACGCCCTCCAGCTCCACTCCTTAGTAGATGCGCTGCACTCCTACGGCCTCGACAAGCGAGTCACGGTGGAGCCTAGGGAAGGGTACCACGAGCTAGTCGTTCCTGAGGATCTGCGTGAGCGGGTAGGGTACGCCCTAGTCGCTTACCTGCTAAAGTTAATCCTCAAGGAGGCACTCCTGCTAAGAAGGGAGGGGGAGGGAAAGCACCCATGCATCGAAGCCAGCACCGTGGTTAAAGCCCTCAGGAAGGCTAAGGATCTCGCAAGGGGGACAGGGCAGGCCCCAGCCGAACTTAGGAGGCTTTCTGACTCAATCATTAAGCACCTAAGCAAGCGCCACCCGCTGACGTTGGAGCTAAGGAATCTGCGTGGCAAGCGTGGCAAGCTAGAGCAACCGGAGACGCTGGACGCGTTGAGGGAGGTCATCAATGATAAGGCGGGGGCCTTAAATAATGCTAAGCGCTTGATAGCCGTACTCCCGATGATAGGTAAGTACCACTACATAGACGCTAAGGTAAGAGGGTCTGGCTCGCAGAAATTCGACCCCGCATGCGGCAGGTTCGTGAGGGCCGGGCTGAAGCTAGCGCTAAGGTACCCTGTAAGGGGCTCAGAGCAGAACTACGGCATAGGCGTGGCCCTAGTCACGCCCTCCTCCAGCGTGGCGGCGCGTGACGTGTGGAGAGCTCAGGCAGCACTCAGGGTCTTCAGGCGTAGGTGGGTTAAGAGGATTGACTGGGGTAAGGCGCACGCCACATTAATGCTCATCGACGCCTTCAGGCTATCAAAAGCCTTCAGTGAAGAGGCAGCAGGATACCTAGTTGAGGTAATCCTAGTGAATTCACGGGGCAAATGGAAGAGTCCAGCAAACGCGGATGAGCTAGGTATTTTCCACGTGACGGGTGTTGAGGACATGGAGGGTTTAGGAGGCAGGCTTAGCAGGTACAGGCAGGGAGTTAACGTTGCTGCCGAGTCCGTAACTCAGGTCTATCCAGCCCTACGCCTAGCGAGGGAGCTGGAGTTGCTGGGCGGCTCCGTTGACTGGTTCATCGATGGTTTCGTTAGGAGGTACTACATGGTGAGGCGGGGTAATGAGTTAGTCCTTAACTACGCCTTCACCTCCAGAATCGTTAAGGCGGTCACGGAGTACGATGTTGAGTCCCTCTACCTAGCCTTGAGGAGCGCGTCAGTAGTGGCTGGGGGTAGGGGCGAGGCCCTTATCAGCGACCCTTACCAGCTTGAGCGGCTAGTCATGGCTATCGAGTCCCTAGCTAGTAGGGCAGGGGGTTAAGGGGCGTAGGGACATAACCCCCTATACGGGCAGGCGGCACAGCGTAGCCCATCATGGGAGGGTCTCGGGGTTTCCTCCGTTTTAAGCATGTCCTTCAACTCCCTAACCACCCTGATTAGCTTGGGTACGTGTGCTTGCCAGTTAACCTCCACGCACCAGCACCTCGTCACCGCATACGCCCTCACATCCCTGACCCCGTAGGTCTCCTTAGTCATTACCGCGTACGCCGTTAACTGTAGGGTGACGTGCTCCCTCAACGCCCAAGCGGACGTGGTCTTCACCTCAGCAACTAGGGCTTCCTCCCCATCCTCGCTGAGCATCACTAGGTCGGCGACGCCCTTAATCCCGAGGGTGCGTGACTTGAGCGTGGGCTTAACCAGGACGTCGTACTCCTTCCCGTGAAGGGCCCGGCCGTAAGTGAGTAGCTCCTCCGCCACCTCATGATAGTCCCAAGCCTCCGGTTCAAGGGTGTGGGGCGGTAGGGGCTCCTCAACGCTCAGGGTTGCGAACCACGCGAAGGTAGGGCACCAGACCCACTCCTTGATTAGGGATGCGGGAATCTCCGCTACAGTCATGAACCCTCCCGCTCTAAGCCAGTATGGTTGAGTGCCTCCCCTCACCCACGACCTTCCCTCCCACCGCGTAGGCCGCGACGTACACGCTCTCCGGTACTGGGAGCACCAGTAGCTTATCTGTTGAGGTGTCGATTAGCCTAGTGAGCGACCTGAAGACATGCCTAGCCACCCCAGCAGTCCCTCTCCTGACGTACGCTGACTTCTGTATCCTTATGAAGCCTAGGGCCGTTAAGCGCCTCACCACGGCGTTCCTCGCGGCGTCGTCCCTCACGTCGTAAACCACCAGTATCACGGGCACCCTCATCACCACTTAACCGTGAATGCCTTGAAGGCCTCCCCCGTCCTGATTGAGTGCGCTAGCTCCATTGCCTGAAGCTTAATTATGTTGTCTAGGGACTTCCTCAGGTTCCCGTACCTGTAGCTCCTCTCCTCCAGCCCGCGGAGCACCGCGTCAGCCACGGCCTTCCTTGACTCAGGGGTTAGTGAGCCGCCGACAGCCTCGAGCACGTCCCTCCTCAGCGCTAGCTCGGCCACGGCCTTGTCGATGGCGAACCTGAAGGGCTCCATGAAGTCCAGCGTTAGGGAGGGCCTCCCCGACTTATCCACGTGGAGGAACCCGGCGTAGGGGTCCAGCCCAGCCACTAGGAGTGCCTTCATGCATTTAAGCCTAAGTATGCCGTACCCGTAGTTTAGGGCCGCGTTGACGGCGTCAACACCGTCCTGATCCCTCCCAACGAAGTTGTGGTGGGGTGGGATGACCCGCGACGCGAAGCACCCCCAGTAGATCCTGGAGGCGGTAGCCTCGACACCCATGACGCATGCAGTGTCCTCACACTCCTTAAGGCCGCTCACGCACTCCTCAACCTCGTAGCCACATTCCCTCACCCTATCGTCCCTCCTGCTCCTCCCTAGGTACTTCAGGAGCCACGCCTTATTCCTGATCTTAGCCTCAACGAGGCTTAACGCGTACTTGAGGCCCTCGCCTTCAGCGACTAGCAGGTACTGAGCCCTCCTAGTCTCGACCGTCTTGTTGGGCGTCGCGGGCCATAGCATCGCCTGCACCAACCCGTCACCCCTGACGAAGTAGGTGGGGACGCCCTGAGCAACAAGCTCGTAGAGGGCCTTACTAACGACGGTAACGCCCCTCGAGGATATGAGGACCTCATCCACGTCCGTCATGGGGACCTCAGCAACCACTTCCTCACCGGGACGCTTAACCACGAGCACGCCCCTTCTAACCGTGAGGAACGTGCCGGGAGTGGCGACTACCACCCTACCCACGCTCACGTCACCCCCTAAGCACGCGCTACCGCCTCCGCCCCACCCCCGTACTCAGCACCTAAGCACTCGCTCCTGAGGGGGCAGTTAGGCGGGCAGGAAGCGGGTAGTGGGGG